>NZ_DASZJJ010000248.1:0-52342 GCF_035948235.1 Paraburkholderia sp. | reverse complement strand
CCTCGCACACGGCGAGGCGGTTTTCACTGGTAACACGCAGGGGATCAGATCGCCTGATCGGTCGACGGCTTTTCCCACAGATTGATGCCGCCTTCGGTCGCGAAGCGGTCGATCTCGGCGAGTTCTTCCGCCGAAAATTCGAGGTTCTTCAGCGCGCCGACGTTCTCGCGCACCTGCTCCGCGCGGCTCGCGCCGATCAGCGCCGAGGTCACGCGGCCGCCGCGCAGCGTCCACGCAATCGCCATCTGCGCGAGGCTCTGGCCGCGGCGCTGGGCGAGTTCGTTGAGCTTGCGCACGTGTTCGATGTTCTCCGCACTCAGGTGTTCGTTCTTGAGCGAACTGCCGCCCGGACGGTTCACACGCGCATCCTGCGGCACGCCGTTCAGATACTTGTTCGTCAGCAGACCTTGCGCGAGCGGCGTGAATGCAATACTGCCCGTGCCGATGTCTTCGAGCGTGTCGAGCAGCTCATGCTCGACCCAGCGGTTGAGCAGGTTGTACGACGGCTGATGGATCAGCAGCGGCACCTTGTATTCGGCCAGCAGCTTCGCCATCTCGCGCGTCTTCTGCGCCGAATACGACGAAATGCCCACGTACAGCGCCTTGCCCTGCTGCACGGCGGTGGCGAGCGCGCCCGCGGTTTCTTCCAGCGGCGTTTCGGCGTCGAAGCGGTGCGAGTAGAAGATATCGACGTAGTCGAGACCCATGCGCTGCAGGCTCTGGTCGAGGCTCGCCAGCACGTACTTGCGCGAGCCGCCGCCCTGGCCGTACGGGCCCGGCCACATGTCCCAGCCCGCCTTCGACGAGATCAGCAGTTCGTCGCGGTACGGACGGAAATCGTCCTTGAAAATGCGGCCGAAGTTGGTTTCGGCGCTGCCGTACGGCGGCCCGTAGTTGTTCGCGAGGTCGAAGTGCGTGATGCCGAGGTCGAAAGCCGTGCGCAGGATTTCGCGCTGCGTCGAAATCGGCGTGGTGTCGCCGAAGTTGTGCCACAGGCCGAGCGACAGCGCCGGCAGCTTGAGTCCCGACTTGCCGCAAAAGCGGTATTGCATTTCCGAATAGCGTTCAGCAGCTGCTTCGTAGGCCATCGTTTGAATCCTCGAACGGGAAACAGGTTTCAGAAAGTCCAGCGGCGGCGCGCGCATTCTGCGCATATCGCGCAAAAAACGCAGCAATAGCGCCATAAATCCGTCAAATTCCGCGATGTGGCGCGCCGCGCGGTTTGCCATGCTAGCCGATCCGCGCGTTCCGTGCAGATGCCCATCATGTGGGACGCGACAATGGACGCTGCCGCCGGGCTCGCCTACACTGCGGCGTCCGTCTTCTGCATGAGGTCTTTATGGTCAAAGCGCTTTCGTTCGCGCTGATTGCCTGCGGCGTCGCGCTGCTTTACTTTGGCGGTCAGTCGTTTCACTCGTTCTCGAACGACGTTTCGCGCATCGTCACCGGCGCGCCCACCGATCGCACGATGATCCTCATCGTGGCAGGCGCCGCCGCAACCGTGGCCGGACTCACCGGCCTGGTGGTATCGGGGCGCCGGCGCTAGGCCGACGCCTTTGGCAGCGCGGTTTCTCCGCGCAATCGACGCATCAGCCGAGTTTGACTTCCGGTATCGATGCCGAGCGCGTGCCCGGCAGCGGCACGTTGCTCGCGCCGTGGTAGGTGTAGACGAGCGAGAACTTCACGTCGTCGCTCTGGTTCTGCCCCGCCGAATGCAGCGTGTTGCAGTGGAAGAACACCACGTCGCCCTTTTGCAGCGTGGGCGACGTCGCGCGCTCGATCCATGCCTGGTTTTCGGGCACATCGGCGCGGAAGAATTTGGCCTGGTCGAAGCTGCCCGAGGTGAACGGCGCCGTGTGCGAACCGGGCACGAACCACAGGCCGCCGTTCTCGATGGTTTCCGGCCCGAGCGCGAGCCACACCGACACCAGATCGTCGCGCTCGAACGACCAGTAACGCACGTCGCGATGCCAGCCCGTGAGGCTGCCGTACGTGGGATGCTTGGTCATCATGCAGTTGTGGTGCACGCGAGAGAGCCTTGGCTCCTCGCCGAAATACAGCTCCATCCAGCCAGTGATCTCGGGCGAAGTCGCCCATTCGCGATACGACGGATGACGCGAATACGCATCCAGCAGACGCCGCACCGTATGGCCGCCGGGCGCGTCTTTCGAGTCGGGCGCGCCGGGATAGCGCAGATCGGCTTCGAATTCGAGCGGCGCCGCGGCCGCCTCCAACTGCGTCTGCGCGACGCGCTTGATCTCGTCGCACCGCTCGGGCGAGACGAGCCCCGGCACGACCACGAAACCGCGCTCGCGCAGCGCCTGCACCTGTTCCTTCTTTGACTGGACTGACATGGGACTTCCGTTATTCGAGGCCTGCGGGGCCGCGGTCATCCGGACCGCGGCAGCGGCGCCGCGCTCATATGCCGCTTTATGTCGCTGATATGTATTCGATGCGCGCCGTCCGCTCGATTGTAAGAGCGCGCGCACGCGGCTGGAAGCGGCTGGCGCGCGCATCGATGCTCACATCGACGCACGTCGATGAAGCAGACCCGCACCGGCGTGGCGACAAAGGGCGCGATCGTATGCATCAAGATGCATCAGGAAAGCTCGGGGCCGGGTATTAACCGACTTTCGGGCGTCATGATTCGCGTGTAGTCTGCCGGCATGCTGTTTTTTGACCCAGAACATCTATCGCGCGGACGGACTGCCCGCCAGGCCTTGCCCAGCAAGGCTTGCGCCCTCCGAGGTCCATCCCGGCGCGCCCTCCCAGCCTTGGCTTGCGCCATCCGGCCTGTCTTGCGCTTCTCCTCATTGTGTCCTCACTGAAAACAGGCACGCTTGCTGCTGGATTCGATGCGCCACGTCGCGAACCTCGCGTCGAGTATCGCGTCGAACCTGTTATCGCCCAAACCATGCATACCCCTTCCGACACCCGTCACATGACTCATGCTGCCCTGAAAGCCGCCCGCCCGGCCCGCCGCCATGTCGTGCGCGCCCTGCGCCACCATGCCGCGCGCACGCGTGCGCTGGCCCAACAGGTGCGCACTGCGCATCCGGTGGACAGCATGCGCTCGTGGTTCCACACGTTCTTCTCGGTGCTGCGACTGCGCGCGGGCTCGCGCCACTTCTCGCTGCGCACGCTGCTGTATCGCCCGAACGCGACGCTGCGCACGCTCGCCGCGCCCTCGACCGTCCATACGCCGCGCAACGCGCGCCGTCCGCGCCGCATCACCGCGAGCAGCGCCGGCTGGTTCGGCTTCGCGATGCAGTAAAGCGCCCCGGCCTCACGCCTGAAGAAACAAAAAACCCCGCCAGGACGTCTGTCTTGGCGGGGTTTTGTTTGCTTGCTTCGCTAAGCCTGACGCTTAAGCGAGCGCGCCAACCGGTTCCGTGCCAGCTGCTTCGGCCAGTACGAGCGCGCGGTCAGTGGCTTCCCACGAGAATTCCGGCTCTTCGCGACCGAAGTGGCCGTAAGCAGCGGTCTTTTCGTAGATCGGGCGCAGCAGATCGAGCATCTGGATGATGCCCTTCGGACGCAGATCGAAATGCTCGCGCACGAGCTTCGTGATGGTGGCGTCCGAGACCTTGCCCGTGCCGAACGTGTTGACCATCACCGAAGTCGGCTCGGCCACGCCGATGGCGTACGAAACCTGGATCAGGCAGCGCGACGCCAGACCGGCGGCGACGATGTTCTTCGCCACGTAACGGCCAGCGTAAGCCGCCGAACGGTCGACCTTCGACGGGTCCTTGCCCGAGAACGCACCGCCGCCGTGCGGGGCTGCGCCGCCGTACGTATCGACGATGATCTTGCGGCCCGTGAGACCGCAATCGCCCTGCGGGCCGCCGATCACGAAACGACCGGTCGGGTTGACAAGGAACTTGATGTCGCCCTTGATGAGGTCGGCCGGCAGCACCGGCTTGATGACTTCTTCGATGACGGCTTCGCGCAGCGTGCCCAGATCGATGTCCGGCGAATGCTGCGTGGACAGCACGACCGTGTCGATGGCGTGCGGCTTGCCGTCGACGTAACGCACGGTGACCTGCGACTTCGCGTCCGGACGCAGCCACGGCAGACGGCCGTCGCGGCGCAGGTTCGACTGGCGCTCGACCAGGCGGTGCGAAAGGTGGATCGGCAGCGGCATCAGTTCGGGCGTTTCGTCGCACGCATAGCCGAACATCAGACCCTGGTCGCCTGCACCTTGGTCGAGATTGTTGTCGTGCGCGCGGTCCACGCCCTGGGCGATGTCCGGCGACTGCTTGTCGTAAGCGACGAGCACCGCGCAGCCGCGGTAGTCGATGCCGTAGTCGGTGTTGTCGTAGCCGATGCGCTTGATCGTGTCGCGCGCGACCTGGATGTAGTCGACGTTGGCCGTGGTGGTGATTTCACCGGCGAGCACGACGAGACCCGTGTTGCACAGCGTTTCCGCTGCAACGCGCGAGTACTTGTCTTGCGTCAGGATGGCATCGAGAATCGCGTCCGAGATCTGATCCGCGACTTTGTCGGGATGGCCTTCGGAAACGGATTCAGAAGTGAAGAAATAGTCGTTTGCCACGTGTAAGGCTCCTTGTAGCTGGTGACGGTTGAATTTCACGTAGCCAGCTTCGGGAGCTTTGAAGCGGCGACGCTTTAGCGGATTACCTGGTCCAGTTAGTCACGACCGCACACTTAGCTCCGTGGCGCGATACATGGCGAACCGGCTTCGCCCCGCAAGTTGTCAGTTAACTCGGCGAAGACCTTATTATAGCGACTTCCCCAATTTGTCGCAGAGTCACACCGCGTGTTGTCAATCGTTTTCTCCACTGCTTTCCGGCACGTCACGGGAGTCGCCGCATGCTAGGCAAACTCGGCTCACGTTTCGCCATTGGTCTGCTGAAACTTTTTGCGATCCTACCCTATGGCTTCGTCGCTCGTCTGGGAGACGGGCTGGGGTGGCTGCTCTACCAGATTCCGAGCCGCCGCAAGCGCGTCGTCCACACCAACCTGCGCCTGTGCTTCCCCGAGTGGAGCGACGAGAGGCGCGAGGAAGTGGCGGGCCAGCACTTTCGCCAGGCGATCCGCAGCTACATGGAGCGCAGCGTGCAGTGGTTCGGCTCGGCGAAGAAACTCGAAAAACTCGTCCAGCTGGACAGCGAAATCGACCTTACCGACCCCAATCTGCCGCCCACGCTGTTCCTTGGTCTGCATTTCGTCGGTATCGAAGCCGGTTCGATGTTTCTTAACTACTCGCTGCGTCGCCCCTGCGGCTCGCTCTACCAGCCGTTTTCGAACCCCGAATTCGAGGCCGCCGCGAAAGCCGGCCGCAGCCGCTTCGGCGCCGAAATGGTGAGCCGCGCGGACAGCGCGCGTGCCGTGCTGCGCTGGCTGCGCGACAAGAAGCCGGTGATGCTCGGCGCGGATATGGACTACGGCATGCGCAATTCCACTTTCGTGCCGTTCTTCGGCGTGCCTGCGTGTACGCTGACCGCGGTCGGACGTCTGGCGAAGGTGGGTCATGCGCAGGTCGTTCCTTTCATCGGCGAGGTGCTGCCCAATTACAAGGGTTATCGGCTGAAAGTCTTCAAACCTTGGGAAAATTATCCGACCGGCGACGATGAGCAGGACGCGCGCCGTATGAACGAGTTTCTCGAGGAGCAGATTCCGCGCATTCCCGAGCAGTATTACTGGGTGCATAAGCGGTTCAAGACGCGGCCGCCGGGTGAGCCTGGGGTGTATTGAGTTTTGAGGTCTGCCGGATCAGTCGTAGAGAAGCCGCCTGCGGGCGGCTTTTTGCTGGGCGCGTGAAATCGGTGCACACAGGCGCCGCGCGCGGTGTCACCCGCGTCGCGACGTCCAGAGCCAGCGCGGCAATAACCCGGCGCAACCGGAATTTTGTCAGTCCACCACGCGCGCACGGCGAAGTTTTGGCAGCACGAACTGGGGGGCCGGAAAGACGGGCAACCCTCGCGAATCGGCTTTTCGTTTGGCGCACGGCTCTAGCGGTATTCGTCAATCTCAACCGTGCCACCCATCGCTTCCATCATGGCGCGGATATCGTCGGGCACGTCGGGCACGCGGTTCCCGCCTTCGTTGCTCCAGTAGCAGAAGAAGCGCATTCGAGCGCCAGTCCGTTCGATGAGTCCACGCAGATCCGAGCGGGGGAGCGCGAGGCGATCCGTGAGATAGTGAAGGTGCGGAGCCAGCTCGTCACTCTCCACGAATGCTTTACTGGAAATACTCCAGACTCCGATACGCCGCGTGCCAGCACTCATACGACCAGATGGTGTCACGAAGCGTTCGCCCTTTACACCAGCCGCATCCGGCGCGACGCCAAAGTAGCTGGTCCAGAATTCCGGGGACTCCACGTCCTGATAGATCGTGAAGGACGCATAGGCAAGTTGGTGTTTTAAGGTCATGTAGTGTCTCGCTCACGGCGCGTAGGTGTGAATGTTGTCCAACCATTCGCCATTGAAATAGACGTCGCCGCTATCGTGGAACGTTACGTTGTCATCGCCTCGAAGGCTGAATTCATCCTTGAGCGCGTGGATCATGCCGCCGAACGTGTCCATGTCATACCCGAGCATCTTGGCCGCATAGCGCTCGTTGATCGTAGACTTCGCCAGTTCTTCGACATCGCCATCCGGCATATCCGGCTGATAGTCGAACGGCTGCGCGTCGCCGAGCGGCGTTGAGGTGTCGTCCGCATCATCGCCGAGCGCTGTGTCGTCAGCTCCGCCAGCATCATCACCATCGTCCGAATCGTCGCCACCGCCGAGCACCGCCCCGGCCGCCGCCTCCACCTCGCCGAGCAAGTCGTCGCCGTTGCTCACCAGTGCGGCCGCTGCGCGCCTTGCAGCGTTCGCGGCCTGTATTGCGTCGATGCGCTCGACCATCGCGTTGTACTTTTCGATGTAGGCTGTCGCGCCGTCGGCATCGAGGCCCATCGATTCCATCACCGACTGGTGGAACGTCTTCGCGCGCGGCGTACTGGCTACCACTCCACCCCCGCCCCCGCTCCGATACGTTTCGCCCCACGTTTGCGGCGCGTAGCGTGCCGATACGCCAGCACTGCCGCGCCAGTCACGATCAATGGCGGGAACGATCAGGCCATCGCGTACCGCTTCGCGCAGAATGCGCGTTATGTCTTCGCCGTCTATCGGCGCGGGCCATCGCCCACGTACATGCTTGCCGATGAAGCCCGCGTAGGCGCTGAAATCGGCAGAGATACGCGATGCTTTGCGGCCGATGCTAACCCGGAATAACTGGTCGAAATCCCGCCTGTCCCGAGCCATCTGTTCTTCGCGCGCCTTGCGCGCTGTCTGGCGCTCCTCGTAAGAGAGCCGCCAGCCACGGTCTACGTCTTCGATATCACGAGCGGGCACTAGCGCGCACTGCCAACTGCCCTTGAGCGGCACGTAAAGCGCGTTATACGAATTGCCCCATTCGGGTAACGACATGTCACCTCCACCTGGTTGTGCCGCGTTTACTAGCACGTCACCAGGCGGCCGACCTTGCGCTATCTGGACTGGCGCATCAGTTGATGCCGGGTGCATCGGCCGATGGACTGTCACGCGCCAAGCAAACCCAGCATCACGAACCGGCCTGAAAGCCCCACCAGACGGTGATCTACGCAAACCATAAGATCATTCAGCAACATCCCGTCATCGACGATCTACTCGACTTCGCCGAGCAGATCGGCTTTCTTCTATCCCGCCGCGCGATCGACATCGACGCCGTCTATGAGTTTTTCGAAACGTAGGCTGTACCGTACAGCCAGGAGACCAACCTCTATCGGACGCGGGCTCGCGTGAGGGACAATGCGCCAGACATTTACGCGAAAGTCGACTGGGTTTTCGGGGCGCTTGAGGCGCGCGAGCGGCGTACAACAGGTGAATCGGTGCGCCGCACGCTCGAACATAGATCGAGCGGTTCCCTCACGGGCGAATCTGCGCTGGTGTCAAAGACTGGCCGGCCGCAATCTTGCGCTCCCAAAAAACGAGGGATTGCCCGCTTTACACGCCAAAGGTAGCTTTTTCGTCAGATGCTACCGATATTCGTCAATCTCGACCATGTCGCCCATCGCTTCCGACGGCGCTGCCTCGTCGCCATCGCCGGATAGTAGTTCCGACAGCTCGTCGGAACGCAGTCTCCGCATCGCCTTCTCGACTTTCCTGTCGTAACGCCGATCATTGGGATCGTGGCCGGCGTGCGACCTGCGCGCGTATTTCTGTACGAAGCAACCAAGCTCACCGGCAAGGCGGTCCCGTTTTCGATTCGTGCTCACGTAGAGCCGACCTCCCGCACCGCCAGGGAGTCGCACTCAATCGCAAGTTCAGCGCTGAGCGTTGAATAGACGAACACGAGCAGCGTCGCTCTTCTTTGCGTCAGCCGTTCGCCGCGCTCAAGCATGGCGCTGACACGTGCGTACTTCGTATCATCCGGCTGAACGATGTGAATACCGTACACGATGTTCAACAGCCCCAAGCGCTCAACGCAGACGCACGTAGCGCCTTCGAACGTCACCGACACGCGCCTGCCGCAAAGGTACAGGCCGAGTGTCAGCGTGCGGGGCTCTACGTTCGGCCCGGTCGCCACGCTGTCCAGAGACCAATCGTGGAAGTAATTCCACGATGCCAATAAGTTGTCCGTCATTCCATTCACCAAGGAAGCAAGGAAACCGGCGCGCCCTCGTCACGACTCGTTCCGTCCCAATTGTGAGCATGAGGGTTGGGATTGCCGTGATGGGCCTCGAAATCAATATCTGTCATTGGCGTGCCGCCAGAGCCGTACTGCCGCAACTGCGGCATCGTCCCCGGCATACTCGATGCCCACGTGCCCGGCGCTCCATTGAACGGCATACCCGCGATTTGCTCAGCGTCGCCATCCGGCATATCGAACTGATAGTCGAATGGCTGTGCGTCACCGAGCGGCGTCGAATCGCCGCCAGAATCAGCACTAAACAGGTCATCGTCGGAGGCGCCTCCGCCATCGCCATCGCCATCGCCATCGTCCGAATTGTCACCTCCGCCAAGCACCGTCACGGCTGCCGCCCCCACCGCACCGAGTAAATCGTCGCCATTGCTCGCAGCTGCTGCCGTTGCGCGCTTCGCAGCGTTCGCGACCTGTATCGCGTCGTTCGGGTAACGACATGTCACCTCCACCTCGTTGTGCCGTGTTTACTAGCACGTCACCAGGCGGCCGACCTTGCGCTATCTGGACTGGCTCGCAGTTGATGCGAAGTGCATCACCAACCGACCACTACCCTCTATCGCCGCGTATCATCCGCATTCAGGCCATCGCCACCCTCACCGCCCCACCGGAGCACCGCAGTTGAATCACCAGCGCGTCACCCTGTCCCAGCTCGGCGAATTCGACGAAGTCGTCGACGTGCGCACGCCGCTCGAATATGCCGAGGACCACGTCCCCGGCGCCATCAACGCCCCCGTCCTCAGCAACGAAGAGCGCGTGCTGGTTGGCACGCTCTACAAGGAATCGCCATTCGACGCGACGCGCGTGGGCGCGGCCCTCGCCGCGCGCAACATCGCGATGCATCTCGACACTACCTTCGCCGACCGCCCGCGCAACTGGCGTCCGCTCATCTACTGCTGGCGCGGCGGCAAGCGCTCGGGGTCGATGACGGCCATGTTCAACATGATCGGCTGGCGCGCGCGGCAGCTCGAAGGTGGCTATAAGGCGTACCGCCACAGCGTTCTCGAAGCGCTCGGCACGCTGCCCACCCAGTTCCGCTTCATTGTGCTCACCGGGCCCACGGGCAGCGGCAAGACGCGCCTGCTGCAGGCGCTCGGCCGCGCTGGCGCGCAGACGCTCGATCTGGAGGCGCTCGCCGCGCATCGCGGCTCGCTGCTTGGCGCGCTGCCTTCGCGCGCGCAGCCGCCGCAGAAAGCGTTCGACACGTCGCTCGTGCAGGCGCTGCGCGATTTCGATGCGACGCGCCCCGTATTCGTCGAGGCGGAAAGCCGCCGCATTGGTGCGATCACCTTGCCGATTGCGCTGGTCGAAGGGCTGCACGGCGCGCCCTGCGTGGTCGTCGATGTCGCGCGCGAGGAGCGCGTGGCGCTGTTGCTGGAAGAATATGGCCACCTGCTCGGCGAGCGCGATTACTTCCGCGAGCAGTTGCTCAAGCTCACGCCGCTGCACGGACGCGAACGCATCGCGTCGTGGTGCCAGTTGCTCGACGAGGACCGGCGCGCGGAGTTGTCGGAAGCGCTCGTCACGCAACACTACGATCCGGCCTATACGCGCAGCACGCGCAAGCATTTCGAGGCGCTCGCCCGCGCGCCACACTTCGCGTTCCATCCGATGTCGGTGGACCCGCTCGACGAAGCGCGCGCCCTGCTCGCGCAGCTTGAGCGTGCGCAGCCGCCCGGCGAATCTACTGCCTGATCTACTGCCTGATAGCGAAGCAACGAAGCAGAAATGCACAAAGGCCGCCAGCAAAACGCCAGGCGGCCTTCGGGGAAAAAACGCCCGGACACCCATTCCGTGCCCGGGCGAAACCATCGGAATGGCCGATGGTGGAGGTATCTTCGATGCCGATAGTGCGGATAGCGCGCTGAGCCAGTGTCTTCACACTGCGCTGCCACCCGGCCTGCTACCGCTCACTGCTCGCGCCGTCCCGCCCTCCAGCGGCGCGGCGCACTGTCATGTCTTGATGCGCTTAGCGCGTGTACATGGCGTTCCAGTCTTGCTGCGACACCGTAGCGCCGCGCACACCCGATTCCGACGCATTGGCCACGCCGCCGTAGGCGCTGTTGCCGTTACGCGCAGCAACCTTGGCTTCGGCTGCCTGGATCGCGTCCGGGTAATGTGCCTGGTCGCCATCGCCGACGTGGTAGCCGACTTGCTGGAGCTGGACCAGCTCAGCGCGCACCGAGGCGCGGGTAACGGGTGCCTGCTGGGCGAACGAAGCGACCGGAACGATCAGGGCAGCGGCGACGGCAACGGCTTGAATAAGGGACTTCATGGTAACGACCTCCAGTTTGGACTAGACGGTCGACGTGCGACGGTATGTGCATGCGACCGATGTACGCATCGTAGGCTTATCGACTCCTAGGGTTAACCCCTAAGCTCGAACAAGACTTTTCCATCTGGCGGAAGGATCGCGCAAAGCCCCGTGGGACGGGCGATTTCGTGGGGTCGGAAGAAGAGTGCGCCCGCAGGAAGTGGGCGCGACGGTCATTTTTGTGACGAGAGGATGTCGGACGCGAGGCCGAGCAGCGCGTCGACGTGGGCCGTCACGCTGGCGTCGTAACGGATGGCGGGATGCAGACCCGTATTTACACTGCCAGCGCTGCCGACGATGCGGCGGCCGCGCGCGGCAAGCACCGCCTCCAGCGTGCGGCGCAGATCGGCGGCGTCATCGGGGCGGAACACGTACTTGGCGTCATCGGCGATGGCGTCGCAGCAACCGATATTCGACGAGAAGATCACCGGCGTGCCGCACATCACCGATTCGATGCCGACCAGGCCAAACGGCTCGTACTTCGAAGCGAGGATCGTGTAATCCGCCGCGCGGTAGGCATTCTCCAGATCCTTCACGTAGCCGATATAGCGCACGCGCTGGCTTGCGCGCTCGGGCGGGCGCCCCGCCACCGCCACGACCACGGGCAGTTCCAGCGCTTCCACCACCGTCTGGATCAGCGGCAGGCCCTTGCGGTCATGGCTGCTCGATGGAAACAGCAGCACCGTCTCGTGCTCGCCGAAGCCGAATCGCTGGCGCAGCGCGGCGCGCGCGGCGTCGGCCACCGGCGAGAAACGCGCCCCATCCACCGGCGGGCACAGCACGCGGATCTTCGCGTCGTCCACGCCGTAAAGTTCGAGAAGTTCTTCGCGCATGAGCGCAGAATGCGCGACGATCACGCGCGATCGCGCATATTGCCGGCTTTCGAGTTCGATCTGACGTTGATCGGAGCCGCGCGTCGGTCGGCCCGTCGCGCGCAGAAAGCCGCGATGCGTGCCGCCGCAGATCGCGATTTCCGACGAGTCGACGCGGTTGCAGCCGATCAGCACGTCTACACCCAAGCGGCGGCGCAGCGCCGCCAGCCGCCAGGAAAACCAGCCATCGCGCAGCTTGCCGGGTAGCAGCGAAACGTTGATGCGATGCGGTTCGACCAACCTGTATTCGGCGAGCGACGGGTCGAATTTGCGCGCGAAGAACGCCGGACGCAGATTGCGTGCGGCAAGTCCCTGAACGAGGTCCATCGCATAACGTTCCAGCCCGCCGCTGTGCTTGAGCGCGTTTGCGGAAATACCAACCTTCATGACTCGTCCGACGTGTGAATTTTTGTGCAGAAAAAACGCGTGGGCCGATTATATAGCCCTACTTCCGCACGCTACCGTTGGAAAGCTGGGGTAATGCCCTAGCTGGTCGGCGCCCGGGCGAACCCGTTTGGGCCAAAGGCCCTCCGGTATAATCGACCGGCTTTGGGCATTAGAGCGTCCATCCCTGGCCGCACGGCGCCGTAGACATCGTTCGATGGGCGCCCGACGGCCATATCGACATAACAAATTGACTGCCCGTCCGATTTGCGCCGGCCGCCATGAATCACGAAACAACCACTTTCCCTCGCCGCCTGGCTCCAATCGTCTCCCTGCTGCTCGTGCTCGGCCCGGCTACCAATCTGGTCTGGCGCGGCGGCACGGGTTACTGCTTTTTCCTGCTGCTGGCGTTCGCGCTCTGGGGCCTGTACGCCGGTCGGCGCGAGCCGGGCTATTTCGCGCCGTGGCGCGATTACGGCTGGTACACGGCGGCCATGCTTGCGCCGCTCGTCGTCGTCATCGTGCAGCAGCCGCTGATGGGCTACTGGAAGCCACATCAGTTCGATGCGCTCTCGCGCTTCGCGCTCGCCCTGCCGGTCTTTCTGCTGCTCAGTCGCGTGCCCTCGCGCTATCTCACCGCCGTCGGCTGGGGCTGCGCGTTCGGCGCGCTCGCCGCCAGCGCCTGGGTGATCCTCGATCGCCCGGTAGGCGGCTGGAGCGACGCCGAGCGCCTGAACAACTACTACACCAACGCGATTCCGTTCGGCGATACGGCCCTGCTATTCGCCTTCCTCGCCGTCTTTACGTTCGGCTGGGACCGCAAGGCGCGCCCGCTCGCGCTGGTGGTAAAGCTGGCCGCGCTGCTGGTGGGCGGCTTCGTTTCCTATCTTTCGGGTACGCGCGGCGGCTGGATCGCGATCCCCGTGTTCATGTTCCTGCTGGGTGTGCAGTACGGCTGGTTCACGCACTGGAAGCGCGTGGTCGTGGCCGTGGTGCTGGTGGCCGTGGCGGCTGGCGCGCTGTTGTCGACGGAGCGCATCCGCCATCGCGTCGCGGATGTCGGCTCCGACGTCGCGCTGATGGAGCACGGCGACAAGGACACCTCGACGGGCCTGCGCCTGCAGCTCTGGAGCGCGTCGATCCGCATCTTCGAGCAGCATCCGGTCTACGGCGTCGGCAAGGGCCGCCTGGAAGCCGCGCTGGGCGATCTGGCGCACCGTGGCGAGGCCAGCCAGGCAATCGTCAACGAACGCGCGCATAGCGACTTTTTCTCCGCCATCGCCGAAATGGGCGCAATCGGCGCGCTGAGCCTGCTGACGATCTACTTCGGCACCTCGGTGTACTTCTGGCGCGCGCGCCGCGACGCCGACGCCGTGATCCGCACCGCCGCGTGCAGCGGCCTGGCGGTGTCGTTCAGCACCATCCTCTTTGGCCTGACGATCGACGTGCTGGTGCCGATCCAGGTGATGGTGCTGATCTCGCTGCTCACCGCGACCTTCCTCGCGACGATCGTGTCGCGCAGGCGCGAAATCGCCGTCGGCTTCTGAGCCCACGCCCTTTTTCAAGCCGATAAAAAACGGCCCATCGCGTCTGACGCGATGGGCCGTTTTTGCGAGTTTGTCATTGCGAAGCCGCTCGAAGGAGCGGCCAAGCCGTGTTAAGCCGCGCTCTGCTGGAACTGGATCTGATGCAGATGCGCGTAGAGCCCGCGCTGTTCGAGCAGTTGCTGGTGCGAACCGCGCTCGACGATGCGGCCGGCTTCCATCACGAGGATGCGGTCGGCGCGTTCGATGGTGGACAGGCGGTGAGCGATCACGAGCGTCGTGCGGCCCTTCATCAGCGTTTCCAGCGCCGACTGCACGTGGCGTTCCGACTCCGAGTCCAGCGCCGAAGTTGCTTCGTCGAGAATCAGGATCGGCGCGTCCTTGTAGATCGCGCGCGCGATCGCCAGACGCTGGCGCTGGCCGCCCGAGAGCTTCATGCCGTTATCGCCCACCAGCGTGTTGACGCCGTCGGGCAGCGCCGCGATGGTGTCCCACAGGTTAGCTGCGCGCAGCGCGCGTTCGACGCGCTCGACATCGGCCGTTTCGCCGTAAGCGACGTTGTTCGCCACCGTGTCGTTAAAGAGCGTCACGTCCTGGCTCACCATCGCGATCTGGCTGCGCAGCGCGTGGACGTCGTACTCCGGCACCGGCACGCCATCGACGAGAATCTGGCCGCCGCTCGGATCGAAAAAGCGCGGCAGCAGGTTCACGAGCGTGGTCTTGCCGCTGCCCGACGGGCCCGCCAGCGCGATCATCTCGCCAGGCGCCGCGGTGAAGTGCACGCTTTCGAGAATCGGTCGCCCTTCCGGCCCGTAGGCAAACGAAACATTGCGGAACTCGATTTCGCCGCGCGCGCGTTCGAGCGGCTTGCCGCCGCCTTCGGGCTCGGCGGGTTCGTCGATCAGGCCGAAAATCAGCTCGGCGGCCGTCATGCCGCGCTGCAGCGGCTGGTTCACGTCGATCAGGTGCTTCAGCGGCGAGATCACCAGCAGCATCGCCGTGACGAACGAGACAAAACCGCCCACCGTGGTCTGGTCGTGCGAAGCCTGCACCACCGCGATCGTCACGACAACCGCCAGCGCAATCGAGGCCAGGAACTGCGTGATCGGCTGGGCGAGACCGCCCGAGACCGTCATGCGCATCTGATAGCCGCGCAGCCGCTTGCTCAGTTCGCCGAAGCGGTCCATCTCGTACTTTTCGCCGTTATGCACCTTGACGACCTTGTAGCCGCCCACGGTCTCTTCGACGATGTACGAGAGATCATTGGTGAGCAGCTGGTAGTCGCGATTCAGGCGGCGCAGGCGGCGATTGATCTTGCTGACGAGCCAGCCGATAGCCGGCAGCAGCACGGCCACGATCAGCGTGAGGCGCCAGTTCAGAATGAACAGATAGCCGAGCAGGAACACCACGGTGAGCGAGTCGCGCACGGAGGTCACCAGCACGGACATCAGCACGTTCAGGATCTGGTTGACCTCGAACACGATGGCATTGATGACCGTACTCGCCGTCTCGCGCTGGAAGAAACCAACGCTCGCGTGAATCATGCGCTCGAACATCTTAAGGCGCAGTTCCAGCAGGATCTTGTTCGAGACGTACTGCAGCAGATAGCCGGAGGCGTACTGCGCGAGACCGCGCACCAGCGACAGGCCGATCACGGCGACCGGCACGATCCACGTGGCGCTCGGGCTGCCCTTGGTGCCAAAGCCGTGGTCGAGCAGCGGTTTGAGCAGCGCGGGAATGCCGGCCTCGGTCGCGGCAACGATGGCCAGCGTGGCAATAGCGGCGATCGACACCCAGATGAGCGGCTTGAGATACGGCCACAGCCGGCGGCCGACCGAGCCCGGATTGGAGGCCTGGCCTTCGCCGATCGGCTTGCTGAGGGTGGATTGTCGGGGCTTCTCGCTCAAGGAATCCTCTGGAACGCGTGTTCGGAAAACGGGCGCGGCAGCGTCGGGATGACACTGCGGCAGCGCGGTACGCATTGTATACGGTCGGCGCGGCGGGCCGTTCGATCCGTCAGACACCCTGCTTTGCGCCTGCTTCCCATCTGTTACCCGCCGGAGCCCACGCCAGCGACCCGGCGCGCATGGTCTAGAATACGCACCTCTGCCGCCTGGCCCCGCCTGGTTGAGCAATACACCGTCTATAAACGAAGAATCAGCGCGCAACCTCACAGGTTCGCCGCTGGCGTTTTCCATTCAGAATCAGAACAGGCGTCCACTCATGTCCGACGGACTTTCCCCGACCCGCTCAAGGCCGCAGGCCCAGGGCACGTCGCCCGCCACGCTTTCCGTGATCGTGGTGGCGATGAACGAGGCGCACGACATCGGCGAATGTCTCGAATCGGTGCGCGGACTCGCGATGGAAACCATCGTGTTCGATTCCGGCAGCACCGACGGCACGCCGGAACTGTGCCGCCAGCTCGGCGCGCGCGTGTTCGAGACCGACTGGCCCGGCGACGGGCCGCAAAAGAACCGCGCGCTCGTCGAGGCGCGCGGCGACTGGGTCATCTGCCTCGACGCCGACGAGCGTCTGAGCCCCGAACTGCGCACCGAAATCGCCACGCTGCTCGCCCAGGGCACGCCGCACAGCGCCTTCAGCACGCCGCGCCGCTCCAGCTTCTGCGGGCGCTTCATGAATCACTCGGGCTGGTGGCCCGATCGCATCGAGCGGCTGTTCCGGCGCGGCAGCGCGCGCTTCACGGACGTGCGCACCCACACGCATCTGGAAATAGAGGGCACGATCGGCCGTCTCGACGGCCCGATCATCCATATCTCGATGCCGGATCTGCACGAAGCGCTGGAAAAGACCAACGCCTATTCGAGCGCGGGCGCACTGACGATGGCGGAAGCCGGCAAGCGCTCGTCGCTCGCCAAGGCGCTCGGCAAGGGTTTCTGGGCGTTCTTCCGCACCTGGGTGATACGCGCGGGTTTCCTCGACGGCGCCGAAGGGCTGATGCTCGCGATCAATAACGCCGAAACGACGTACTACCGCTACGCCAAGCTCGCACTGCTCACGCGCGACGGCAAGGTGGCGAAAAAGCGCTAAACGGTGCTTCTGGAATGACAGACGGGCGGCCTGAGCCGCCCGTTTTGCGTTGCTACGCCAGGAAAACGATCAGTACACGATCTCGATCGAGCTGCCCGCGAACTCGCCACGCAGCGCCGCCAGCAGATCGTCGGTGGGCTTGACGCGCCAGGCATCGCCCAGACGCACTTCGCCTTGCGCGCGCTCGTTGCGATAGACGATCTGCACCGCGAGGCCGTTCGGAATCACGACCTGTTCGCGCTCGCGGCCACGGCCGCCGAAGCCACCGCCACCATCGCGACCGCCGCGCCCACGCGTCTCCACCACCGGCGCGGGCAGCGAATCATCGGGCTTCGCGCGATGCGCTTCGAGCACCGAGCGCAGCGACGCCGCATCGGCGTTACCGTTCACCTGCACCTTCACGGCCTGCGCGTAACGGCTGCGCGCGCGCTCCAGATCCATCACGGTATCGACGGTAAAGCGGATGCCGCCCGTGAAGGCGTCGTTGCGCGCGCCGCCCTGCACCACCAGCAGCTCGTCTTCCTTGAAGAGCGCCTTGTGCGCCTCGTACTGCTCGTTGAACACCGTCACTTCGCACTGGCCGGTGCCGTCGTCGAGCAGCGCGATCAGCATCTTGCCGCGCTGGGTCATCTGCGTGCGCAGCGAGGCGATCACGCCCGCCACCAGCTTGTCGCGGCCTTCCTTCAGCTCGCCGATCTTCTGGCGCACGAAGCGACGCACTTCGTCCTTGTAGGCATCGAACAGATGGCCCGACAGATAGAAGCCCAGCGCGCCCTTCTCTTCCTGCAGCTTGCGCTTCTCGTCCCACGCCGGTTCGTCAACGAGTTCGTGCGCCGCCAGCGGCGCGTCGCCCATGTCGAACAGACCCGCCTGCATGGCGTTGGCGCTGGCCTGCTCGGCGGCTTCCATTGCCATCGGCACCGAGGCGATCAACTGCGCGCGATTGGCGTGGATCGTGTCGAACGCGCCCGCGCGGATCATCGCTTCGATCGTGCGGCGATTCACCAGACGGCGGTCGATGCGCTCGCAGAAGTCGAACAGATCCTTGAACAGGCCGCCTTCTTCGCGTGCGCGCAGGATTTCTTCGATGGCGTTCTGGCCGCTGCCCTTGATCGCGCCCAGACCGTAACGGATCGTGCGCGAACGCTTGCCCTCGGCCACATGCGCATCCGCAACCGGCTCGAAGCGATACGCCGACGCATTGACGTCCGGCGGCAGCACCTTGAGGTTGTTGGTTGCGCAGTCTTCGAAAAGGATCTTGACCTTGTCGGTGTCGTCCATGGCGAGCGACATATTCGCCGCCATGAATTCCGCCGGATGGTGCGCCTTGAGCCACGCGGTGTGATAGGCGAGCAAGGCGTAAGCGGCCGCGTGCGACTTGTTGAAGCCGTAGCCCGCGAACTTTTCCATCAAGTCGAAGGTTTCGTCGGCTTTCTCGCGCGTGAGGCCGTTTTTCGCCGCGCCTTCCGCGAAAATCTCGCGGTGCTTGGCCATTTCCTCGGGCTTTTTCTTACCCATCGCGCGGCGCAGCAAGTCGGCGCCGCCCAGCGAGTAGCCGCCGATGATCTGCGCCATCTGCATCACCTGCTCCTGATAGACCATGATGCCGTAGGTCTCTTTCAGAACAGGTTCGACGCGCGGGTCCGGATACTCCACCACTTCGCGGCCATGCTTACGCGCGCAGAAGCTCGGGATCAGGTCCATCGGGCCCGGACGATACAGCGCCACGAGCGCGATGATGTCCTCGAAGCGGTCAGGCTGCGCGTCTTTCAGCATGCCCTGCATGCCGCGGCTTTCCAGCTGGAACACGGCGACCGTATTCGCTTTCTTGAGGATCTGGAACGACGGCGCGTCGTCGAGCGGCACTTCGGCCAGCGACCAGTCCTTCTTCGACGGATCGAGCCTGCGGATATAGCGCTCGGCCCAGTCGAGAATCGTCAGCGTGGTCAGACCCAGAAAGTCGAACTTCACGAGGCCGACGGCTTCCACGTCGTCCTTGTCGTACTGGCTCACGACGCCGCTTTCGTCGCCCTGGGTGTAGAGCGGGCAAAAATCCGTCAGCTTGCCCGGGGCGATCAGCACGCCGCCCGCGTGCATGCCGACGTTACGCGTGAGCCCTTCCACGAGCTGCGCGAGGTCGAGCAACTGGTGTACTTCGTCCTCGTTGTCGTAGCGCTCCTGCAAGAGCGGCTCTTCCTTCATCGCATCGGCGATGGTGACGTGCTTGCCCGGCTTGAACGGAATCAGCTTGGCGATGCCGTCCGTGAAGTTGTAGCCCAGATCGAGCACGCGGCCGATATCGCGCACCGCCGCCTTCGCGGCCATGGTGCCGAAGGTGGCGATCTGCGACACCGCATCAGCGCCGTACTTGTCCTTCACGTACTGAATGACGCGGTCGCGCCCGTGCTGGCAGAAGTCGATGTCGAAGTCGGGCATCGAGACGCGTTCCGGATTCAGGAAACGCTCGAACAGCAGGTTGTAGCGCAGCGGGTCCAGATCGGTAATGCCCAGCGCGTACGCGACCAGCGAGCCCGCGCCCGAACCCCGGCCCGGACCCACCGGCACGCCGTTGTTCTTCGCCCAGTTGATGAAGTCCGCAACGATCAGGAAGTAGCCCGGGAACCCCATCTTGATGATGGTCCCGCACTCGAAGTCCAGACGTTCGTTGTAGCGCGCGCGTTCGGCTTCGCGATCGGCTTCATTCGGATAAAGCTGCACGAGGCGCTTTTCCAGCCCTTCGCGCGACAGTTGCACGAGATAGTCGTCGAGCGACATGCCATCGGGCGTCGGGAATAGCGGCAGCTTGGGCTTGCCGAGTTCGAGCGTCAGATTGCAGCGTTTGGCGATCTCGATCGTGTTGGCGAGCGCCGAGGGAATGTCCGCGAACAGCGCGGCCATTTCGTCCTGGGTGCGAAAACGCTGATCGGTCGTGAAGCGTTTCTGGCGGCGCGGATTCGCGAGAATGTCGCCTTCCGAAATACACACGCGCGCTTCGTGCGCGGTGTATTCCTCGTGCGTCATGAACTGCATCGGGTGCGTGGCGACCACCGGCAGTTGCAATTCCGCCGCGAGCGCGACGGCCTGCTCGATGTATTGCTCGCCGCCGGCCTGGCCGCAGCGTTGCAGCTCGATGTAATAGCCGTTCGGGAACAGTTTGGCCCAGCGCTGCGCGTGGCGCTTCGCGCTTTCGACGTTGCCCGCCGCGAGTGCGAGACCCACGTCGCCCAGTTGCGCGCCCGAGATCGCCAGCAGCCCTTCGCCCAGACCCGCTTCGAGCCAGGCGACATCGACTTCCGCGCGGCCGCGATGCTGGTTCGTGAGCCACGCCTTCGACAGCAGCTCGCACAAATTCAGATAACCGACCTTGTCCTTCACGAGCAGCAGCAGGCGCGAAGGTTTGTCGCGGTCGTCCGGATTCATGATCCAGACGTCGCAGCCGGCAATGGGTTTGACCCCTTTGCCACGGGCTTCCGAATAAAAACGAACGAGGCCGAATGCGTTGCCGAGGTCGGTGAGCGCGAGCGCGCCCTGGCCGTCTTTGGCCGCCGCCTTGACGAGGTCGTCGAGACGCACGATGCCGTCGGCAATCGAGAATTCGGAGTGGACGCGGAGATGGACGAAGCGGGGATCTGACATGGGCGTCATTGTACCTCTACGGTCCGGCGTTTTTCGCCGCCGGCACCGCGTGCAAAGCAGTTTGAGCGTGTGCGAATACGTGTGAAGTGTCAGCGTGCGGACTTGCACTCCGTCAGCAACGCGCGACATTCCGGCAGCAGGGACAACGCGCTGCAGGTGCCTCGCCGCCCGGTTGAGGGATAATAGCGGATTGCGCCCGCCGCACCGCTCGCGGGCCCGTCCGATTCAGCTTTGAGTGTTTGTTGGCCATGCGTATCCTCAACCTTTCCTCCTACCAGTTCGCGACACTTGAGAAGACCGCCGAATGGCGTCCGCTCGTGCTCGCGCGCTGCAATGAACTCGATTTGCGGGGCACGATCCTGCTCGCGCCCGAAGGCATCAACCTGTTCGTCGCTGGCAGTGAGCCGAACGTGCGCGCCTTCATGGACTTCGTGCGTACCGACCCGCTTTTCGAAGGCAAATTCGCCACGCTGCAGTTCAAGGAAAGCTTTTCCGAGGATCGCCCCTTCAATCGCATGCTCGTGCGTTTGAAGCGCGAAATCATCACGATGAAAAAGCCCGCGATCCGCCCGGAAGAAGGCCGCGCGCCTTCGGTCGCGCCGGTCGTGTTGAAGGAATGGCTCGACCGCGGATTCGACGACGAAGGCCGTCCGGTCGTGATGCTCGATACGCGCAACGACTTCGAAATCGATCTGGGCACCTTCGATAAGGCGCTCGACTATCGCCTGACGAAATTCAGCGAATTCCCCGGCGTGATCGAGGCGAATCGCGCCGATCTGGAAGGCAAGACCGTGGTGTCGTTCTGCACAGGCGGCATCCGCTGCGAGAAAGCGGCGATCCACATGAAGGAAGTGGGGATCGAGCGCGTTTATCAGCTTGAAGGCGGCATCCTGAAGTACTTCGAGGAAGTCGGCGGCGCGCATTACAACGGCGACTGCTTCGTGTTCGACCAGCGCACCGCACTCAATCCGCAACTCGAACCGACCGGCACGGTTCAGTGCTTCGCGTGCCGCGCCGTCGTCACGCCTGCTGAACAAGCTTCGCCACTCTTCGAGGTGGGCAAGAGCTGCCCGGCGTGCCACCCGGCGCGTGAGCAAGGTGCTCAAGGCACGCAAGCAGCAGCGGCAAACGCCGCATAATCCGCGCGTGAGCGCACCTGCTTCCGGCTATCGCGGGCGCTTCGCGCCCTCGCCCACTGGTCCTTTGCATTTCGGCTCGCTGGTTTCGGCGCTGGCGAGCTGGCTCGATGCGCGCGCGCATGACGGCGCGTGGCTCGTGCGCATGGAAGATATCGACGGCCCACGCACCGTGCCCGGCGCCGCCGATGACATCCTCGCGACGCTCGAACGCTTCGGCTTTCACGCGGATGAGGCGCCCGTGTGGCAAAGCCAGCGCACCGGTCTATACCGTGAAGCGCTGGACACGCTGATCGCGACGAAACACGTCTATCCCTGCGGCTGCACTCGCAAGGAAATTGCCGACTCGCAATTGCACGCGCACCGGCGCAACACCACGCTGATCTACCCCGGCACCTGCCGCGACGGCCTGCACGGCAAGACCGCGCGCGCGTGGCGTCTGCGCGTGCCGGACGACGTGCCGCAATGCGCCGATAATCCCGCGCTGATCCGCTTCGACGATCGCTGGCAAGGCCCGCAGCAACAGGATCTGGCGAACGATGTGGGCGATTTCGTGCTGCTGCGCGCGGACGGTCAATGGGCGTATCAACTGGCCGTGGTCGTGGACGACGCCGCGCAAGGCATCACGCACGTCGTGCGCGGCGCGGACCTGCTCGACTCCACGGCGCGCCAGATCTGGCTGCAACGCTGTCTAGGCGTGCCGACGCCCACTTATCTGCACGTCCCCGTCGTCACCAACGCCGATGGCGAAAAGCTCTCGAAGCAGACCGGCGCGCAGGCGCTCGATGCGTCGCGCCCGCTCGAAGCGCTGCTCGCGGCGGCTCAACATTTGGGGCTAGATCTGCATCAGCCGACGCCCGCCTCGCTCGAAGCCTTTCAGGCCGACGCAATCGACGCCTGGAAACGGCGTCTCGTGCACTTGCCCGCGTAAGGACGCAAACGCAAAACGCAAACACAACGCAGGCGAAAAAAAACGGCGTGCCGGGTTTTCACCCGCACGCCGTTTCTACATCTGGAACGCTAGATCACGACGACGACGAAGGCGTCGGCTTGTTGCGCCACGACGAACCGAGCCCGCCCAGCAGCGCGGCCAGCGGCTGCTTCGACGACTTCTGCGACGTGCTAGCCGGTGCGGCCTTGCTGTCCTCGGCCTTGCTGCGCGCGGCGGCGGACGGCTCATACGGCTTCAGGAAGAAGTCGTCGATGGGTTGCGAGCGGTGGTGGTGCGGACGCTCGAAGCTGCCCGTGCGGCGGTGACCGCGCTCGCCGCGTGCCTCACGCGCCTCGCGGCCTTCACGACCCTCGCGCCCCTCGCGATCACCACGCGCCTCGCGGCCTTCGTGCGCATCGCGCTCGCGGCGACGGCTGCCGCCCTCGTGGTGCGCCACCGGCGTATCGACGACCAGATGCTCGACCGTCAGCGGACGCTTGATGAGCTTTTCGATATCGGCCAGTTGCTTCTTCTCGTTCGGGCTGCACAGCGACAGCGCGTCGCCGGTCGCGCCCGCGCGGCCGGTACGGCCGATACGGTGGACGTAGTCTTCGGCGTTGAACGGCAGGTCGAAGTTGATGACGGCGGGCAGTTCGGCGATGTCGAGACCGCGCGCGGCCACGTCGGTGGCCACCAGCGCTTCGATCTCGCCGCGCTTGAAGGCGTCGAGCGCCTGCATGCGCTCGTTCTGCGAGCGGTCGCCGTGAATCGCGGCGGCGACGATGCCGGCCTTCTCGATCTGGCGCGCAAGACGGCTCGCGCCGATCTTGCTGTTACAGAACACGATCACCTGCTTCAGACCACGCGAGCGGATCAGTTGCACCACCGCGCCGGTCTTGTCGCCTTCGGCGACTTCATAAACGATCTGCGTAACGTTCGCATTCGTCGAGTTGCTGCGCGCGACTTCGATGGTCTGCGGCGTGCGCAGATACGTGGCGGCGAGCTTCTTGATTTCCGGCGAGAACGTAGCCGAGAACAGCAGCGTCTGGCGCTCCTTCGGCAGCAGGTTCAGGATGCGCTGCAGATCCGGCAGGAAGCCCATGTCCAGCATGCGGTCGGCTTCGTCGAGCACGAGCATCTGCACCTGGCCCAGATTCGTGGTCTTCTGCTGAACGTGATCGAGCAGTCGGCCCGGCGTCGCGATCAGGATTTCCACGCCGCGGCGCAGTTCTTCCGACTGCGGGTTCATGTCGACGCCGCCGAACACCACGGCGCTGCGCAGCGCCGTGTGCTGCGCGTAGGTGCGCACGTTGTTGGCGACCTGGTCGGCCAGTTCGCGCGTAGGCGTGAGGATCAGCGCGCGCACCGGATGGCGTGCGGGCGATGCGCTCGTGCTGGCCATCGGCAGCAGGCGTTGCAGGATCGGCAGCGAGAAGCTGGCGGTCTTGCCGGTGCCGGTCTGGGCGGCGCCCATCACGTCACGGCCCGTGAGGACCACGGGAATCGCCTGCGCCTGGATCGGCGTGGGCGTCGTGTAGCCCTGCTCCTGGATCGCCTTGAGGATGTCGGGCGCGAGGCCGAACTGATCGAAGGTCGCAGTGCTGGGCTTGACGTCGGTGTCGGACATGGTGGGTTTCGCTATAAAGGCGCTAGGCGCACGAGGCGCCATGCGCCTCAAATAATCACTGCGGGACTGCGGTAGTGCTGGCAGACGCTGCGTGGGCGCAGCCTGGCTCTGCCGGGATTGCCCGGGGCGACCGGCATGGCCGGTCGTGGCGGACAGCTTGCGGAACGGGCCGTTTGGGCTCTTTGTGCTCACGGGAGCCGTCTGGGCGAGGTGCGCCGGCTTGATGCCGCGCTCGACCCGCCTGGGCTCACTGCGCTTGCCCGGTGAGGATCACCGTGGCTCGTTCCCTTATTTACGCGCCGATTTTGCGCAATGTTTGCGTTCGGCCGCTTCGATCGATACCGGCGTTGCGCGGGCGCAATCCGGCGAAAGGCCGGTATTGTAGCACCTCGGCATAAATCCCTATGGCCCCATGGACGGGCTTCTGCAAAGACGCAGCGCTTCTGTTCGGGCCCTTTCACCCTTCACAACAGAAGCGCCGTACTCGCGTATCTTCAGGCGTTCACCACGTCTGACGCATCACCATCAGCCGCAGCTCGGTCATATCCTCGATGGCGTAGCGCACGCCTTCGCGCCCCAGGCCCGAATCCTTCACGCCGCCATACGGCATGTTATCGACGCGAAATGACGGAATATCGTTGATGACCACGCCGCCCACGTCGAGCCCATCCCACGCGCGATGCGCGTTGGCGAGCGAATCGGTGAACACACCCGCCTGCAAGCCGAAGTCGCTGTCGTTGACCGTCTCCAGCGCCGCGCCGAAATCCGTGAAGCGCTCGAGGATCGCCACCGGCCCAAAGGCCTCGCGCCGGTAAAGATCGGTGTCGCGGCCTACGTCCTCCAGCAGCGTCGCCTCGAACATCGCGCCGTCCACCTGGCCGCCCGCGATGATCTTCGCGCCCGCCAGCACCGCACTCTCCATCCAGCCCGCCAGGCGCTTCGACTCCGACTCCGAGATCATCGGCCCGACAAAGGTCTTTTCGTCCTTCGGATCGCCCATTTTCAGCGTCTTGACCTTGGCGATCAGCTTGTCGCGCAGCGCGTCGTAGAGCGACGCGTGCACCAGAATGCGCTGCACGCCGATACAGCTCTGCCCCGACTGGTAATACGCGCCGAACGCGAGTCGATCCACCACATAGTCGAGCTTCGCGCCCTGATCGGCATCGACGATGGCCGCCGCATTGCCGCCCAGTTCCAGCACCACCTTCTTCTTGCCGGCCTTCTTCTTGAGATCCCAGCCGACCGCGGGCGAACCGGTAAATGACAGCAGCTTGAAGCGTTCGTCGGTGGTAAAGAGATCGGCGCCGTCGCGATGCGCGGGCAGGATCGAGAACGCGCCCTTGGGCAGATCCGTTTCCGCCAGAATCTCGCCGATGATGAGCGCGCCCACCGGCGTGCGGCTCGCGGGCTTGAGCACGAAGGGCACACCCGCCGCCAGCGCGGGCGCGACCTTGTGGGCGGCCAGATTGAGCGGAAAATTGAACGGCGAAATAAACGAGCACGGCCCGATCGGCACGCGCTTGACGTAGCCGTGATAGCCCTTGGCGCGCGGCGAGATCTCCAGGTTCACGATCTCGCCGTCGATGCGCACGCTTTCCTCGGCGGCCACGCGAAAGGTGTCGATCAGGCGCGTGACTTCGCCGCGCGAATCGTTGATCGGCTTGCCGGCCTCGATGCATAGCGCCATCGCCAGTTCGTCGAAGCGCTCGCGAAAGCGCGCCACGCAATGGTCGATCACGGCCTGGCGCTTGAACGGGGCGAACGCGCGCAGCGCGGGCATCGCCGCTTGCGCGGCGGCGATGGCCTGGTCGATCGCCTTGGCGTCGGCGAGCGCAACGCGCGTGGCGACTTCGCCGCTGTATTTGTCGGTGACTTCGAGATCGGTATTGGCGGCGACGGCCTCGTTGGCCAGGTAGTACGGGTAAGTCGGTTTGAGCATGACGCGTTCTCCGCAAAAGACGCGGCGCGCCACGTCGGGGTCGATCATGCCGCGCCAGAGGGTGTGCGATGTGCGCGGGACGCGCAAGGCGCGCGACCGTGCGCAGGAGCCGTCGCTTACCGCTTCACAGCTGCGCGCTCAGGCGCTTGATCTCGCGGTTGAGCACACGCTCGTTGTCCGAGTAATCGATGGGCACGTCGATCACATGCACGCCCGGCTCGGCGAAACACTGCGTAATCAGCGGTCCGAGTTCGCCCGCGGCGCCCACGCGATGCCCGTGCGCGCCGTAACTGCGCGCGTAATCGACGAAATCGGGGTTTTGCAGCGTCATGCCGTAATCGGGGAAATTCATGTTTTCCTGCTTCCAGCGGATCATGCCGAAAGCGTCGTCGCGCAACAGCAGCACGACGATGTCGAGCTTCAGCCGCACCGCCGTCTCCAGCTCCTGGGAATTCATCATGAAGCCGCCGTCGCCGCACACGGCCACCACCTTGCGCTCCGGATGCACGATTTTGGTCGCGATCGCCGAGGGCAGACCCGCGCCCATCGACGCCAGCGCGTTGTCGAGCAGCACGGAATTCGGCTCGCGCGCCCGGTAATAGCGCGCGAACCAGATCTTGTACATGCCATTGTCTAGACACAGGATGCCGTCCTCGGGCATCGCCTGATAGACGTCGTGCACGAGCCGCACCGGATAAACCGGAAAGCGCTCGTCGTGCTGGCCTTTGGCCAGATGCGCGTCGAAGTGGCGCTTGATCTCCTCGAAGCGCGCGAAATCCCATTCGTGCGTGCGCGGTTTGAGCGCTTCCTTCAGTTGCCAGACGGCGTTGGCGATATCGCCCACCACCTCGATCTGCGGGAAATAAACCGGATCAACCTCCGCGCCCAGGAAGTTGACGTGGATCACCGTGCGGCCTTCCGCGCTGCGCATGAAGAACGGCGGCTTTTCGATCACATCGTGACCGACGTTGATGATGCAGTCGGCGTGTTCGATGGCGCGGTGGACGAAGTCGCCGTCCGAGAGCGTGGCATTGCCCAGCCACAGCGGATGCGACTCGTCGATCACGCCCTTGCCCATCTGCGTGGTGAAAAACGGGATGCCGGTCTGATCGACGAATTCGCGCAACACGTTGCGCGTGGTCTTGCGATTTCCCCCCGCGCCGATCATCAACAGCGGATGGCGCGCCGAACAGATCGCCGCGACCGCGTGCGCGACCGCTTTTTCCTCGGCGACCGGGCGGCGGCTGAAGCTCTTGGGGATGGGTTTGCCGTCGCCCTCTTCATCGGCGACGTCTTCGGGCAGTTCCAGATGCACGGCGCCCGGGCGCTCCTGCTCGGCCTGGCGGAAGGCCTCGCGCACGAGCGCAGGAATATTGCCGATCGACACGATCTGGCGCGCGTACTTGGTGAGCGGCTCCATCATGCGCACCACATCGACGATCTGGAAATGGCCCTGCTTGCTGGATTTGATGGGCTTTTGCCCCGTGACCATCAGCATCGGCATGCCGCCGAGTTGCGCGTAGGCGGCGGCGGTCACGAAATTGGTCGCGCCGGGGCCGAGCGTGGCCAGACACACGCCGGTGCGGCCCGTCAGCCGTCCGTAAGTGGCGGCCATGAAACCTGCGGCCTGTTCGTGGCGCGTAACGATCAGACGGATCTTCGAGCGCCGCAGCGATTCCAGCAGATCGAGGTTTTCCTCGCCGGGAATGCCGAAGATATATTCCACGCCCTCGGCTTCGAGCGCCCTCACGAACAGATCCGATGCCTTCATCGACCACCTCGCTCAAAAGGTGCGAAAGGACGACAAGCGGAGCGAAAATCGCCCGCCCTTCGCATGGCCGACAGATTACTCCGGCACGACGGATCGCGTCGTGAAGCGCGCAGTGCGCGCAAAGCGCGGCTTTAAGGCATCAGCGCATGATCGTCGCGCAGCCCGCGACGATGGGTTTCGAGTTGGGGTCGGCCATGGTGTCGTAGAGATCGGCGCCGGGGCCTTTGGTCCACCAGGCGTAGCGGTCGCCGACATACTTGACGCCCGACGCAGCGACCACGCCCACCAGCAGGATCTTGCGGCCATCGACGGGCACGAGCGCGAAGCTCTGGCCGTTGGACGCGTTCAGATAGCTGACCTTGAAGGTTTTGCCGCTGGCGCAGGTGTAGCTGAAAGTGTGGCGCGACTGCACATGGATGTCGCGGATATCGAGCCCGTTGCCCGATGCTGCGTGCGCCACCGGTGCGGCGAATGCCGCAAGCGCACTGAAAACACTGACAAGCGCGAGCGCCAGGCGCGGGCGCGAGCAGAAAAGACGGAAAGCGGCGACCCGGGCGCGGGCGTCGATCATGGCGTTCTCCTGGCGTGGCATGCCGGTTGGTAGTGACAGCAGCATTGACAGCAGGATGCGCAGGCGTGCGCCGATCACGGATCGATCACATCGGCACAGGCATCGGTGGGAGCAGCCGCCAGATGACCGACGAGCGGCACGATCTTCAGGCCGGCCGACGCCACGCGGCACGGCGCCGCCGCCACCCCGCAGCCCGACAGTGCACACGCGCACGACAAGGCGCCAATCCAGAGCACCACACTCAACGCACGCAACTTATGCAACATACGCGATCCACCCATACCCGCCTCCCTGCCTCTGCCGACACAATAACCCGCGATACACCGGCCGCGCGTTGCAGATGCGCACCGGACGAGCGCGCGATTATCGGCGGCCCGTCACACGCACAGCTTAAGCAAGATCAAGCTGCGCGCGTGTTTGGAGACTTCGACGATGCGTTAGTTCGAACGCCGTTGGGCCGCCGTTCGAACGCCGTCGGACCTCAGTTGGTCGCGTCACCCGGCACCGGGCGCACCGCCGCGGCTGCGGCCCGTGCGCGCGCACGGGCCTCTTCGAGATCCGCGCCTGTTGCCAGCGCCACGCCCATGCGGCGCTTCACGAAGCTTTCCGGCTTGCCGAACAGGCGCAGGTCCGCGCCCGGCACGGCCAGCGCATCGGCGACGCCTTCGAAGGCGATGCCGCGCGCGTCCATGCCGCCGTAGATCACCGCCGACGCACCCGGACCGCGCGCCGTCGTATCGACGGGCAGGCCAAGAATCGCGCGCGCATGCAGTTCGAACTCGGAAAAACGCTGCGAGGCGAGCGTCACCAGACCCGTGTCATGCGGACGCGGACTGACTTCCGAGAACCACACTTCGTCGCCGCGCACGAACAGTTCGACGCCAAAGAGACCGCGCCCGCCGAGTGCTTCCGTGACCTTGTGCGCGATCTCGCGCGAGCGTTCGAGCGCCTTCGCGCTCATCGGCTGCGGCTGCCACGACTCCACGTAATCGCCATCCACCTGCTTGTGGCCGATCGGGTCGCAGTAATAGGTTTCGACCTGGCCGCTGCCTGGGTCGGTCGCGCGCACGGTCAGTTGCGTGATTTCGTATTCAAAGTCGATGAACCCTTCGACGATCACGCGGCCATGATTGACGCGGCCGCCCGCGAGTGCGTATTGCCAGGCGTGCTCGACGTCGGCGTCGCTGCGCAACACCGACTGTCCCTTGCCCGACGACGACATCACCGGCTTCACCACGCACGGATAGCCCACCTTCGCGATGCCGGCCTTCAGCTCTTCGAGCGAATCGGCGAATGCGTAAGGGGACGTGGGCAGCCCCAGCTCCTCGGCGGCGAGGCGGCGGATGCCTTCGCGGTTCATCGTGAGCTGGGCGGCGCGCGCGGTGGGAATGACTTCGGCGACGCCTTCCGATTCGACCGCCGCAAGCGCGTCGGTGGCGATGGCCTCGATTTCCGGCACGACGAGGTGCGGACGCTCGGCGTCGATCAGGGCGCGCAGCGCCTTCGGATCGGCCATGTCGATGACGTGCGCGCGATGCGCGACCTGATGGCCGGGCGCGTTCTCGTAACGGTCGACGGCGATCACCTCGACGCCGAGGCGCTGCAACGCGATGATCACTTCCTTGCCGAGCTCGCCAGCGCCGAGCAGCATGACACGGGTGGCGGAAGCGGAAAGCGGTGTGCCGATGCGGGGGCCGGTCTGCATGATGTCTCCAGAAATCACGATGAAAAATGACGATGAAGCGCACGCGCTCCATGGGTGACGCACGAATGCGAAGAAGCGTCGATGTTAACACGCGCACCCATGCGTTTTGCCTGGCCGGATGGCCAATGCGCGGTCGACGCCGGGCCAACGCGGGCCCGCTGCGCCGGTCGCGATCGCGTGAAGAAGTCACGCTTTGGCGAACGTTTGCGCTCGCACGGCGTCTCATGGTGCGTTACCCTTACGCCTTCGCCAGTTACGAGGAAATGCGATGTCCCACCGCTTGAGCACACGCCCCGCCGGGCGCACGATGGCGCGCCTGCTCGCGTCGCGCGCGGCGCCGCTCGCGGCCGCCATCGGCGCAGCACTGATGCTTGCCGCGTGCAAGCTGCCGGTTCACCAGGACGCGTCCGCACCGGCGCCCGATCCGTTCAACCCCGCCGCCACGCAATTGCTCGACAACTCGCAATGGCAGCTCGTCGAATGGAAGCGCGCCGACGGCACGCTGCGCGCCATCCCCGGGGCGAACGCCGGTGCGAATACGGCAGCCACGCCAGCCGCACGCCCGATCACACTTGACCTGTCCACGGCGAACGGCCAGCGCCGCGCCAGCGGCTTCTCGGGCTGCAATCGCTACATGGGCCGCTATTCGCTCAAGAGCGGCCTGCTGTCGTTCGATCAGCTCGCGGGCACGCGCATGGCCTGCATCGGCGCGGGCGGTGAAATCGAAGGACCGTATCTGGACGCCCTTGCGCATATCACCCGCACCGGCGTGCAGATGCGCGCGCCGCAGGCGCTGCTGCTGATCCTCGAGAACGGCGATCACCTGACCTTCGCGCAGGCGGGCGCCAGCGTTCCGGCCGCGGCATCCGCGACGCAGGGCCAGTGACGCGTCGTACCGACACGTAGCCGCGCGCTCACCCCGCGCGGCTGTTTTTTTGCTGCTGCGTTTTTGTGCCCGTTAGTACTAGTTTGTCGGCGCTCAATCGCCGATGTTTTTTTGTCGATTTTCCGCGGCATTCCTGAGCGCGCCCCGCCACTGCGGCGCCGCGACAACGCGCATGACGGCGCACCAGGGTCGAGCGGTTACACTCGACGTCTTGCCCAAACTTTCATCGTAGATCTCTGGCATGCACACGGTAGTTCCTGGCTGGTTCGGCTTATCGGCCGTCTGGTTCATCCCTCTGATCTGGCGTCTCGTGAAGTCGGTGTTGCCCGGCGGCGCGGGCCTGCGCGGCCCCGGCACGATCCGGCTGTGGCTCGGCTTTTTCTGCGTGCTGCTGTCGAGTTGCGCGCTCGAGGCCTCCCTGCTCCACATCGAGGGCTTCGATGCGCTCGGCCACGCGATTGCTGACGGCCTCGGCAAGCTGATCGGGCACGTCGCCGCACCGCTTGCGATCACGGCGCTGTTCTTCGTGAGCCTGCCCTGGCTGATCGACTTCCGCTGGCGCGACTTTTTCGTCTGGGCCGACGTGTCGCTCGGCCTGGGCCTGAACATCCGCCCGTCCCGCGACGACGACGACGACGGCGAGCGCGTCTCGCGCCGCAGCCGCCGCGCGGCGCAGGATGGCGCGAAGCCTTCGGGCGCCTCGTCCGGATTCAGCGCGGGTCTTGCCGGACTTGGCAGCCTGGGCAGCGCGCTGGGATTGGGGGGCGGACTCGCTGCAGGCGACGGGCCGAACATCGGCTCGGGCGCGGGCACTCCTGTGCCGCACGACGACACGCGCCGCAAGCGTCCGACCGTCTGGCGTCCGCAGATGCCGGGCAAGCGCGCGGCTGCAGGTGCAGCCACGGCTGCGGGTGCGGCAACCGGTGCCGCCGCCAATGCAGCGCCAGGCCCGGGTGTCACACCGATGGACAATTCGCCCTGGCGCACCGAGCCGGATTTCGCCTCGCCGCCGCCGAGCCCCGCCGCTGCATGGGCGCGCAGCGAACCCACCGCACCGATGGGCTGGCTGCGCGAAGGTCAACCCGGCGCACGCGCGCCGATGGCGTCCGCGTCGCAGACTGGCGTGATGCCTGGAGAGATTCGCCGCAACGCGCCCGCATCGGCGGCTACGTTGAACGGTGCGATGCCGGGCGAGGCGCGGCGCGCGAGCGTCGGCGGTGCGAACGGCATGCCGGTGTCGCCGTCCGTAGCGCCCTTCGCTGCCGAGGCGCAGCGCCAGGCCATGACGGGTCTGGGCGGCGTCGCGGTTGCGGCTGCGGGTGCGGGCATACAGAACGCCGCGCTTGCGGGTGCGGCAGTCGGTAGTGCGGTCGCTGCAGGTGGTCCGCCGCCCTGGCGCGTTGCGCCGGCGCGGCCCGCGTCCACTGGCTCGACGCCGCTCTCGACGTCACACCCTACGCCGCTCAACGCGCCGGGCAGCACGCCAATCCGTCCGCCCTCCATGCGGCCGCCCGCGCCGGTCGCGGCACAAGCCGCGCCGTTCGCCTCGACGGCATCCGTGCCCGTCATGCCGCGCAACGCCGCGCCGAATGCCGCCGTGATGCCGAACGCGGTCGATCCGATCGTCTCGCCTTACGCCAGCCCGGCGCCCGTGCGCCGCAGCGCGCCGCCGCCGGTGGCGGGCAGCACGGCCGCGCGCGCAGCGGCCGCCGCAGCGCCGCAGCCGCGCCATCAGGCAAAGCCCGCGCGTCCGTTCGTGTGGCCAACCCGGACAACGCCGAGCACCGCAGTGCGCACGCCGTCCTCCGTCAGCCCGCCGATGGGCGCGCCCGTCACGGCATCGATCGCTGAAGTCAGTCCGGCCGCAGCCGTGACGCCCGCAGCACTCGCTACGCCCGCCTACTCGCGCCCGACGACGCCCGTACCCGTGGCACCGCAGGCGCCGCTGTCCTCCAGCGTGCTCGAAACGCTGCGCTCGATCGAAGAGAACGCCGCACGCTGGACGTCGCTGGCCGGGGCGAGCCTCGCGCGCCGCAATAGCGTCGAAGAGACTGCCGCGCAAGCTGACGCTCCGGCGCAAGCCGTTGACCTCGCGGCAACTTCCACGCAGCCGGTTTTGCCTGAAACGCCTGCAGCACCCGAAACACCCGAAGCGGCTGCCGATACATCGACGCATCCGGAACACGCCCAATTCCCGCTGGCCGCGCCGCAGATCGCGTTGCCGGTTGAAGCCGTTGCGGCCGAAGCCACCGCAGCGCCTGTGCAGGCACTCCCGGAAACGCCAGACGCCGCAGCGCATCAGCCCGAGCCGCCAGTGCAGGAAGCCCCGGTGTCGTTGCCCGAAACGATTCCCGCCGAACCCGTCGAGCCAGTTGCCGTTGCCCCGACGGCAACAGAAGAACCGTCCGCCGAATCGACGCAAGGCGTGGACCACTCGCTGCCCGACTTCCTTATCGGCGCAGAGGAAAACGCTCCGACGCCAGCGCAGGCAACTGAGCCGACGAAACCCGCCGAAAGCGCGGATGCGCCGATCAACTGGCCGAGCTTCGACAAGGGCATGCCGTGGGTTCTGCTCGATGACGAGCCGGACGAGCCCAACGAGCCCGTGGCTGACGAAGCCGAAACCGCCGCATCCGCGCCGGTCGAGACAACAAACGCGGTAGAGCCGGCAGAGGACATCGAGCACACCAGCAACATCGTGCGCTTCCCGCGCCTCGCGTCAGTCTCCGCGCATGTCGCACAGCCCGAGGAAGACGTTGAGCAAGCGGTAGTTGCACCGGAGATCGAGCCGGAAATCGAAGCGCAACGTGCGCCGGAACCGGTCGCGAGCTTCGTAACGCCACAGCCCGAAGTCGCCGAGCCGCTGATCCCTGCCGTCGATGAATTCACCGCCGCGTTCAGCGCTGCGCTGCCGACGTTCATCGCCAAAGCCGCCGCCGAAGAAGAAGCGAAGGCCGCTGAGGAAGCGCCCGCCGAAACCCCGGTCGCCGTCGAAGCAATCCACGACGAAACCCCGCTGCAAAGCGTTGTCGCGGCGGTGGAGCCAACGGAGCACGAGGAAGCGCCGGTAATCGCAGCCGCGCCGGTCGAGGCTGACACCGCCCCGCTCGAAGCCGATTCCTTCGAAGCACCGCTCGAACCCGCGCCTGAGCATCCGCCGGTCGTCGAGACGGCACATGCACTATCGGCTCCGATCGAGAGCGAACCCGTTGTCGCGCCGGTCGAGCCGCAGCAGCCCACTGCAGTGCCAGTCGCCATCGCCGCACCGCTCGCCGCTGCTACGAGCGCCGTGATGGCTGCGCCGACAGTTGCCAGCGCGGCCCTTGGCGCTGCGCAGACCGTTGCAGCCGCAACGGGCGCGCTGACGTCCGCGCCGGTGATGCCAGCGGCATCCATCGACGCCACGCCTGCTGCGGCGACCACGAGCCCGGCAGTCGAAGTCGAAGAACCAGCGATGCCTGCGTGGCACATGCCGGTCGCGCCCGCTACACCCGTTGCGCCCGTCGCGCCGTGGGAACACGCACTCACCCCGGCGCCGGCGCCCTTCGTGCCCGCAGCGCCGATCGAAGCGGCACCGCTCGCACCCATTCCGGCAGCGCCCGCATGGCCGCTTCCGGCTGAGCCCATCCCGGCGGCCAGCTTCGCGCCGATTGCGCCGATTTCACCGCCCGCGCCGCTCACGCCGCCTTGGGAACAAACGCAAGCTCCGGCACCAGCGCTTGCTCCAGCGCTTGCACCCGCGGCCTTCGCGCCTGCGGCTCCGATCGAGGCCGCTGCGACGCCAGCACCAACGCCAACCCCAACGCCAGCACCAGAACCCGCACGCCAGCCCGTGCGCGGTCACGCGCCGACGTCGTTCGAATTCCAGCCGCTCAGCGCGTCTGCGGTCGAACTCCCTGGCTTCGAGCTGCTCGAGCGCTCCGAGACCGAAATCGAATACGTCTCCGAAGAAAAGCTCGCCGAAACCAGCCAGTTGATCGAGCAGCGCCTGCAGGAATTCAAGGTGCCGGTCACGGTGGTCGGCGCCTCGGCGGGTCCGGTCATCACGCGCTTCGAAGTCGAGCCTGCGCTCGGCGTGCGCGGCAGCCAGATCGTCGGGCTGATGAAGGATCTGTCGCGCGGCCTCGGCCTCACGTCGATCCGCGTGGTGGAAACGATCCCCGGCAAGACCTGCATGGGTCTGGAATTGCCGAACGCGAAACGCCAGATGATCCGCCTTTCCGAGATCCTCGAATCGACGCCGTATCAGCGCTCGCCCTCGAAGCTCACGATCGCGCTGGGCAAGGACATCGTCGGGCATCCGATCGTCACGGATCTGGCCAAGGCGCCGCACATGCTGGTGGCCGGCACGACCGGTTCGGGCAAATCGGTGGCGATCAACGCAATGATCGTGTCGTTGCTGTACAAGGCGACGCCCGAAGAAGTGCGACTGATCATGATCGACCCGAAGATGCTGGAGCTGTCCGTCTACGAAGGCATTCCGCATCTGCTCGCGCCCGTGGTCACCGACATGAAGCTCGCGGCCAACGCGCTCAACTGGTGCGTGGGCGAAATGGAGAAGCGTTACCGGCTGATGTCGGCCGTGGGCGTGCGCAATCTCGCGGGCTTCAACCAGAAGATCCGCGACGCCGAAGCCAACGAGCGCAAGATCGGCAACCCGTTCTCGCTCACGCCCGAAGCGCCCGAACCGCTCTCGGCGTTGCCGATGATCGTGGTGGTGATCGACGAGCTGGCCGACCTGATGATGGTCGCGGGCAAGAAGATCGAAGAGCTGATCGCGCGGCTCGCGCAGAAGGCGCGCGCGGCAGGCATCCACCTGATTCTCGCGACGCAGCGGCCTTCGGTAGACGTCATCACCGGCCTCATCAAGGCGAACATCCCCACACGCGTGGCGTTCCAGGTGTCGTCGAAGATCGACTCGCGCACGATTCTCGACCAGATGGGCGCGGAATCGCTGCTCGGCCAGGGCGATATGCTGTTCCTGCCGCCGGGCACGGGCTATCCGCAGCGCGTGCACGGCGCGTTCGTGGCCGACGAGGAAGTGCACGCGGTGGTCGAGTATCTGAAGCAGTTCGGCGAGCCGGAATACGTCGAGGGCATTCTCGACGGTCCGGCCAGCGAAGGCGCGCCGCAGGACCTGTTCGGCGAGTCGCCCGAAGCGGAAGCCGATCCGCTGTACGACGAGGCGGTGGCCTTCGTGGTGCGCACGCGGCGCGCGTCGATCTCGTCGGTGCAGCGTCAGTTGCGCATCGGCTATAACCGCGCCGCGCGTCTGGTCGAGCAGATGGAAGCGGCGGGCCTCGTCTCGCCGATGGGCATCAACGGCAGCCGCGAAGTGCTGGTGCCGGGGCAGCCCGAATAAGCGTCACGCCGACGCAAAGAAAAACGCCGCGCGGATCAGCTCCGCGCGGCGTTTTTTTATGCCACCAACTTTAAGGCTTAAGGCGTCACGAACTTGAAATCGACCGGCGAGCCGATCTCGATCTTCTTCGGATTCGCTTCGAGCAGACCCGTTTGCTGATCGCGACGGAACACATACACCGTGTCGCTGTTCTGGTTGCCGACGATCAGCCATTGGCCGCTCGGGTCGATCGCGAACTCGCGCGGCGACTTGCCAAGGCTCGCCTGACGGCCCACGCGCTTGAGCTTGCCGCTCGTCTGATCGACCGCGAAGATCGAAATGTCGTTGGCGTCGCCGCGATTCGACACGTAGAGGAACTTGCCGTCCGGCGAGAGGTGCAGCGCCGCTGCCCCCACCGCCCCCTTGAAGTCCGGCTCGGCGAGTTTTTCGACCTGCTCAAGCTTCAGGTGGCCATCGTCGTAGTTGAACACGCTGACCGTGCCCGCCAGTTCGCTCGTCAGATACGCGTGGCGGCCGTCGTTGCCGAACACCAGGTGACGCGGGCCGGTCCCGGCCTTCACGTCGGTGTAGCGCCATTCGGCCGGGCTCACCAGACCGCGCGTGCCGTCCGGCGTGTAGCGGTAGGTCCAGAGCTTGTCGGTGCCCAGATCCTGCGTGAAGAGATAGCGGCCATCGGGCGAGAACACCGTCGAGTGAACGTGCGCGTTATCCTGGCGTCCCTTGACCGGGCCGCCGCCTTCGTGATGCACGGTCAGCACCGACTGGCCAAGCTTGCCGTCGGCTTCGATGGGCAGCACCGCGAAGCTGCCGCCCGGATCGGCTGCGACCGAGTAGTTGGCGACCAGCAGGTACTTGCCGTCCGGCGACAGGCTCAGATAGCACGGATCGTTGCCCTGGGCCGACACTTTGTCCAGGAAGGTGAGCTGGCCGCTCGCGGCGTCGAAGCCGAAGGCGCTCACGTCGCCGCGCACGCTGGCCGGGCCGTTGTCGCCGGGCAGCTCGTTGACCGCGTAGACGAAGCGCTTGTCGCGGCTCACCACCAGATACGACGGGTTCACCGTCTTCGCAACGCTCACCTGTTGCGCATCGCCCGTCTTCGAGTCGAAGCGGTAGACGTAGAGGCCTTCGCTCTTGCCGCCCGTGTAGGTGCCGACGATCAGGTCATAGACGCCGTTGCCGGCCACATCGGCCGAGGCGCCGCTTTGCGCGAACGCCTGCGGAGCGGCCACGGCCGCGGCGACTGAGGCCATGATGGCAATCCCCTTGATGATCTGATGAATGATGCCGCGCATCGGGGTGCGCGGCGCACGCGTGGTGTGCATGGGCACGGCGATTGCGGATGCATGGCCTTGAAACATGTCGACCTCCTTTCTTCTTGTCGAGCCTGGAGCTGATCGGCAGCGCGCAGATTGCGCAAACACCAATCTTATGAGGGTTGGAAGGCAAGTATACGAGAGGTTGCGCGCCATCGCGCTGCCAACGCGCAGCGAGCCAATGGCAAATGACCTCGTCCAACAAGGAGTGAAGATGAATATCCATGTCGCCATCGGCCCGCTCGTCGCGCTCATCGCCGGCATTCTGATTCTCGTCGTGCCGCGCCTGCTCAACTACATCGTTGCGCTCTATCTCATCATCATCGGGATCATCGGTTTGTTCGGCACGGGTGGGCATTTTTGAGCGCGTCTCTCGCGTCTTTCCCCGCTGACATTCGCCCTGCGCGCGCGTTGAACCGCGCGTCGCGAAAGTTCCCGCAGCAATCTTTTGCGTGCGATGTCGAGCCGTGCGCCGCAAAACGCGTTGCGCAGTGAGCCCCACAGCCACTACTCTTGTCCGTGCATGCGCTGCCGCATTACCTGAACAACCGCACCACGCAAGCTGTCAATTCGCTTACCATGCCCGCACTCATCGAAGACTATGCATTGATCGGCGACGGCCACACGGCCGCGCTCGTGTCCCGCGAAGGTTCCATCGACTGGCTCTGCTGGCCGCGTTTCGACTCCGGCGCCTGCTTCGCGGCGCTGCTCGGCACTGAAAAGAACGGCCGCTGGCAGATCGCGCCCGCACCCGCCGCCGACGGCACACCCGCCAAAGTCACCGCCACGCGCCGTTATCGCGGCGAAACGCTAATTCTGGAAACCGATTTCGAAACGCCCGACGGCGCCGTCACGCTGATCGACTTCATGCCGCCCGGCAACGGCTGGACCGAACTGGTGCGCATCGTGGTGGGTCGTCGTGGCACGGTACGCATGCAATGCGACTTCGTGCTGCGCTTCGACTATGGATTTTCCGTGCCGTGGGTCAGTCGTCTGACCTATGAAAGCGGCATCAAGGCGACGGTCGGCCCGGACACCATCGTGTTGCGCACCCCCGTCGATCTCGAAGGCGAGAACATGCGCACGGTCGCCGATTTCGACGTCAAGGAAGGCGAGCGCGTGCCGTTTTCGATGGCCTATGCGCCTTCGCATCTGCGTCTGCCGCCGCCGCGCGATCCGTTCACCGCACTCGCGCGCACCGAAAACTTCTGGGAAGAATGGGCCGCGCGCGGCACCGTCGAAGGCCGCTGGGCCGCTCCGATCCGCCGCTCGCTCATCACCCTCAAGGCGCTCGCCTACGAGCCCACCGGCGGCATCGTGGCCGCGCCCACCACTTCGCTGCCCGAGCAACTGGGCGGCACGCGCAACTGGGATTACCGCTACTGCTGGCTGCGCGACGCCACCATCACCCTGCTGGCCATGATGCGCGGCGGCTACTACGACGAAGCGCGCGCGTGGCGCGCATGGCTCGGTCGAGTGATGGCCGGCTCGCCCTCGCAATTGCAGATCATGTATGGCATCGCCGGCGAGCGCCGTCTGCCCGAAATCGAACTCGACTGGCTGCCCGGCTACGAAAATTCGAAGCCCGTGCGCGTGGGCAATAACGCAGTCGGGCAATTGCAGCTCGACGTCTACGGCGAAGTCATGAACGCGCTGCACCTCGCGCGCGTGGGCGGCCTGCAGGCCGACGACACGGCATGGTCGATCCAGTGCGCGATGCTCGAACATCTCGAAACGATCTGGACAGAGCCGGACGAAGGCATCTGGGAAACGCGCGGCGGGCGCCAGCATTTCACGTTCTCGAAGGTGATGGCGTGGGTCGCGTTCGATCGCTGCGTGCGCTCGGCCGAAAAATTCGATCTGCCCGGCCCGCTCGATCACTGGCGCGAGATGCGCGACACCATCCACGCACAGATCTGCGAGCGCAGCTTCAACAAGGAACTGAATTCCTTCACGCAGATCTACGGCGGCACCGATCTCGACGCGAGTCTGCTGCTCATGCCGCTGGTAGGCTTCCTGCCCGCCGACGACCCGCGCATCGCCGGCACCGTCGCGGCCATCGAGCGCGATCTGATGTGTGAAGGTTTTGTGATGCGCTACCGCACCACCGAATTCAACGACGGCTTGCCGCCGGGCGAAGGCACGTTCCTCGCCTGCAGCTTCTGGATGGTCGATAACCTCGCGCTCCAGGGCCGCATGGACGATGCGCGCAAGATGTACGAACGGCTGCTCGGGCTCGCCAACGACGTCGGTCTGCTGGCCGAGGAATACGACCCGATCGAAGGCCGTCTTGTGGGAAATTTCCCACAGGCCTTCTCGCATGTCGCGCTCGTTCATACAGGTTTGAATCTGATGCGCCACGAACAGGAAATGGCCAGCGAGACCGGCCATCCTGAGGGGGTACCGCCGATGGAGGCCGATATCGCGGCCGCGGCGTCATAGCCAGGCAGGGCGTGAAGTCAGGATCGCGAAGGAGTCAACGCAAGAATACGCCGACGCGTTTGTAGGAGGTGCGATAAACTTGACATGTTGCGTTGCACAACGTTCTGGGGTCCGTTAGGATGGTCCGCAGGTCGTGCAGCTTGTCATGTGGCTTTGTCGCTTTTTTGTCACTGTCGGGAGCAGGCACGACCGCGGCGCGCCGCTGATTTTTGCTCTAGCTTTTGCTCAAGCGGCGCTATGCGCAGCCGATATATAGCCTGTCTGACAGTAGACCGAAGCAGTAGACCAAAGCCTGATTCAAGGCCTGACCGATCAACATGCGGGCCGGTTCCTCGCCGCGTCTTTCCGGCGCGACCTGGATTCGATCCGGCCCCTGATGCTGGAGCATCCATGCTCTACCAAATCCGCGAATACCAGCGCGCATTGCTTAGCCCACTGACTGCGTGGGCCCAGGCTGCTTCCAAGTCGTTCACCAATCCGTCGAGCCCGTTTTCGCTCGTGCCGGGCGCCTCGCGTCTGGCCGCCGGCTACGAACTGCTCTACCGGCTCGGCAAGGACTACGAAAAGCCCGAGTTCAACATCAAGCAGATCGAAAAGGATGGCCACCACATCCCGATCGTCGAACAGACGATCGTCGAAAAGCCGTTCTGCCGTCTGCTGCGCTTCAAGCGCTATGCGGATGATCCCGCCGCTGTGACCGCGCTCAAGGACGAGCCTTCCGTGCTGGTGTGCGCGCCGCTGTCCGGCCACCATTCCACGCTGCTGCGCGACACCGTGCGCACGCTGCTGCAGGACCACAAGGTCTACATCACCGACTGGATCGACGCACGCATGGTGCCGCTCGACCAGGGCGCGTTCCACCTGGACGACTACGTCGCGTACATTCAGGAATTCATCCGCCATATCGGCGCGAAGAATCTGCATGTGCTGTCGGTGTGTCAGCCGACGGTGCCTGTGCTCGCGGCCATTTCGCTGATGGCGAGCCGCGGCGAAGCCACGCCGCTCACCATGACGATGATGGGCGGCCCGATCGACGCACGCCGCAGCCCCACGGCCGTCAATTCGCTGGCGACCGAGCATTCGCTCGAATGGTTTGCGAACAACGTGATCCATCCGGTACCGGCCAACTATCCGGGCGAAGGGCGCGAGGTCTATCCGGGCTTCCTGCAGCACGCGGGCTTTGTGGCGATGAACCCGGGCCGTCACACCACGGCGCACTGGGACTTCTACAAGAGCCTGCTGCGCGGCGACGAAGAGGATGCCGAAGCGCATCGTCAGTTCTACGACGAATACAACGCGGTGCTCGACATGGCCGCCGAGTATTACCTCGAAACGATCCGCACGGTGTTCCAGGACTTCAGCCTCGCCGAAGGCACCTGGGACGTCGCGGGCGAGCGTGTGCGTCCGCAGGACATCCGCGACACCGCGCTCTTCACGATCGAAGGCGAACTCGACGATATTTCGGGCTCCGGACAGACGCGCGCCGCGCACGACCTGTGCACGAGCATTCCGGAACAGGACAAGCACCACCTGACCGCGGAAAAGTGCGGCCACTACGGTATTTTCTCGGGCCGCCGCTGGCGCACCATCATCTATCCGCAACTGCGCGACTTCATCCGCCAGCATCAGCCGCACGCAAAACAGCCGGCGAAGGAAAGCGCTGTAGTCTGAGCCACCCTCGCCGCACGCGCGCACGAAAACGCACAAACGCCGCGCCTCATGAAAATGAGGCGCGGCGTTTTTTCTTCGATCGTCGCAAAAGCCGCTTCGTGCGCGGCTTCTTCGTGCGCGGTTTATTTGCGCATCAGGAACGCGAGCAGCATATCGGTGTTGAGCTGGATGATTTCAGCGCGCTCGGCAGGCGTGCTGAAGTCGCGGCCCAGGGTGGCGTTGAGCGTGTAGCGGTTCGACACGATGTAATAGCCCATGCCCGACAATGTCACATACAGGCGCAGCGGGTCGATGTTCGAGCGGAACAGCCCCGCCGCTTCGCCGCGCGACAGGATGCTGCCGAGCGTGGCGACGATGGGCGACACCATCTCGTGAATGCGCGTGGACTTGAGCATGTAGCGCGCTTCGTGGAGGTTCTCGTTATTCACGAGCCGCAACAGTTCGGGATGGTCGCGGTAGTAGTCCCACACAAAGTGCGCGAGCCGCGTGATGGCCTCGACGGGCGCGAGACCCGCGAGATCGAGCGCGCGCTCGGCCTCGTTCAGCGCGCCGAAGGCGTGCTCAAGCACCGCGGTGAACAATTGCTCCTTGCTGCCGAAGTAGTAATAGAGCATGCGCTCGTTGGTTTCGGCGCGTCGCGCGATCTGGTCGACGCGTGCGCCGAACAGGCCACCGCTCGCGAACTCTTCGGCCGCTGCGAGCAGGATACGGCGGCGTGTGCCTTCAGGATCTCTTTTGATTTTCGGCTGATTCATGGTGGCAGGATCGCTCGATAGGCGCGCGGGTTCCCGCTGGACACTGCCGGGTCTCTCCAAAGAACCCATGTAGCGGCAGCGTTTCGCGGGGCGCGCCAGGTTAATGGACTGACACCCTTCGCTTTTCGATCTTCGCTTGTTCTAGTTCGTTTTCGTTAGTTTTCTTTATGCGCGCGCCGCCCGGAGCCCTCGTGCGGCGCTGCGTCGTTGACGCCATCAGCAATGCCCGATCCGCCTGCCCTGCGCGCGAAGCCACGCCCGTGGGCCGGACCTTCGACGAGCTAAACATTCGAATTAAGCACTTTGATTATGGCACATGCCCGTGCGATGGCAATCCGGGAAATCGGCGATAATGCGGGCTTTGGCGCCGCATGCGCACAGCGCCTGCCTGAAGGCTCCCCGCTTGCCTGCCCGTACCAGTTTGTCCCCGCTGCAGCCCGCCTGAACCCCACCGGGCCAGCGTAGAAATTGCGACCGTGAACGATTCCAAGACACTCGCAGATCGCATCGAAGATCTGCTGCCCCAGACCCAATGCACCAAGTGCGGCTACGACGGCTGCCGGCCCTACGCCGAAGCCGTCGCCGCCGGCACCGCCAGCTACAACCAGTGCCCGCCGGGCGGCGCCGAAGGCGTCGCGCGTCTCGCGCAGCTGCTCGGCAAGCCCATCATTCCGATCAATCCCGACAACGGCGTCGAGCGGCCCCGCCCCGTCGCTTTTATCGACGAGCAGGTGTGCATCGGCTGCACGCTGTGCATGCAGGCTTGCCCGGTCGATGCGATCGTCGGCGCGCCCAAGCAGATGCACACCATCGTCGCGGATCTGTGCACCGGCTGCGACCTGTGCGTGGCGCCCTGCCCGGTGGACTGCATCGCGATGATTCCGGTGACCGGCGCGGCTACCGGCTGGGACGCCTGGACCCAGCAGCAAGCCGATGAAGCGCGGCTGCGCCACGACCGTCACCAGGCGCGCCTGGCCGCCGAGCGCGACGCTGCCGAAGCCCGTGCGGCCGCCCGCCGCGCCGCCGCCGCGGCTCCCGCGGCAACGTCGGCCGCAGCCGCTGCGCCGGATGCAAGCCCCCCTGCGGCAGCCCTGACCGACGACGCCGAAGCGAAGAAGAAAGCCATCATCCAGGCCGCGCTGGAGCGCGCGCGCCAGAAGAAGGCGGAGCTGGCCGCGCGCGGCGAAGGCCCGCGCAACACCGACCAAGTCAGCGCCGACGTGCAGGCGCAGATCGACGCCGCCGAAGCGCGCCGCAAGCGTCTGGGCATGTCGGACAAGGCCCAGCACGACGATACCGCGCCCGACGCCCCGAAAAACGACGATAAGCCCGCATAAGAACCCACGGCCCCCGGTCCCCACAAGAGCCATGAACGCCACCAAGCGCCGCGCCATCTACGAAACGCTGCAAAGCCTCAATCCGCATCCCACGACCGAGCTGGAGTTTTCGACGCCGTTCGAACTCCTGATCGCCGTGCTGCTGTCCGCGCAGGCCACCGACGTCTCGGTGAACAAGGCCATGCGCAAGATGTTTCCGGTCGCCAATACGCCCGCAGCCGTGCTCGCGCTGGGCGAGGAAGGCGTGGCCGATTACATCAAGACGATCGGCCTGTACCGCACCAAGGCGAAGAACGTGATCGCCACCTGCAGGATCCTCGTCGAGCAGTACGGCGGCGAAGTCCCGCAGACGCGCGAGGCGCTCGAAGGCCTGCCGGGCGTGGGCCGCAAGACAGCGAACGTGGTGCTCAACACCGCTTTCGGTCATCCGACCATCGCGGTGGACACGCATATTTTCCGCGTCGCCAACCGCACGGGACTCGCGCCTGGCAAGGATGTGAAGGCCGTGGAAGCCGCACTGGAAAAGTTCACGCCGAAGGAGTTCCTGCAGGACGCGCACCACTGGCTGATCCTGCACGGGCGCTACGTCTGCAAAGCGCGCCGCCCCGAATGCTGGCATTGCGTGATCGAGCCGCTGTGCGAATTCAAGCCGAAAACGCCGCCGCCCGAACTCTGACAGCGCGCTTGCGCCCGGCGACGTAGAATGGGCTTCCCGGAACGCCAGCGCCTCTTTCGATCGGCTTCTGGCCCCGTACCAGATAACTACCCCACGATTCACGATGTTCAATCCCAGTCGCGACGAAGTCCGCCGCTTTTTCACCGAGACCTGGCGCAAGCAGCGCGCAGGCGAAATCCTGACGCCCCTGGAAGCGATTGCCGCCGACTGGATCGTCGAGCATCCCGAATACCACGCGGAACTCGCCGACGCCGATCAGGCCGCTGCGCAGGACTACTCGCCCGAGCGCGGCCAGAGCAACCCCTTCCTGCACCTGTCGATGCATCTGGCGATCAGCGAGCAGTTGTCGATCGACCAGCCGCCGGGCATCCGCGCGGCGCATGACCGGCTCGCGGCACGCATGGGTTCCACGCACGACGCGCAGCACGCGATCATGGAATGCCTGGGCGAAACGATCTGGGAAGCGCAGCGCACCAACACGCCGCCCGACACCGACGCCTATCTCCAGCGTATCGAGCGCCGCGCCACGCGCGACTGAGCGTTGCCGGGCGCCGCGCGAACGCGCAGCGCCATAAAAAACACCCCGCGTGAGGCCAGAATCAGCGCCTCACGCGGGGTGTTTTCGCATGTGCGCCTCATGCGGCGCGCATCACATCACTTCTTGTCGATCAGATCGCCCTTGAGCGATTCGATATAGGCGGCCAGATCCTTCATGTCGCTCTGCGACAGGCTCTGCACCTGCGCCTGCATGATCGGATTGCTGCGGCCCAGATGCGGGTTGCCGTTGCCCATCTGGTACTGGCGCAGCGCCCAGTAGATGTAGTCGGAATGCTGGCCGGCGAGCTTCGGGTACTCGGGGCTGACCGGCTTGTTCAGGTTCACGCCGTGGCAGGCCGCGCAGTTGTGGCTGTCGGCGAGCACCTTGCCGTTGGCCGCATCGGCAGCATGCGCTGGCTGCAGCGCCAGCGTCGCGGCTAGCGCGGCGGCCGCGGAAACCAGCACGGCAGCCTTGAAAAGCGAATCGCGGGCAGTGGAGCGCGCACCGGCACGCACGGCCGCAGCCGTATAGGGGGGCTTGTTCATGGATTCTCGTCTCCCGTGCCGGTTACTTCTCGGGGTTGTTTTTGGACGTAGCCGTCTGCGCCGCGTAATAAGCCGCGATATCGGCGATATCCTGGTCGGTCAGCGTGGTCGCGATGGCGTGCATGGTTTCGAAGTGGCGGTCGCCCTTCTTGTAGCCGTGCAGCGCGTTCTGGATGTACTGCGCGTTCTGGCCGCCCAGGATGGGCACGTGGTAGACCTCGGGATAGGCGGTGCGGTAGTCGGGAATACCATGACAGCCGATACACATCGCAACCTTGCTTTGACCTGCTTTCGCGTCGCCCACGACATCCGCGTGTGCCGTGGCCGCGAAGCCCGCCAGCACGGTTACAGCGCCGAGCATGACGTGCCTGCCGACAATTTTTTTCATAGCATCCAACCTGGCTTGAGGGGATTCGAACGCCCGAACCGCAGGCCACGGCCTGCGCCGCATTACTGCTGTTTTACTTTTGGGTCGCCGTGCAGGCCGAAAAAAATCGGTCTGAGTATACCGCGACGCCGCGCAGCCCGTCCACGAGGCTGCCGTCCTCTGCGCGCCCGCTCAAGCCCGCCAGACGGGGCTCGGGCGTTGTGCGAGCGGCCTTTGCGGCGAGTCGTGCGGGTCATCCCTGATGCGCTGCACGCGACACGCATGCGGCACGCGACGTTTGATGAAACCACGGCGGTTCGGTCCGAAAAACACGGGTGACGCGGTGCTCACGGGGTGTTCAATGAGTACCGCATCGGGCGGACCCAACGATACGCGAGGCCCCTCTGAAGCAACACCCCATCTGACTTATACTGGGATTTTTTTCAGCGAGCGGTTCATCATGCGCGCCACGCGTTTCGAAGGCTCTTCGCAGTACGTCGCCACCGACGATCTCAAGCTCGCGGTCAACGCCGCGATCACCCTCAAGCGTCCGCTGCTTATCAAGGGCGAACCCGGCACCGGCAAGACCATGCTGGCCGAGGAAGTAGCCGCCGCGCTGGACATGCCGCTGATGCAATGGCACATCAAGTCCACCACCAAGGCGCAGCAGGGTCTCTACGAATACGACGCGGTCTCGCGCCTGCGCGATTCGCAGCTCGGCGACGAACGCGTGAAGGACATCCGCAACTACATCGTCAAGGGCGTGCTGTGGCAAGCGTTCGAGTCGGAGCAGCAAAGCGTGCTCTTGATCGACGAGATCGACAAGGCCGACATCGAATTCCCCAACGACCTGCTGCGCGAACTCGACCGCATGGAGTTCTACGTCTACGAGACGCGCGAACTCATCAAGGCGAAGCAGCGCCCGCTCGTCATCATCACGTCGAACAACGAGAAGGAACTGCCCGACGCCTTCCTGCGCCGCTGTTTCTTCCACTACATCAGCTTTCCCGATCCGGCCACGATGCAGCGCATCGTCGAAGTGCACTATCCGGGCATCCGCAAAGAATTGCTCAACGCGGCGATGGAAAGCTTCTTCGAACTGCGTAACGTCGCGGGCCTGAAGAAAAAACCTTCGACGTCCGAACTGCTCGACTGGCTCAAGCTGCTGCTTGCCGAAGATATCCCGCCCGAGGCGCTGCGCGCCGTGGACGGTTCGAAGTCGATGCCGCCGCTCGCGGGCGCCCTGCTCAAGAACGAGCAGGACATGACGCTGTTCGAGCGGCTCATCTACATGAACCGCCATAACCGCTAAGCCGCGCGCCGGCACACAAGGCACGCACGGAGAACCCGCATGCTGATCGACTTCTTCTACACGCTGCGCGACGCGAAGCTGCCGGTCTCCGTGAAGGAGTACCTCACGCTCGTGGAAGCGCTCAAGGAGCGCGTCATCGCGCCGTCGCTGGACGACTTCTACTACCTCGCGCGCATGACGCTCGTGAAGGACGAGCAGTATTTCGACCGTTTCGATCAGGCGTTCGGCGCATATTTTCGCGGCATCGAGGCGAAGTCCGCACAGGCCTTCGAAATTCCGGAAGACTGGCTCAAGAAAAAACTCGAACGCGATTTCACGCCCGAGCAGCGCGCGCAGATCGAAGCGATGGGCGGCCTGGACAAGCTCATGGAGCGGCTGAAGGAACTGTTCGAGGAGCAGAAGGAGCGCCACGAGGGTGGCAGCAAGTGGATCGGCACGGGCGGCACGTCGCCTTTCGGCAACGGCGGCTATAACCCGGAAGGCATCCGCATCGGCGGCGAAGGCGGCCAGCGCAGCGCCGTGAAGGTGTGGGACGCGCGCGCCTATCGCGACTACGACGATCAACTGGAAATCGGCACGCGCAACATCAAGGTGGCCTTGCGCCGCCTGCGCCGCTTCGCGCGCGAAGGCGCGGCCGAAGAGCTTGATCTGAACGACACGATCCGCAGCACCGCCGCCAACGCGGGCTGGCTCGATCTCAAGATGGTGCCGGAGCGCCACAACAACGTGAAAGTGCTGATGCTGCTCGACGTGGGTGGCTCGATGGACGATCACATCCGGCGCACCGAAGAACTGTTTTCGGCGGCCAAGGCGGAGTTCAAGCATCTGGAGTTCTACTACTTCCACAACTGCGTCTACGACTACCTGTGGAAGAACAACCGCCGCCGCCACGCAGAGCGCACGCCCACGTGGGATCTGCTGCACAAGTTCACGCCCGACTACAAGCTCATCTTTGTCGGCGACGCGACCATGAGTCCCTATGAAGTGCTGCAGCCCGGTGGCTCGGTCGAATACAACAACCCCGAAGCGGGCGCCGTCTGGCTGCGGCGTCTGGCCGATCAGTTCCCGCATTTCGCGTGGCTCAATCCCGAGCCTGAGCGGCTCTGGGAATATCGCCAGTCGGTGTCGGTGATTCGCGAGATTCTCGGGCACCGCATGTATCCGCTGACCGTCGCCGGGCTGGAAACGGCCATGCGCGTGCTGAGCAACTAAGCCCCTCTTCACGTCACATCACGCAATAAGGCCGTTCGACCAGACGGTTGCGCACACAACAACAATCAGGAGTTTCTGCATGACCGCGCCTTCATCCCCCGACCTGCCGGCGAACTTCCGGCCGGGACCGCTGCGGCCATTTGCCGATACGTCCGTCGCCACGATCGTGGCCGGTTTCGTCGCGATGATGACGGGCTACACCAGTTCGCTGGTGCTGATGTTCCAGGCCGGCCAGGCCGCGCATCTCACCGACGCGCAGATTTCCTCGTGGATCTGGGCGCTCTCGATTGGCATGGCGGTGACCACCATCGGCCTGTCGCTGTGGTTCCGCGCGCCCACCGTAGTGGCGTGGTCCACGCCGGGCGCGGCGCTGCTCATCAGCTCGCTGCCGCATGTGCCGTATGCCGAGGCCATCGGCGCTTACATCGTCTGCGCCCTGCTGCTCACCGCCGTGGGTCTGACGGGCTGGTTCGACACGCTCATGAAGCGCATTCCCGCCGGCATCGCGGCGGCGCTGCTCGCGGGCATCCTGTTCGAAATCGGCATCGAGATCTTTCACGCCGCCCAGGTGCAGACGCCGCTCGTGCTCACCATGTTCTTCGCGTATCTGCTGATGAAGCGCTTCGTGCCGCGTTATGCGATTGTCGGCACGCTGATCGTGGGCATCGCGGCGGCGGCGGCGCTGGGCCTGCTCGACTTCAGCCATTTCCGCGTGGCGGTGGCAAAACCCGTGTTCACGATGCCGGCGTTCTCGGTGCAGGCGATCGTCAGCATCGGCATTCCGCTCTTTGTGGTGGCGATGGCCTCGCAGAACGTGCCCGGCATCGCCGTGATTCGCGCCGACGGCTATAACACGCCCTCCTCGCCGCTGATCGCCACCACGGGGCTTGCCTCGCTCGTGCTGGCGCCGTTCGGCTCGCACGGCGTCAACCTCGCTGCCATCACGGCGGCCATCTGCACCGGTCCGCACGCGCACGAGGACCGCAACAAGCGCTATATGGCGGCGGTCTGGTGCGGCATTTTCTATCTGATCGCGGGCATCTTCGGCGCGACCATCGCCGCGCTGTTCGCGGCGTTCCCGCAGGCGCTGGTGGTGTCGATCGCGGCGCTGGCGCTGTTCGGCTCGATCATGAGCGGCCTGACCAACGCGATGCAGAACCCGAAAGAGCGCGAGGCGGCGCTCGTGACCTTCATGGTGACGGCCTCGGGTCTCACGCTGCTGTCCATCGGCGCGGCGTTCTGGGGGCTGGTGGCGGGCGTGCTCACGCAGTTCGTGCTCAACGCGCGGCGCGCCTGACGATCCCATCGACGACGAATAGAAAGCCACGGCACCGAATTTGCGCCGATTTTTGTTCGGGACGCCCGCGTCATCGCACCGCCTCCCGATCCGCCATAAAATGATGGAGTGAGCCGCGCCGATACGCTGAACCAGCCGTGTTGGCGCGGCACGCCCTTTCGCGTACAGGCGCACATCCCAGCGTAAAGCGTTTTGTGTTCCGCCCTGCGCCGCCCGGGCCAGCCGCCCGGGCACGCAGGCCGTTCAACTTTCCCAGACGCCGGCGCGCATGCGCCCACAAGGCCAGACATGACTACCGCACTCGATCAGCTCAAGCAGTACACCACCGTCGTCGCCGATACGGGCGACTTCCAGCAATTCGTCCAGTACAAGCCGCAGGACGCGACCACCAATCCGTCGCTGATCCTCAAGGCCGTGCAGAAGGCGGAATACCGTCCGCTGCTCGAAAAAACCGTGCGCGATCACGCGAGCGAATCGGTCGAAGCGATCATCGACCATCTGCTGATCGCCTTCGGCACCGAAATCCTCAAGATCATCCCGGGCCGCGTCTCGACCGAAGTCGACGCACGTCTGTCCTTCGACACGAAGAAGTCGATCGACAAGGCCCATCACATCATCGATCTGTACAAGCAGGCCGGCATTGGCAAGGAGCGCGTGCTCATCAAGCTCGCCTCGACGTGGGAAGGCATCCGCGCCGCTGAAGTGCTGCAGAAGGAAGGCATCCACTGCAACATGACGCTGCTGTTCTCGCTCGCACAGGCCGCGGCGTGCGCCGAAGCGGGCGCGCAGCTGATCTCGCCGTTCGTCGGCCGCATCTACGACTGGTACAAGAAGGCCAAGGGCGCGGACTGGGACGACGCGAAGGACGGCGGCGCCAACGATCCGGGCGTGCAGTCGGTGCGCAAGATCTACGCGTACTACAAGAAGTTCGGCTACAAGACCGAGGTGATGGGCGCGAGCTTCCGCAACACCAGCCAGATCGTCGAACTCGCGGGCTGCGACCTGCTCACGATCAGCCCGGATCTGCTGCAAAAGCTGCATGACAGCAGCGAAAAGATCGACCGCAAGCTCTCGCCCGAAGCGTTCAAGGACGCGCAGATCGAGCGCGTGGGCGTGGACGAGGCCTCGTTCCGCTTCCAGCTGAACGAAGACGCGATGGCGACCGAAAAGCTCGCCGAAGGCATCCGCGCCTTCGCCGCCGACGCCGTCAAGCTCGACAAGATGGTCGAGGAACTGCGCGCGAAGTAAGCGCTCAGTTAAGTCTGCGTTAAGTCGCGTTAAGTCCTGATCCATCGGGCTGACGCAAGCGAAGGGCCGCTCCATCTAGCATGGGCGGCCCTTTTTGCATCGTTTTTCATGTCGCGAGAGGCGGCAATCTCCGTTCCAGTCTGCGCTCTCGCAAACCCTGGCGACATGTGCCCCCGATGCGTGCACGCGCGCGCCTAGAATCAGGGCAGCGGCCCAAACGAGCCGCGCGAATCCGGTCGCGGATGCTCGGGCGTCCCCCACAGACGCGCACACGCATGCGGCTCACGCGACCGGCCTACCCTGCAGTCGGCAAGGAAGATGACGATGCAAATCCAGCCCTATCTGTTTTACAACGGCACCTGCGAAGAAGCGATCGCGTTCTATCGCGAAGCGCTCGGCGCCACGGAGCTGTTCAAGATGCGCTTCAAGGAAGGTCCGCCCGATCCCCAGCGCCCGATGCCGCCCGAACTGGCCGACAAGATCATGCACGCGACGATCCAGGTCGGCGACGCGCAACTGATGATGTCCGACGGCGGGTGCATGACGCATCACGACAAGTTCACCGGCTTCAGCGTCTCGCTCACGGCTCCCGACGCCGCCACGGCGCAGCGCTATTTCGACGCGCTCTCCAAGGGCGCGGAAATCGGCATGCCGTTCCAGAAGACCTTCTGGTCGCCAGGCTTCGGCATGCTGACCGACAAGTTCGGCGTGCCGTGGATGGTCACCGCGCCGCCGCTCGAAAGTCCCACGCCTTAAGGCCAGGCTTCGCGCGCGTCACACCATGCGGTGCAGATGCGCGCGCTCGATGTTCCATCGCGGTTCGGTTTCGAGGAGCAAGGCACGCAGTTGCCCCACCTGCTCCTCGAAACGCTGCTCGAGCCAGTAAGGCCCCTGCAATTCCGGTGCGAGCGGCGCGGCTGACGCTGGCGTCTCCTCATCGCTTTCCAGAGCGCGCTGGTCGAGCGGGCTCGAACGCAAGGCCCGCGCGGCGGCTTCCGGATGACGTCCGCCGCCAAAACGCAGCGCGCGCGCCGTCGTCAGCAGCGCCTCGCGCACGCAGGCGCTGCGCTGCGCGAACGCCACGCGCACGAGTTGCTGCTCGTAGTGCCCGAGTCCCGTCGCCATCATCTCCAGCGAACTGAGCAGCGAGCGATGCAGCCGCTGCACCTGTTCGAGCCGCGCCACCGGAACGTCGATTTCCTTCGCCACCGACGG
>NZ_DASZJJ010000247.1:0-8649 GCF_035948235.1 Paraburkholderia sp. | reverse complement strand
CTGAAAAGACCATGCGTATCGATCCCTACAGCCTCGAACTCTTCATCGCCGTGGTGGAGGAAGGCTCGATTGCCCGCGCGGCGAGCCGTCATCATATTGCCGCCTCGGCGCTCAGCCGCCGCATGGCCGATCTGGAAGCGGCTGTGGGCATGCCCTTGCTGATCCGCTCGCATGGCGGCGTAGCGCTCACGGAGGCGGGCCGTGAAGCCTTCGCGCGGGCGCAGTCGTTGCATGCGCAACTACAGACCTTCGCGCGCGAGGTGCAATCGCTCGGCGCTCAGGTGGCGGGCGTGGTGCGTCTCTATGCGAATGCGTCGGCCATCGTCGGCTTTCTGCCTGAGCGGCTCAAGGCGTTTCAGGCCGCGTATCCGCTCGTGCAGATTGCCTTGACCGAAGCGGTCAGCGACGAAGTCGTGCGCGCCTGTGTGGAAGATCGCGCGGACGTGGGCGTATCGGCCAGCGCCGCAACGCCCGCCGCGCTCGAATCGTGGCATTTCGTCCATGATCCGCTGATGGTGGTGCTGCCGCCCGATCACGAACTGGTCGCGCAGACAACGCTGGATTTCGCCGACGTCCTGCGCTTTCCGCTCGTGGCGTTGCAGGCGGGCGGCTCGCTCGACCGCCTGATTCACGAGCGCGCCGACGCCCAGCGCGTGCCACTCAAGGTCGCTGTGACCGTCAACAGCTTCGATGCGCAATGCCGCATGGTGGAGGCGGGGTTGGGGATCGGCGTCGTGCCGATCAGCGCGGCTTCGGCGTTTGCGGGCTCGCGCGGGTTCGTGCGTCGTCCGTTGGGCGACGCATGGGCCGTGCAGCGCTCGCTGCAGGTCCATGCGCTGCGTAAATCGACGCGTCTGCGCGCGGTGCAGGCGCTGATCGATTTGCTGACGCTCGACCAGCCCAGCGAATAAGGGTTTGTGCGGACATCGCGATCCGCGATGTCCCTCGTGCCGATCCAGCACTTCGCATCCGCCGGCACGCCGACTAGATTGCGGGTTGAAGGAGAAATTGGATGGCAACCCTGGATTTGAGCGGCCGGATTCTGTACCTCACCACGGACCCGGCGCTTATCGAGCAGCAACTCGCGGGCGCGGATCTGCACGACGTGTCGCCAGGCACGCTCCGCGACGACGTTTCCACAGACGAAATCACGCCGATGAGCGTGCTCACGCGTTTCGACGAGCGCCTTGGCCGCGTGCCCTACGTGGGCCTGCGTGCGGGCGATCGCACGCCCATCGGCATGGACGGTGTGCGCAATAGCGGTTTCTGCGTCACGGTGGCGGGACATCGCTACGGCAAGGGCTCGTCGCGCGAGCATAGTCCGCTCGCCGAGTATCGCGCGGGCATCCGGCTGGTGATCGCAAAGAGCTTCGAGCGCATCTATCGGCAGAACGCCGACAATCTGGGCCTGTTCACCTCGACCGATTTCGGGCTGATCGAGCGTATCCGGCGCGGCGAGGCTATCTCCATCGACGAACTGGTGGCCAGCCGCGACGCGCTGGCGGCGGCGATCCTGCGCAGCGGCGGCCTTTTGCGCTACGGCGCGCGCCATATGCGCGAGATTCGCCCGGCGGCGCCGGTGGCCACACATGAGCCGCGCACGCTGGTGCAAAAGATCCTCGAGCGCCACGCGTTGCGCACCGAAGGCACCAGCGAGGCCTTTACGCCGGGCGCGGGCGTGTTCGTGCGCGCGGACTGGCGTTTTATCCACGAGTACTACACGGGCATGGCGACACATATGCTGCACGCCACGTTCGGGCGGCCGCTCGCGCTGCACGAGCCGCAGACGATCCTCGCCTTCGAGGATCACCTGTCCTATGCGCACAAAAGCGCGCTGCATCTGCGCAATGGGCTGTTGCCGGACGTGCGCGAACTGTCGGCGGCGCACCGGCAGTTCGCGAGCGACTACGGCATTCGCGATCACGGTTACCTCGACGCGCAGGGCGACGCGCCTGCGGAAGGCTCCGAAGGCATCTCGCACGCGATGATGGCCGAGCGCTATGCGCTCCCGGGCCAGGTGGTGGTGGGCACGGATTCGCACACGCCGCACAGTGGTGCGCTGGGCTGCGTGGCGTTTGGCGTCGGCACGACCGATATGGCCAATGCCTTTGTTACGGGCGCGGTGCGCATGACGGTGCCGCAGGCGCTGCTGATCCGCTTCGACGGCAAGGTCGCGCCCGGCGTGACCGCGAAAGACCTGGTGCTGTATCTGCTCGCCGACGCGCGCATTCGCGCGGGGCTGGGCGTGGGCAAGGTGTTCGAGTTCGCCGGGACGGCCATCGCGCAACTGTCGATCGACGAGCGCGCCACGCTCACCAATATGACGGCTGAACTGGGCGGCTTCACTGGCATCGTTGCGCCGGACGAGACGACGGTGCGCTTTCTCAAGGAGCGGCGCGGCGTCGATTTCGTCATCGAGCCGTGGATGCACAGCGACGAAGGCGCGGCCTACGCCGAAGTCATCGAAATCGATTGCGCCCGTATCACGCCGATGCTCGCGGCGCCGGGCGACCCGGGCAACGGTGTGGCGCTGGGCGACCTGAAAGAGCGGGCGCGCGTGGATATCGCCTACGGCGGCTCCTGCACGGCGGGCAAGCGCGAGGACTTCGATCACTACCATGCGGTGCTGGCCTGGGCCGCCGCGCGTGGTTTGCGCGTGCCGGAGCATGTGCGCCTCTACCTGCAGTTCGGCACCTCGGACGTGCGCGATTACTGCGAGCGGCGCGGCTATCTGGCGACCTTCGAGCAGGTGGGCGCGATCCTGCTGCAGCCGTCGTGCGGCGCGTGCGCGAATTGCGGGCCAGGCGCTTCGACCGAGTCCACTGAAGTCACCATCAGCGCGATCAACCGCAATTTCCCGGGCCGCTCGGGGCCGGGACAGGTCTGGCTCGCCAGCCCGCCGACGGTGGTGGCGAGCGCGCTGGCGGGCCGCATCGCGTCGTTCGCGGAATTGCGCGAACAGTATTCATCGGCATCGTAAGGCGGCGGTTGCGCACGGAACACGGCTCGCAATTCCAGCGAGCCTGGATACAATCGGCGATCCGACCGGTCACGCGATCATCCACGCGAAGCACTGGGCGCCGATTCAATCCAACTACGATTCAGGAGACAGGCATGGCCTCTCTGGAGAGCGCGCGTTCGCCGCGCGCCGCCGACCGTGCAAGCGCAGCGGGGACGACCTCGGCCGTCGATAAGGGCTCGATTTCCGCGCGTCTGGACCGCCTGCCGGCCACCGGCGCGATCTGGAAGCTAGTGTTGCTCCTGAGCCTGGGTTTCTTCTTCGAACTCTACGATCTGCTGTACACCGGCTATGTCGCGCCGGGTCTCGTGAAGAGCGGCATCCTCACGCCCACCACGCCGGGCATGTTCGGCACCTCCGGCATCGCGGGTTTTATCGCCGCGCTCTTTAGCGGGCTGTTCGTCGGCACGATCGCCTGCGGGTTTCTCGCGGATCGTTTTGGCCGTCGCGCGATCTTTACGTGGTCGATGCTCTGGTATGTGGTCGCCAACACCGTGATGGCCTTCCAGGACAGCGCGGCGGGCCTGAACGTCTGGCGTTTCGTGTCGGGTATGGGCATCGGCGTGGAACTGGTGACGATCGGCACGTATCTGTCCGAACTCGCGCCCAAGCACCTGCGTGGCCGCGCTTTCGCTGTGTGCCAGACGATCGGTTTCACCGCCGTGCCGGTGGCCGCCTATCTCTCGTATCTGCTGGTGCCGCACGCGCCCTATGGGATCGACGGCTGGCGCTGGGTGGTGCTGCTGGGCGGCGTAAGCGCGCTGTTTGTCTGGTATTTCCGCCGCAATCTGCCGGAAAGCCCGCGCTGGCTCGCGGGCCAGGGGCGCCTGGACGAAGCGGATGCGGTGCTCGCGCGTCTGGAAGCCACGGTCGAGCGCCAGTACGGCCGCGCGCTGCCCGCACCCGGCCCCGCTGACCCCGTGACGCAAAAATCCGGTTTCGCCGATATGTGGAAGCCGCCGTATCGCAAGCGCACGATCATGCTCGTGCTGTTCCATATCTTCCAGACCATCGGTTTTTTCGGCTTCGCCAACTGGGTGCCGACGTTGCTCGTCAAGCAGGGCGTCACGGTGACGTCGAGCCTGCTGTATACGACCGTGATCGGGCTGGCGGCGCCGCTTGGGCCGTTGCTTGGTTACGCCATCGCGGATCGTTTCGAGCGCAAGCATGTGATCGTCTGCATGGCCGCCCTGAACATCGTCGCCGGGCTGCTGTTCAGCCAGGTGCGCTCGGCGGGCGCAATCGTCGCGCTGGGCGTGCTGCTCACGCTGGCGGGCAACATTATTTCGTTCAGCTATCACACCTATCAGCAGGAGCTGTATCCGACCGCGATCCGCGCGCGCGCCGTGGGCTTCGTCTATTCGTGGAGCCGGCTGTCGGCGGTCTTCAGCTCGTTCGTGATCGCGTTCACGTTGCGCGAATTCGGCGTGACCGGCGTGTTCGTGTTCATTGCGGGCGCGATGTCGCTCGTGATCGTCGCCATCGGCTTGATGGGGCCGCGCACGCTGGGCAAGTCGCTGGAAAGCATTTCGCACTAGCTGACGCGATGGGCCGGCTCCGTTGAGGCAGGCTCGCCCGCAGGCACGAGCAGCCATGCGCTGGCCGCACAGGCGAGTCCCATGAACGTCATGACGTAAGCCATCGGCCACGGCGTGCCGTCAGCCAGCACGCCCACCAGCGCCGAGCCCAGAATGCCGGTGCCGTACTGCACCGAGCCAATCAAGGCGGATACCGCGCCCGCGCGTTCCGGCGCGCAACCCAGCGCGCCCGCAATCGAATTGGCGACGATAAAGCCCGCCACGGACATAAACGTGAAGAGCGGAACAAACAGGCCGGCGAGGCCGATAAGGCCGCCTCGGTCCGCGTGTGCATCGACGGCCAGCAGCAGGCCGGAGAGCGCGGCGGCGAGCGTGCCCCAGCGCAGCAGGCGGTCGCTGCCATAGAGCAGGACCAGGCGCGCGTTGATCTGGTTGGTCGCCATGATGCCCAGAATGCCCGCACCGAACAGCACGCCGTAAAGCTGCGGTGGGACGTGGTGATACGTAATGAACGCGAACGGCGTGCCCGCGACATAGGCGTACACGGCGCCATAAAAGAAGCCGCTTGCGCCCGCATAGCCGAGCAAGCGTCGAAGCTGCAGCAGGCGGCCGTAGCTTGCGAAAGCGCGGCTCAAGGGTTCGTGATTGCGTCTGGCTGGCGGCAAGGTTTCGGGCATGGTGCGCTGCGCCGCGAGCGTTGCGAGGCCCACTGCCACCAGAGTCCAGAAAATCGCGCGCCAGTTGGCGACGTGCAGGATGAGGCCGCCGACGCTCGGCCCCAGCAGCGGCGCGATGGCCATCACGGTCATCAGCGTGGACATCATCTGCGCGGCCTTATTCCCCGCGTAGAGATCGCGCACCATCGCGCGCGCCAGCACCACGCTCGCGCACGCGCCCACGGCCTGGACCGCTCGCCATGCAATCATCGACGTGGATGAACCGGCGAGCGCGCAACCGGCGCTGCCCAGCACGAACAGCACGAGGCCGATGGAAACCGGCGTGCGCCGGCCATAGCGGTCTCCAATAGGACCCCAAACGAGTTGGCCAAGGCTGAAGCCGATCAGGTAGGCCGAAATGGTGAATTCCATGGTGCCGGTGCTGGCGTGCAGCGACCGTGCCATGGTGGGCAGCGCGGGAAGATAGAGGTCGGTCGAGATGGACGCAAACGCCATCAGCATGCTCAGGATGGCGAGAATGCGTAAGTCGTGGGTTTGCGCTCCATCGGGCGCGGGGCCGGACGAAGCAGGTCGGGTCATGAGGGAAGGCGTGCTTGCGAAGAAGTGGCAGACCGCGGGCGCCGTTACCGGAAGCCCGCGGATGCGGTGCGTTGCGTGCGTCGTGCGGTGCGCTTTAGTTATCGACGCGCTGCTGGATGTGCGCCGGATAGCGCTCGCCCACTACCTTGATGGCCGCGAGCGCGGCCTCAATCGAGGCGAGTTCCGCCGCCGTGAGCGACACCGCAGCAGCGCCGACGTTCTCTTCCAGGCGTGCAAGTTTCGTTGTACCAGGAATCGGCGCGATCCACGGTTTTTGCGCGAGCAGCCATGCAATGGCGATCTGCGCGCGCGTCGCGCCCTTGTCGCTGGCGATGGTGCCGAGCACCTCGACGAGCTGTGCATTCGCCTTGCGGTTTTCTTCCGAAAAGCGCGGCACCACGTTGCGGAAGTCGCTTTTGTCGAAAGTGGTGTTCGCGTCGATCGCGCCGGTCAGAAAGCCCTTGCCCAGCGGGCTGAATGGCACGAAGCCAATGCCCAGTTCTTCGAGCGTCGGGAACACCTTCTGCTCGGGTTCACGCCACCAGAGCGAATATTCGCTCTGTAGCGCTGCGACCGGCTGAACCGCATGCGCGCGGCGAATCGTCTGCGCGCCCGCCTCGGACAGGCCGAAGTGCTTCACCTTGCCCTCCGCAATCAGATCTTTGACGGTGCCTGCAACGTCCTCGATCGGCACGTTCGGGTCCACGCGATGCTGATAAAACAGATCAATGCGGTCGGTCTTGAGGCGCTTGAGCGAAGCTTCCGCGACCGCGCGAATCCGTTCGGGGCGGCTGTCGACACCGGCAGTCGCGTCGCCGTCCTTGAAGCCGAACTTGGTGGCGATCACCACCTGATCGCGGATTGGCGCGAGCGCCTCGCCCAGCAATTCCTCGTTTGCGAACGGGCCGTAGGCTTCTGCGCTGTCGAAGAACGTGACGCCCAGTTCGAAGGCGCGGCGAATGAGGGCGATGCCCGCGGACGTTTCGGTCGCCGGTCCATAGCCAAAGCTCAGGCCCATGCAGCCGAGGCCGATCGCGGATACTTCGAGGCCACCGCTACCGAGTTGACGAGTCTTCATGCGTTTCTCCAGTTAGCTGCCCGGAGGTCATCACGAATGATGGTCCTCTAAAACGGACGGAACGGGAGACAGTGTATTTTTCGCAGAAGGATTGAACAATGGGTCTGGAATGGCATGAGCTATTGAGTGAAATTCATCAATGGCTCTCGCCCGCGCGCCAGGCGGCGCTCAGTTGACCTGAAGCTGCTCGGCCTTGACGGTGGCGAGGCGCGTGCCCGCAAACGGATCGTCACGCCAATCGACGCCCGCTTTTTTGTCCGCCTGAGGCGCTTGGGGCGTTTGTGCGCGGCGCACGAGGAAATGTTCGAGGGACTGTCCGGCGCTGGTCGCCTGGACGACCCACTGCGGGGCGGCGCCTTCGCCGTCCCAACTGTTGCCGAAGGCATCCCGATACTTCACCGCCTGCAGGCGGCGCTGGTCTTCGGCAATCGAGGCGGCGATGGCCTCGGGGGTAATGTCGAATTCGGCCATTCTGCGTTGCAGGTAGGCCACGATGCTGTCACGCTTTCTTTCATCCATCCTGGTTGTCTCCACTCGGCAAGTCGTCATTGATCGAGCCGGTGCAAATCGTGTGCCGCCAGGATAACACAGCGGGCAGTGATCGCCGTTCTAGCGTGCCGCAATGGCGGGGATCTGCGCGCGGAGGTCGGCGACCTCCGGCGCGTGAAGTGCAGACAATGTTAGCCGGGCAGTTGATGGGCCCGGTCGGCGTCGTGTTGCGCGGCGGCGCGTTCTTCGGCCTGTTTCTTCGCCAGATGACGGCCGACGATACAGCCGCCGACCGCCCCGACCACCGCATGATGGCCTGCGTAGTGACCGGCTACGCCACCGACAACCGCGCCTTTCATGCAGCCGGCCGCGTTTGCGCTGCCGGCCGCTGCCAGACTGAGTGCGGCCGCAACGAACAGCGTGATCTTGTGATGGTGTTTCATGATCCTGGTTTGCTTGATGATTAAAGGGTGATTCAGTTCAATGGTCCCAACCGCGGTCGTGCCACTCGTGCTCGCGCCATTCATGCTCGTGGTGTTCGTGTTCCCGCCATTCGTGCTCGCGCCATTGGCGCGCACGCCAGTCGTCGTCGCCGCGATAGGCCATCACGACGGGCGGTGGTGGAGCATACGCAACCGGCGGCGGTGGCGCAATATACTCCGGAGCAGGCTGCGCGTAGGCGACGCCCGGCACCTCGACCCCCAGCGCCACATCCACGTGCGCGCTGGCAGCCGTTGAAGCGGCCAGTGCAGCCGCGCCCAGTACCACGCCGGCAATGATCCTGTTCATTTCGCTGTTCCTTCGCACGTTGCGTGCGTTCTGTTGAGCACGCTTCGGAGTGTAGGCGGCGCGCTCCGACACAGGTGCAACCGGGATGCGAGATTGGTAACAGCGAATTAACCCCAGATTAAGCGAAGCTTAAAGAGCGATTTAAAGCGCAATTTAGAGCGTGATTACGGCGCGCTTTCACGGCGGGATTGCCTTGCAAGGACGGACTTTATTACTGATAGTCAGTGAACTTCGACACCGGCGTGCTGCTGTCCGGCAGCGGCGAGTAGCCCGGCACGTTGTCCTTGAACTGATCGAGCAGTCCGGTATCGACCTTCGACAGACCCTTGAGCTGCAACTGCATCAGCACGCGGCTGCCGGTGCTCGGCACCGTCGTGCTGGTTTCGTTGGTGTACTTCTCGAAGGCGATGCCTAGCGACCAGCAATCGGCGTCGTACTGGAAGCCCAACAGACCGGCGATCAGACGGTGCAGATGCATGT
>NZ_DASZJJ010000246.1:0-36674 GCF_035948235.1 Paraburkholderia sp. | reverse complement strand
ACGTGGCTTTCCGTGCGGCCCGAAACAATGCGCAGGCCGCGCTTGACCAGCGTTTCAGCCAGCACGCGGGCGTTCTCGACCACTTGCTGCTGGTAGGTCTTGAATTCCGGCGATGCCGCTTCCTTGAACGCCACTGCCTTGCCGGCGATCACATGCATCAGCGGGCCGCCCTGGATGCCGGGGAAGATCGCCGAGTTGATGGCCTTTTCATGCTCGGCCTTCATCAGGATCACGCCGCCGCGCGGGCCACGCAGGCTCTTGTGCGTGGTCGTGGTGACGAAGTCGGCGTGCGGCACCGGGTTCGGGTAGACGCCCGCGGCGATCAGGCCCGCGTAGTGCGCCATGTCGACCATGAAGTACGCGCCCACGGCCTTCGCAACCTTGGCGATACGTTCGAAGTCGATGCGCAGCGCGAATGCCGATGCGCCCGCGATGATGAGCTTCGGCTTGGTTTCGTGCGCGCGCTTTTCGAGCGCTTCGTAATCGATGTCTTCGTTCGCGTCCAGACCGTAGCTGACGACGTTGAACCACTTGCCGCTCATGTTCAGCGCCATGCCGTGCGTGAGGTGACCGCCTTCGGCCAGGCTCATGCCCATGATGGTGTCGCCCGGCTTGAGCACGGCGAAGAACACGCCCTGGTTGGCCTGCGAACCCGAATTCGGCTGCACGTTGGCGGCTTCGGCGCCAAACAGTGCCTTCACGCGGTCGATCGCGAGCTGCTCGACGATGTCGACGTTTTCGCAGCCGCCGTAGTAACGCTTGCCGGGATAGCCTTCGGCGTACTTGTTGGTGAGCTGCGAACCCTGCGCGGCCATCACGGCGGGCGAGGTGTAGTTTTCCGACGCGATCAGTTCGATGTGATCTTCCTGACGGCGGTTCTCGAGTTCGATCGCGGCGAACAGTTCGGGATCGACTTTGGCGATGGTTGAGACGGCTCGTTTGAACATGTCTTTTCCGGATTCAGTGTGCAGGGCCGCAGCGGATTGCGGCGATGTCGGCAGGTTGGGCTCTCAGGTTCCAGCGCTGTCCCAGGTGCGCGGTGATTCGCAGCCATTTAAAAACAAGTCCAACCGGCGCGATAGAACGTTTGCGACAATCGGCAGGGATTGCGCTTAGCCCTCACATGCAGCGGGCTCGTCGACAAGCGGTTGCGCGATTCGATACGCACTGGGCGATGCATCGAACTCCTTACGAAATTCCCGTCCAAGATGCGAGGCGTCGGAGAAGCCGCACGACATGGCGATATCGGCAACGGTCCGGTCGGAGCCGGTCAGCATCCACGCGGCCATGCGCACGCGCATCAGGCGGCCATATACGTTGGGGGATTTGCCGGTCTCGGCGATGAACAATCTTTCGAGTTGCCGCACCGAGGTATCCACGCGCCGTGCCAGTTCGGTCAGCGGCAGCGGATTCGCGATGTGCTGCTCCATGATGAGGATGGCGCGTCGCACCTTGGGGTGAGAGGCAGGATCGAGGCCCGGCGGGTATGGCTGGGGCGCGTTGCCGCGTTGAGCGTCGTCGACGATCAGGATGCGCTGCGCTTTCTGGACGATGGCGGCATCCAGGTGTCGCAAAAGAATTGCGGCGGCGACGTCGATGGACGCGCGTCCGCCCGAGCAGGTGATGCGCCGCCGGTCAATCACGAACAGCCGGTCTGCGATCAGGCTGGATTCGGGAATGGCGGGAAAGCGCTCGACAAAATCCCAATAGTGAAACCAGCTCACGCAGATGCGATAGCCTTCCATGACGCCGGCGCGGGCCAGCGCGAAAGCGCCGGTGCAGATGCCCACGAGCGTTGCACCGCTTGCCGCGGCGGTGCGGATAAAGCGTAGCGTTGCTTCGCCGGCAGACGGCCCGGAATGGAGCAAACCGCCCACGACCAGCAGATAGTCGAAGTTGCCAGCATCGTCGAAGGTTGCCCACGGCGTCACCTGAATGCCGCAACTCGCGCGAATTGGGGCGAGCGATTCCGCAACGATCGTCCAGCTGCATCGCACGGGGCGGCTCATATCGCCTTCGTCGCTGGCCAGACGCAGCAGATCGACGAATCCTGAAAACGCCGTGAGCGTGAAATTGGGCAGCAGGACGATGCCGAAGCGAATCGGCTGTCGCGATTCCGTCTGGTCAGGAAAGGTCAGGTGATGCATGAAAATAAGGGATAAACGACGATGCCGGGGAATTGCATTTCAGTTCGTAATCCTATGTTTGTATTGCATGGCAATTGCAGGAAATAAACCGGCGCATGAACGCGCCGGTTGCCAACGAATCAGGCAAGACTCAGCGGCACTTCCAGCCCTTCCGGAATGGCGTAGTCCGTCATGTGACGGCGCGACAGTTCCCAGTGCGCTCGCACCAGTTCGCCCGCGCGTTCCGTGTCGCGGCGCTCGATGGCGTCGATGATTTCGTCATGCTGATCCGCCGCCTGATGCATTTCATGCTGCATGTTTTCGCTGGCGGGGTAGCGATAAAACGTCTTGCCAAGGCGTGCGTGGTCGATCAACAGGCGGCGCAGACTGGGCATCAAATAATCGTTCTGCGCCATATTGCCGATTTCGAGGTGAAACTGGTCGTTATAGAAAACCCGATTTTCCACGTCGTGCGCGTCGATGGCCTGGCGGAAGCACTTCTGGATTTCACGCAGCTTCGCCACGTCGGCAGAGGTGGCGTTGGCCGCCGCGAGTTGCGTCGTCGCGACATAAATGAGCGGCGCGGCCAGGAAGAAGCTGCGCAGCGAGTGGTAATTCATCGACGAAACCCGCGCGGCGCGATTGGCTTCCAGTTCGATATAGCCCTCGGCGGCCATCTGGCGCATGAGTTCGCGCACGGGAGGGCGCGACAGGCCGAATTCGTCGCACAGGGCCAGTTCGTCCACTACCGCGCCCGGCTTCATCTCCATGCTGACGATGCGGCGGCGCAAGGTTTCGGCTAGTACGGCCTTGCGGTCGAGGGGGGCGTTGCTGTCGATCGGGGATTCGTCGGGGTTCGTTTTCATCGGGATTCTCTGTCTACCTTTTGTGTACTATAAATCGCCGAATGAAAAACCACCACAAGGCGCGCTGGACGGGCGTCGCCCGGCCGCCTGCCCGTGACGGTCAGACTCGCTCCCCAATTCGTTTGGAAGCGGTTTGCGCCGGCTTCGGCGCAGCCTTTCCCGTGCCACGAGAGCGGGTGGCGATCCAGCAAAGAATCGATCCAGCGCAGACCATCATCGCGCCATGCCAGAACGCGTCGGAAAGTGGCGCGTGCAGCAACGTGGCCGCAAGCGCCGCGGAAATCACGGGGATGAAATACGAAGCGCCGGCGAGCACCGTTGCGTTGCCGTGCAAAATGCCGATGTTCCAGGCCGCGTAGCCGAAGCCCATCGCCGCGGCGGCCAGCAGCAGATAAATCATCGCGTGCATGTCGAAGCTCATCGCGCCGCCGCCCTCGATCGCATATTTGAGCCAGAGCACGATGGACACGAGCATGAAGAACGGCGTGACGCCGTTCTTGCCGTTGGCGATGCGCGCCGTCACCGTGCAGTACGCCGCCCAGATCAACGCGCCGCTGAAGGCCAGACCGTAGCTCAGCGGATTATCCTTGACGTTCGCCAGCATGCCCGCGAGATCGATGCCCTGATCGCCGCCAAGCACCCAGCCGATACCCATCATCGACAGCACAAAGCCGGGCACGACAAGCAAATTGGCCTTCTGCTTGTTGAACACGATGGCCGACACCAGCGTGAAAGTCGGCCACAGGTAATTGACCATGCCGACTTCGATGGCCTGCCTGCCGTTATGGGCATACCCGATCGACAGCGAAAGACACAGTTCGTAGGCCACGAATAGCACGCTGCCCCAGATCAGGTAATTGCGCGGAAATTGCCTGAGCCTGGGGAAGCCTACGGTCAGCGCAAGAAAGACGGAGGCGACCGTGTACATCATGGCCGCGCCGCCGGTTGCGCCCAGACTTTCGCTGACGCCGCGAATCAGGGCGACGATCGATGCCCACAACATGATCGCAACCAGCCCTATGAGCGTGGCCGTATCCTTGCTTTTCATACCTCGAACCTGCTTTGATGATTCATATTCGCCAGCGTGCCTGCCGTGTTCTCTACGCGCTCATGCTCACGCCGGTACGTCGATCCAGATTGTTTTGATCTCGGTGTACTGGTCGTGCGCCCACACCGATTTGTCCCGCCCGCCAAAACCCGATTCCTTGTAGCCGCCGAACGGTGTCGTAATATCGCCTTCGCCGAAGCAATTGACCGTCACGACGCCCGCGCGAATTTCACGCGACAGGCGGATCGCATGGTTCAGGTTGCCCGTGTAGACCGAAGCGGCCAGACCATAGACCGAGTCGTTGGCCAGCTCGATGGCTTCGTCGATATCCCTGAAGGTCGTGACGGACAGCACCGGGCCGAAGATCTCCTCCTGAAACAGACGGCTCTTCGCGCCGACGCCATCCACCACGGTCGGCTCCACAAAAATCCCGCGCTCCGTGTCGCCGCCGAAAGCAACATGCAGTTGCTCCGTCTGCGCCTGCTCCAGATACGAGCGCACCTTCTCGAAGTGCGCCTTGCTGACCATTGCGCCGATACGGTGTTCCGGATCGAGCGGATCGCCCATCTTCCATTCGCGCATCTGCACGCCGATACGTTCGAGCAGGGCGTCCTTGATGTCGGCATGCACGATCAGACGCGAGGATGCCGAGCAGTTTTCGCCCATATTCCAGAACGCGCCGTTGACGACGTGCTGCGCGACGGCATCGAGGTCGTCCGCATCCTTGAGCACCACGGCCGGATTTTTGCCGCCGCACTCTAGCACAATGCGCTTGAGATTGGACTCGGCGGCATAGTGCAGGAAGCGTCGGCCCGTCGCGGTGGAGCCGGTGAAGCTCACCATATCGACGTCCATGTGCAGGCCCAAAGGCTCGCCCACTTCCTTGCCGCCGCCGGGCAACACGTTGAACACGCCCGCAGGCACGCCCGCTTCGTGCGCGAGTTGCGCCACGCGCAGCGCGGTGAGCGTGGTCTCCTTCGCGGGCTTCACGACGATGGAGCAGCCTGCCGCGAGTGACGGGCCGATTTTCCACGCCAGCATCAGCAGCGGGAAATTCCATGGCAGCACCAGACCGACCACGCCAATCGGCTCGCGCACCACCAGCGAGAGCGCGGCCGACCCGACCGGTGCGGTGGAATCGTAGATCTTGTCGATCAGTTCGGCATGCCAACGAATCGTATGGATCGTCTCGGGCACGTCGGTGTTCTGGCATTCGCGGATCGGCTTGCCGCTGTCAAGACTCTCCATGGTCGCCAGTTCGTGCGCGTGCACTTCGAGAAGATCGGCGAATTTGAGCAGGATCGATTTGCGGCGCGAGGGCGGCAGGTTGCGCCAGCGGCCATCCTGATACGCGGCTCGGGCGCTGGCGACCGCGCTATCGACATCGGCTGCGTTGCACGCGGAAATCTCCGCGAGCACTTCATCCGTGGCCGGGTTCGTGGTCGTGAACGTTTCGCCCGAAGCGGATGGCTGGAATTTGCCGTCAATAAAGGCCTGGGTTGGCAACTCCAGTTGCGCGGCCAGCGCGGCGTATTGCTGCGCAGAGAGCAGGTCGGCCATCAGTGCTGGCCTCTGGCAACCGATGCGACTTCGCGCTTGAGTTCGGCGACGATGGTTTGCAGGCGCGCTTTCTCGTCGTCGTTGAGGCCCTTGAGCGGTGCGCGCACGCCGCCGCTGCGCAGGCCGATGATTTCGCAGCCATGCTTGATCGACTGCACGAATTTGCCTTCTTCAAGGAAGTCCATGAGCGGCAGCATCGCGGACATGATGCGGCGGCCTTTGTCGAAATCCTTTTCGACGGCGCACGCCTGATAGAGCGCGATATGCTCGGCCGGCAGGAAGTTGGAGCCGGCGCAAACCCAGCTACGCGCGCCCCAGGCGAAGAACTCCAGCGCCTGATCGTCCCAGCCGCACGACACGGCCAGATTGGGGAATTCGCGCGCCAGCATGTGCAGTTGGCCCGTCTGGCCCGAGCTTTCCTTGATCGCGACGAAGTTCTTCGACGCTGCAGTCACAGTGCGGAAAAACTCGCGGCCCATCGACACGCTCATGCGGCCAGGGTAGTTGTACAGCATGACCGGCAGGTCTGCCGCGCGATCGATGGCGAGCGCGTGCTCAGCATTTTCCTGCTCGGTCGGCAGGGCATAGGGGGGCGAGCCGACGAGAATCGCGTCGGCCTTGATGGCCCTGGCGGCTTTCGCGTACTCGACCGAATCTTCCGTGCGCACAGCGCCCGTGCCGATAATCAGTGACGTGCGCGAGCCGATCACTTCTTTCGCGAGGCTGCCCAGATCGAAGCGCTCCTGCGCGGTGTGGGCGTAATACTCGCCCGTCGAGCCGCCGATGATAATGCCGTGCACGCCGGCTGCGATCAGCGATTCGAGTACGTCGGCAAAGGCCTTTTTGTCGATCTGGCCAGCGGCGTCGAGGGGCGTGATGGCGGGGGTATAGATGCCTTCGAAGTTCATGATGAGTGTTCCGTGAAAATAACCATGAGAGGTCAGTGATTGAGCGATGCGGCTTCCTGCAGGCTCAGCGAGCGCGTTTCCGGCGCGAGGGCAAGCGAGGCGGCCAGACCGACGAACGACACCGCGGCTGCCGCATACATGGTGTTGCCGATGCCAACGCTGTTGAGCGCGATGGGTACGAGCCACGTTCCGATCGCAGCGCCAATACGCGAAAGCGACGCGCCCATGCCTACTGCGAAGGCGCGAATATCAGTCGGGAAAATTTCGTTGGGGTACACGAGTTGCAGCACCTGCGCGCCGCCGATCAACACCGCATACGCGCCGAACAGCACGAGAATCAGAATTGCCGCGCCGTTCGAGCAGGCGCCCAGAGCGAGCAGTGCGAGCGCCGACCACAGGAAGCTGTGGATTACCATCGCGCGGCGACCGATCACATTGATGATGCGTGTGGCGATGATGCAGCCGACCACGAACAGCAACGTGATGGCGACCGAGCCAAACGACTCCCACCGACCGGTCAGATTGAGCGCTTCGAGCACGCGCGGCGCGAACGAATAGACCGCGAACACCGGAATCACCGAGCAGCTCCAGAACACCGTGACGAACAACATGCGTTTGCCATAACCGGAGTGCAGCAGCGCCCACAGCGAGACCTTCTTTTCAGCGGTTTCCTCGGGCAGATTCTTCAGCGAGAACGACGGACCGTAGACCTTTTTGATGATGGCATCGGCTTCGGCGCGGCGGCCTTTGCTGAGCAGCCAGCGCGGCGATTCAGGCGTGCCGATGCGCACGACGAACAGCGCGAGACCGATCACGGCGGGACTCGCCAGCACCCAGCGCCACGCGTCGGGCGCGCCGCTGCCCAGAATCAGATTGCCGACGATATAAGCGAGCGCCGCGCCAAGGAACCAGATGATCGTCAGCATCGCCAGACGCGGGCCGCGGTACTTGCGCGGCATGAATTCGACCAGCAGCGAACCGGCCACGGGATATTCGATGCCCACGCCAATGCCAATCAGAAAACGCAGCACGAAAAGCGCCTCGCCGGAGTGCACCCAGAGTTGCGCGAGCGAACACACGAAAAAGATGACTGGCCCGAAAAAATAAGGCTTCTGGCGGCCGAGCCGGTCGGACAACCAGCCGCCCGCAAAGCCACCCACAAAGATGCCGATGAGCGCCGAAGCGGCCACCATGCCTTCCCAGAAGCTCGTCAAACCGAGCGCGGCGGAAAACTGCACCATCGCCACGCCGATGATGCTCAGGACATAGCCATCCATGAGCCAGCCACCGCTCGAACGGATGGTCAGCAACTGATGGAACCCATTGAGCGGGACGTCCTCGATGGATACATGATTGTTCGACATTGCCAGTCTCCTTCCATGAAATGGGACGCTATGTTTCGTGGTCCGAACCACGTTCGCTGCGTCCTGTACTTCGTATGAGATGCGATCGGTCTGTCTACGTCCATGCCGATTTATCGCGTTCCATCGCAGTCGATTTGCGAATCAGTTGAACCGGTTGAATCAGCTCTCCAGTCCTGCCTTGCGTTGCCCCCACCAGAGCGTTGCGTTGACGCCCATGGAGAGGAACGGCTCGGGGGGCGCCTTGTTCGGCCCGGAGGTTTCAAGCAGGAAATTCGTCAGTTCATTGGGCTTGCCGGCAAGCCAGTCGGCCAGCAGCGTGCCGGTCACCGTGCCGCGCGTGATGCCCAGGCCGTTGCAGCACAGCGCGCCATAAACGTTGGGTGCGAGTTGCCCGAAAAAGCCCTTGTGGTTTTGCGAGAGTGCGAGCGAGCCGCTCCAGGTGTATTCGAAATCGACTTGCGGCAGCATCGGGAAGCGCCGTTCGAACGACAGGCGATGGCGGTCCGCGAAGCGGGCGAGGTATTGCTCCTTGGGACGGCCGTCTGGATTGAACGAAAAACTGTTGCGCACCAGGATGCGGTTGTCGTGCGTGCGGCGCAGCGTGCTGCCGAACGGATCGGCGGGAATCACGCCCCAGAACGGCTTGCCGCCCAGTTCGGCCTGCTCGGACGCCGTCAGCGCTCGCGAGAGGCTAGCGTAGAGAAACACCGGCAGCATCGTGCGCTCAAGAAAGCCGAAGCGCATGCCGAACGCGTTATTCGCCAGCACCAGCTTGTCGGCCACGATGCGGCCATTGCGATGCGCCAGTACGATTTTCTCGCCGTATTCCACCTCGGTGATCGGTGTTTTTTCGTACAGCTTAACGTTGGGCGGAAGGCAATCGGCTAGACCTTTCACGAGGCCAGAAGGCTGTACCAGCACCGTGCCCGGCGTAAACAACGCCTTGCGATAGAACGACGTGCCGATATGCTCCGGCAGCGCCTTGCCATCGATCACTTCATACGGCTGGCCCAGCTTGTCGAGGCCACGGCGATAGGCGTCGAGCACGGCCACGCCGCGCTCTTCCACGGCCGCCTGATATTTGCCGCAAGCGCTCATATGGCAATCGATGCCGTGCTCGCTGACCAGCTCGCGCAGGATGGTCTGGCCGAGCAGGTTGAGCTTGAGCGTGGTCTTTGCCGTGTCGATGTCGCCGATGTAATCGTCCGCGCCGATGTCGTGCGGCAGATCGATCGCGAAACCGGCATTGCGCCCGGAAGTGCCATAGCCCACTTCCTGGGCTTCGACCAGCACGACTTCATCGTCGGGGAAATTCAGGGCGAGCTGCCGGGCTGCGGCAAGTCCCGTGAAACCGGCGCCGATCACGGCCCAGCGGGCTTTCGTTTCGCCCGTGTGGCCGGCCTTGGGTGTGCGCGCGCGACTCGTGTGATACCAGCCACACATCCTGTCGTCCGCGGGGAGCGAGGTAACCGTTTGCATTTTTAATTCCAATCAAACCCACTACACCTTCGGGCGATTGCGCATCAGCTTCATGCGCCGTCCTTCGGGCCCATACAGCGCGACGGCGTCTTCCAGACCGTCGGTTGGCGTCCGGTATTCCGACGTCAAACATCGATGTATACAAATTGTAGACGGAGTATAGGTTTGAATTAGACGGAGCAAAAATAAGGGTTTACGAGCTGGGTTGGCGCAGGGGTACGGTGGAGCGGGGCGGACGGCGCAGGGCTGTCGCAACCGTTATACGGACGGTCGGAACGGTTCTATATCGGCCGTTTTTGGCTCCGGATGATGAAAGCGATCAGACGAATGTCTGACGATGTCCCCGAAAAACACGGAGGAAGACAGATGCGACAGATTGATGGGCAACCTGGCTTGATCGATGGCGCAACCGCCGGTTTCGAAAATGCCGGGCCGCGCGCTGGCGCAGGCCCGGCTTCGCACCGGCTGGCCGATGGCCTCAAGCAGCGGCATGTCGTGATGCTTTCGATCGGCGGCAGCATCGGCGCGGGACTCTTCGTCGGTTCGGGGCACGCGATTGCCGAAGCGGGACCGGCCGCCGTGCTCGCCTATGTGTTCGGCAGCCTGCTGGTCGTCACGGTGATGCGCATGCTCGGCGAGATGGCCTGCGCCATGCCCGATTCCGGATCGTTTTCTACCTATGCGGACAAGGCGATCGGCTCATGGGCCGGCTTCACGATCGGCTGGATGTACTGGTGGTTCTGGGTGCTGGTGGTGCCGCTGGAAGCGACCGCCGCCGCTCATATCCTGAACGGCTGGGTGCCCGATGTGCCGGTCTGGCAGCTTTCCGTGCTGGTGACGGCGGCGCTCACTGTCGCCAATCTTGCGAGTGTGAAGAACTACGGCGAACTGGAGTTCTGGTTCGCGATTATCAAGGTGAGCGGCATTGTGCTCTTCATCGGCTGCGGCATTGCCGCGATTTCAGGCCTGCTGCCGTCTGTGCGTGTCGCGCCGTGGCAAACCATGACTGCACACGGGGGCTTTATTCCGCGCGGCATGGCGCCGATCGTCGGCGCGTTGTTGACGACGATGTTTACGTTCCTAGGCACCGAAGTGGTCACGATTGCCGCTGCTGAATCGGAAAACCCCGCCAGAGAAATTGGCCGCGCGATTACGTCGGTGGTGTGGCGTATTTCGCTTTTCTACATCGGCTCGGTGCTGGTCATCATCTGCACGGTGCCATGGAACGATCCCGATCTGACTCGCCTGGGTGCGTATCAAGCCGTGCTGCGCAGCTTCCACATTCCCTATGCACAACTGATTACTGATGGCCTGATTCTGGTCGCGGTCGGTAGCTGCCTGAATTCAGCGCTCTACACGGCGTCGCGCATGATGTATTCGCTGGGACGCAGAAGTCAGGCGCCGCGCTTTGTTACGCGCACGACCGCCAACGGCGTACCGGCGCGCGCGGTGATGGCGTCGAGTCTCGTGGCGTTTCTGGCTTGCGGGGCAAATTATCTGGCGCCCAAGTATGTTTTCGATGCCTTGCTGTCGACGACGGGCGCGATCGCCTTGCTCGTGTATCTCGTGATTGCCGTCAGCCAGTTGCGCCTGCACAGGCGCCTGGTTGCCGCCGGGCCGTTGAAGGTGAGGATGTGGCTGCATCCGTTCCTCGGCGTGCTGGTGGTGCTGCTGATTGGCGGCGCCTTCGTGGTGATGGTGCTCAGCGAAGATCACCGGCGCGAGGTGGTTGCCACGCTTGGCTGCTGCGCGGCGCTCGCTGCAGTGGGTTATCTTCGCCAGCGTCGTTTTCTGGCGAAGCATCCCACGCAGCGACTGCTCTGAAATGAGGCGGCGATTCGCCTCGTTCAGATAAAGATCGAAATCAGGCCGCCGATGGTGATGCCCGCGGCAAGCCATCGGCCGATCGAATAAGCGTGGTTGGGGTCGGGCGGCTGGTCGGGCCGCGCCAGCCCCAGCGCACCATAGACCAGCGAGCGCATTGGCTGCGCGTTCGCCTGTTCCATGCTCTCTCCAGCATCGCTTGACGGGTCGGTTGACGCGGCCGTGGTTGCGTCGGTCGTTGCGTCAGCTGTTGCGTCAGTCGATGTGTCTGTTGCAGCGTCGGTGGAAGCATCGGTCGATGTGTCCGTCGATGCGTCATCCGACGCCGCAGCGTAACCCTGCGGTGAAATTTCCACCGCATCGTCCTGCGTCGCTGGCGCGCCAGTGCCACTCGCGTCTGTTTTTGCTACCCCGTTTTGTGTGGTGGTCGTGACATCCGCGTGACTGTTGCGGGTGTACGCGGCGCCGTCGCCCGCGGTCGTCGCCAAACTGCCGATTTCCATTTTTCACCTCTTCTAATTCATCGCTTTATCGCGACGCCCCGATATTCCCATGCCGGAGCGCCACAGTGCCTCGCGAATAAGGCATGGAAATGCACGATATTCCGAGCGGCATCGTCAATCGATCAGGATGGCGAATCAGTGTGCGGTCCAGGCGCGGGCGCCATTCGCGCCGCGCTGGACGACGTGGAATACAGCGACGTGTAGAGCCGCGTGTGTCGATCGGGCGAGGAGATCAGGCCGCGTGAGGCGTGGGCAGCAGCGCCATATCCGTGCCGGCACGCGAATTCGCGGCGCTTTCCAGACTGCGGCTCTCCAGCACGGCGCGGGTTACGCCCGCGCGCGAGGGCGGCGCGCAGACGCAACAGGTGTAGGGCTTGTTGGCTTCGCGCACCGGGCGCACAAAACGGCCTGTACAGGTGCCGCAACGCGTCAGGGTCAGCAGGCCGCCTTCGAAAAAGCGCAGCAGCGTCCACGCGCGCGTGAAGCTCAGCACGCGTTCGGTTTCTGCACAGTCGCAATGTTCGAGATAGAGCCGGTACGCCCGCGTGAGCGCGTCGAGCCGGCTGCATTTCGCCTCATCCCGGAGATACAGGAAGATGTTGTAGAACAGCGAGGCGTGAATATTGGGCAGCCATGTGAAATACCAGTCTGCCGAAAACGGCAGCATGCCCTTGGGTGGCGATGCATCCTTGAGCTCGCGATAGAGCCTGATCAAACGATTGCGCGAAAGATTGAGCTCTTTTTCCAGTACCGGCATGCGTGCGCCAAGCTGGATCAGTTCGATCGCGCGCATGACCTCGCGCGCCTCTTCTGTGACACTGCCTTTGTACATGACGTTGCACTCCCATGGGCAATAGTCCGCTGCCGCGACAGCGTGGCGTCCATGCCTGAATTTCACGGGCGATTATAGAAGCGGCAGATTGAGCGTCAAGAATAATATTTTGGAAGTAATTGGAAGTTTCGTTAATGAAATCAAGGGGTTTTCGCTTCGTCCCAAGCCCACTAAGGCGCGAGCAAACAAGGTGTTTCATGCAAACTTTCCGGGTCTGCCGAATTGGAAAGGAATAGAAATAATTGTGTGCGAAAACGCCCGTGACGCGGCCTTTATGACGCGGCATGATGTCGCCGCCCGGCGTTTGCGGCGCAATGCAAGGTAATACGGATTATTACGGAGTCTTGCGATGTAACCTTTTTAGTCCCGTCTGCCGGTAAACTTCAGCTTTCCAATTTTTACGCGTGTGGCATGAAATGCATGGCCGCCGCGTGCTCGCCGGAACGCGAGCACCCCTCACTCGCTTTCTATCAATGACGCTTCCTTTCTCCGCCAGTTCTCCTTCGTTCAGACACTTGCGCAAAGGTTTGCAGGGCGCCATGTCCAGTGGCATCACACCTGCCGCGCGCGGCGCCGCAGGGACGCTGGCCAGCCCGCCGCGCCGCCGGCTGCTAAAGGGCACGATGAGCGTGCTGGCGCTGGGTGGTTGCGCCAGCACGCTTTTGAGCGCATGTGGCGGGGACTATTCGGATGGCACGGGGCCGCAGTTCGCGCCCACGCCCGTGGTGAATTCGGTTGCGAATTTCCGCGACATTGGCGGCGCGTCGCCCGGTTATTCGACGAGCGACGGCGCGCACGTGCGTCGCGCACTGTTGTATCGCTCCGACGCGCTCACGCCCAATACGACGGATGCGGTGACGCTCGAGCGCATGGCGTTCGCCTGCGTCTACGATCTGCGCACGCCCGCCGAGAACGACAGCACGCCCGATATCATGCTGACGAGTGCGAACCGCGTCTCGCTCAACGTGCTGGGCGAGCCCACGCCGCGCTCATTCGCGGGCTATTCGGCGAATGAGCTGGATGCGGCGATGCAGGCGCAATGGCGCGAACTGGTGACGGGGCGTATGCAATGCATCGCCTACGGCTCGCTGCTCGAACAAATTGCTCAGGCGCCGGGGCCGCAATTGATCGTTGGCGGTAACGGAGTCGATGTGGCGGGCTGGGCGTCGGCGCTGCTGTTGCTGATCGCGAACGTGCCGCTCGAAATCGTCGTGCAGGATTTTCTTCTGACGAATGCGTGGCGCTCGAGCGCGATCGATTCGCAGAATCTCACGCCGCCCGTGCAGGCGAGTTATCTGCAGGCCGCCTGCGATGCCTTGCAATCAAGCTTCGGCGATATCAATCGTTACCTGCAGAACGGCCTGGGTCTCGATTCGGTGACAGTGGGGCGCTTGCGCGGCCGCCTCGTGGTGTAAGTGAGCAGGGGGACTGCAGGAGAGGGCGCTTAGAGCGCGGGCAGCGCGATGCGCACGCGCAGGCCGCCTTCGGGGTGATTAGATAGATCGCACTGGCCGCCCTGATTGCGCACCAGACGCGTGATGATCGCGAGTCCCAGGCCGCAATGGCCTTCGCCGCCGCGCGCTTCGTCCAGGCGCACGAATGGTTTGATCGCCGCCGCCACGCGGTCGGCGGGAATACCTGGGCCGTGGTCGCGTACTTCGATAATCCATTGCGCGCCTTCGCGGCGCGTCGCGATCTCTACAGGCGGCACGCCGTGTTCGAGCGCGTTATCGACGAGGTTCGAAATCAGCCGGTCCAGCAAGGTGCGCGGCATGCGGAACGCCGGCCCCGCGCGCAGATCGAGCCTGAAAAGCACGTCTTCGTCGCTGCCGGTGTCGGAATAATATTGCTCGCGCAGCAGCGCATCCACTTCCACTTCAGGCCCGGATTCGGGCCGCTGGCGCGCGAATTCCAGAAACTGCTGGACGATGTCGTTGAGTGAATCGACTTCGCGATAAAGCTGCTGGCGTTCGAGGTCGGAGCCCAGCATCGACGCGCGCAGTTTGATACGCGTAAGCGGCGATTTCAGGTCGTGCGCGACGCCGGCCAGCATGACGGCCTGATCGTCGTCGGCTTCGTTGAGCTGCTTCATCATGCGGTTGAACGAGCCAATCAACTCACGCAGTTCGCGCGGCCCCTGTTCGTTCACCGGCTCGGGCCGATGACCGCCGCCGAACGCGCGCGCCGCCTGCGCGACGAGCGAGAGCGGACGCTGCATCTGCCACACGGCGAGCAGCGCGACCAGCAGCGACATGGCGAGCAGGCCAGCGGCAACCGGCAGAATGTTGGGCGGCGGCGGCAGATCGACGGGCGCGACGATCCACGTGGGGTGGCCCGTAAAGCGCACCCATAACGCGCCGCCGCGCTGATGGCGCATATCCGCGAGAATTTCGGTGCCTGCCGGCAGATCCCGCAGCAACTGCTTGCGCAGATCCGCGAGCGGCTCGCGCGTGGGCACTTCGAGATTCACATCGGCGGGCATGTTCCAGGTGGGCACGAGATGCACGCGCAACGCCGGCGCCAGTTCCACTTCATTGGGCGCGGAGCCGTTGGCGGCGTGCAGCATCAGCAGCAGACCGCGCTCGAAACCCTCGACCTCATGGCGGCGTGGCTGCGGCGCGAATATGACGAACCAGCATGCCTGCACGATAAACAGCACGAGCGCCGACATCAGGGCCATGCGCCCAAACAGCGTATTCAACGGATTGTTCATGAACCGGCGTGTGCAGCATCGGCCACGCCGTTGCTATCGATATCGTCTTCGCGCAGCGGCACGAACACATAACCCTTGCCGCGCACGGTCTGCACGAAACGCGGCTGTGCGGGATCGTCTTCGATCACACGGCGCAGACGCCAGATCGGCACGTCCAGGCTGCGGTCGTTGAACGGCACGCCGTCTTCGCGCAGCAGATCGTGGATCAGCACGCGCGAGAGTACGCGGTAGGGGTTGCGCGCGAAAATCTTCAGGAGAGCGAAGATGCTGTCGCGTAGCGGCACGCGCTCGCCCTCGCGCAGCAGCGCACGTGTGGCGAAGTCCAGTTCGAACGGACCGAACTGGCAGCGCTCGCGCGCTTCCGGTGCGCTAGGCGGCACGGCGCCATGACGGCGCAGCACCGTCTGGATGCGTAGCAGCAGTTCCTGCGGATCGAAGGGCTTGGCGACATAGTCGTCCGCGCCGAGCGTGAGCCCGGCGATGCGGTCAGTCACCGCGCCGCGCGCGGAGGCGAAGATCACCGGAATGTCGTCGCCTTGCGCGCGCAACGCGGCAAGCGTGCGCAGCCCGTCGGTGCCCGGCATCATGACATCGAGCACGATGACCGAAGGCCGTTCGAGCTCGAGCCGCCGCGCGAGGTGGGTGCCCTCGTGCAGGACCGATGTCTGGAAGCCGTGGGTTCGCAGGAAGCGGGAAAGAAGATCGCGCACGACCGGATCGTCGTCGACGATGAGAACGTGTGGACTCATCGTGAAATTTTATTTGATGTCGACGTTTCGATGAATAGCACCGGTGTGACTAATTCTTACCTTCGCTTACAAACGGGCCACAACAGCGGCATGTCCGGTTGTTTACTTCACCGCGACAGCGGCTTCCTGAACCGGCGTTTGCGCAGCCGTCTTTGCATCCGGGGTCGCACCCGATACCTGTTTGACGGGCTTGTCCTTCGCCTGTGCGATGACTTCGTCGATCGACGCCACGCTCGTTGCGTTCGCAATCGCCTTGCTCGACGCGGCGTTGGCCTGCGCATTCGATGCGGACGGCGCCGGCACGGCGGCAGGAATGTGCTTGGCGAGTGCGTCGGCGATGCGCTTCTGGCGCGCGTCGGCGGCGACGCCGCTCGGCATCTTGCGCAGACGCAGCGCTTCGGCGTTGGCTTCGGCGTCGTTGTGCTTTGCGTCGTCGTGTTTAGCGTCGGTGCGCTTGACGGCGGGCTCGATACCCTTCATTTCCAGCACGGCGTCACGCGCGGTCGGCGCCAGATGCTGATCGGCGACGCCATCCTTCACGCGTTGCACGGTGGCTTGCTGGCCGTGTTTGTAATCGCCTTCGAGTTCGGCGATGCGGCGGTTATACCAGTCCGTCACGCAAGCCTTGTCCTTGCAATTGTGCTGGCGCCATTGCCATTGCGTGACGCGATCGGCTTCGAGCGCGGTGGCGTCCGGCGTGGCGTCGACCGCTGTTTTATAGAGCGCGGCGAGCTTGTCGTCGAGCGCAGACAGCGTCGGGTCGGTGCAGACGATGCGCTCCGACGCCGAGGCGTTGTGCGGGCAATGGAAGCTTGCCGCCTGCGCTGCGCTCGAAACGGCGAGCGTAGCGAACAGTGCGAGCGCGGCGGCGCTGAGGCCGCGAGGCAGGAAAGATTCGGCGCGGTTGGTCAGTTCTCGGTTCATGGCGGACACGATGATGTTGAAATGGCAGGGGACGACAGGCGGCTCGTCCGGCGTCGCCACGGCGCACTGCGCCGCAAGGAAAACGATAGCGCAGCGTCCTCAACACAAAGCCTCGCTCAACGGGGCGATTGCTGAATCGCTTACGAATCATTTCAAATGGGGTGTGAGTGGTAAGAGATGAAGTGTGTGTTTCGCTTGCGATACCGTGCCGGATAACGCACGCAACGCCAACGCGGCGCAAAACTGCTTACTTCAGGGGAGATTTGCGAAGAACTGGGAAGCCACTTTCAACATTGGCCGATATCTGCGCCATCGCTTATCGCCCGTTGCCGCGATGATGCACGTCGAGTCCTGCCGTCCGCGCCACATCAATGCGCGCGCCGTGCAGCCCATCGACGCGTTCTGCCTCTGCCGCCATGCTCAACGTTATCCGCTCCTCACTTTGCGTCGTCGCGCTCGCCGCGCCGCTCGCACTCAATGGCTGCGCGTGGACGCTGATCACGGCCGCCGACGCCACCGGTTCGGTGATTCAGGCCGGTTACGCGGTCGCCTCGAATTACTCGTCGCCGAAATTCGTGACGGGACGGCCCGTGAATCTCACCGACGTCTGCATCGAAATCAATCCGATGGTGACGGCCGCCGATTTCGTGCCCTCGCTGCAATATGCGCTCGCGCAGCGCGGCGTGCGCTCGGATCTCTATAGTCCCGGCACGGAGCCGGCCAATTGCGCGGGCAGGCTGGTCTATAACGCGTCGATCGAATTTGGCCGCCCGACCTTTAGCGACGACAGCAAGGCCTATCTTTCCACCATCAATATGACGATCTTCCTGCATAACCGTATCGCCGTGACGGCGCGCTACGAGGTGCACGGACTGAGTACGGACCGCTATTCCAGCGCGACTGTGAAGCTTCAGGGCCTGATCGACAGCATGGTGGTGGATCAGACGCGCCTCGCGAGCACATTCGAGCAGGCTTCGAGCGGCCAGTAATCTTTCTCGCCGCGTAATTCAGGAAAGGAATGGGAAGGTAAGGGGTCTTTGCCACGCGTGGCGTGTCCCTTACGATTTGCGCATGACCAATAACGTATTCCTCGTCGACGACGATCCCGTCGTGCGCGACGTCACTGCCGAGTATCTCCAGATGCGCGGCTTCACCGTCACCGCGCTGCCGTCGGCGCGCGCCCTGCAAAACAAGCTTCGTTCGGAGCGGCCTCAGGTTGTCGTGCTCGACATCATGATGCCGGAGGTCGACGGCATCAGCGCCTTGCGTGAATTGCGCGCGAGCGGCGACGATCTGCCCGTGATCCTGCTGACGGCACGCAACGAGGTCATCGATCGCGTGCTGGGGTTGGAATTCGGCGCCGACGACTACGTGGGCAAGCCCTTCGATCCGGGCGAACTGGCCGCGCGTATCCGCACGGTAATGCGCCGTCGCAGCGTGGCGAGCGCCACGGGCGCGCCAGAGAGCCGCGCGTCGTTCAGCTTCGGCCCGTTCGAGCTGGACTTCCGCTCGCGCGAACTCTATCGCGACGAGGAACGCATCCCGCTGCGTTCGAGCGAATTCGCGTTTCTGAAGCTGTTCGTGAATCACGCGATGACGATTCTTTCGCGCGAGCAGATCATCGAAATCGTTTATGGCGAAGCGGGGCGCTACCGCAACCGCAGCCTGGATGTGGCGATCTGGCGTCTGCGCCGGCTGATCGAAACCGATCCGTCCGAACCGCGCTATCTACAGACAGTCTGGGGCCACGGTTATGTATTCGTGCCAGATGGAGAAGTGGGCGTGGCGGAGCGCTACAGCGAGTACAAGGGCGAATATAAAAACGAGGTAAAGATAGAAGACGAATAAGAAAAAAGGGCGGTTCGCTGTGAAGCGATCCGCCCTTTTTTACGTCTGTTCAGAATCGGTAATCACTCAGAACGTCAGCACACTCAGGAACATGCGTTGCAGCCAGCCCACGGTGGTGGCGTCGTTGAGCATGCCATGGCCGACTTCCTCGATGCGCGCATTGGCGATCTTGCCCGAATCCACGTAATTGTCGGCCTCAACGTCGTTGGGATTGACGATACCCGACAGGCGCAGGCGCTGATGCTCGCCGCTCATCGCAATGATCTTTTCGCCGGACACCACCAGATTGCCCGTGGGCGTCTTGCTGATGATGGTCACGGCCAGCGTGCCGTTCATCCCGCTGGAAAGCGTGTGGCTGCCGCTGCCCTCAAAGCTGGTCGAGGCCGAGCCGATATTGAAGAGGCGCGCGAGACGCGCCGCCGTGCCGGTCGATTGATCGGCGGCGGTCGCCGTGATGTCGCTCGAACGCTTGGCGGCGGCGGAGGCCGTGTCGTTGCCGGTATAGGTTTCCGACAGGCGGATCGTCAGTACTTCGCCGATGTGCTGGGCGCGCGGTGTTTCGTACAGCGCGATGGACGTGCCTGCCTGATAGATCGAGCCGCTCGTGTTCACGTTGAGCGGCGCTTCGGCGAGTGGCGGCGACATTGGCGTATCGACAATCGAATCGGGCGTGGCGCAACCCGCGAGCGACAGCGCAAATGCTGCGCCCGCAAGCACGGAAGGCCAGGAATATTTCGCGGCCTTCCGGTTCGTAACAAAAAATAAGGAATCCGATGTAATCGGAAGGTGTTGAGCGCGGGAAGATTTCATCATTTTCGTCGGGATACGCGTTGGTGGCGGGCTCGGTTTATCGGCCAGACGGTGGTCAGCCTTCGTCGAACTGGCTGACTTTCAACGCGCGCTCGAAGCCCTTGGGGCGCGGGCTGGGTGGTTTCAGCAGATAGGTGAGCGTGGCATGTCCGCCATCGGGCAGCACGCAGATCGTGATCGTGCTCGAAGCGTTGTCCCACACGAGCAGCGGTACGTCGGTGGTGCCGCGCATGCTCGGCTTGCCGTAACGCGCCGCGAACAGATCGCGCAGATCGAACGCCGTCATGCTGTCCACCACGAAGGACATTTCGTAGAGCCGCAGCGGCTCGCCGGGCGCGTCGTGCGCGAAACGCAGCACATGGTCCACGGCCGGCGCGCCCGCCACGACCGCGAGCGACGGCGACCAGCCATTCGAGGTGCGATGCGCCCAGCGGCAGGCGATGGTCGGGCTCGCATAGCTCTTGAGCATCATGCCGATGTCGCCGCCGGCCACGTCGGTTTCGCACACCAGCGTGCTCTCGTGCGGCGTGGCGCGGATCATGTTCGCCTCGCGCAGCGCATTGAGCGTAATGCCTAGCGAGATGCCCCGAAACGAGAACGGCGTATCGTTCTGCACGGCGGCACGTGTGCGCGCGGCCGCAGCACGACGTTGCGACGGCGCAGATGATGCCGCATGCGATGGCGGCGGATTCGCCGACTTTTGCTGGGCTTGCTCAAGCTCGGCCTTGTGCGCGTTTTGGGTGGCAGCGGGCGCAATAACGGACGCCGCAGTGCCTGCAGCCGCAGCGCACACCGGCATGGCGAGCATGCTGGCGCAGAGCGCGCCGATTGCTCCTGACGTGCAGACAAACCACGACGCCCGTTTCATGATGCAGCTCCGCTTAATCGACTGCCGCCGCGCACGCGTCGAAGGGGATCGCCGCCGGATGACCGACGACGGGCACGACCTTCAGCGTCGCTGAGACGACACGGCAGGGGAATGCCACGACTGCGCAGCCGTCAAGCGGCAGCGCGAGGCTGGCGAGCAAAAGGGCTGACGCGGTACGCGCGAGGCCATTGGAAAGTTGCATGGCAGTCAGCCTGGACATTACCTGGGAGTACGACACGACAATCGACGCAGCGGTCATGCAGTGGTGTTGATGGTATGGCCGAGCGGGCCGACCGGAGTCGGTTGCACGGTCTCGGGGCGGGCCGACGAATTGCCAGCCGGTTGCTGCAGGCCGCTGGGTTTCGAGTTGCGATTATTCGCAAGCGGCTCGAGCGACGAGGGACGGGTGAGGTTGCTGGAACCGATGGAACCGGTCATGTGGGGCCTCCTTGGCACAGTGAAACGAAGAGGAGGGTGCGCGCCGCCGCAGCGGCCGCCCCCGTGGTGCGCCGCCCGAAAGCGCATTCCGTGGCGGCGCATCGAATCTTCGCGCCTGGTGGTGCGCCATGAAGCAACAATCAAAGGGGCGCTTTACCGGAAGCCTTACGAGTCCTTTCGCGGGTATACGAGTGCCGGAGCGCAGACCCCGTTCAAGTGCGCAAAATGTTGCGCAACCTTGCCGCCGGTAAGGGCTGAAACCCTTACCGGGCGGGCCTGAGGGAAGCATGCGTTTTCCGCATGCTTCCCTCGACAATTAATCGTTTGTGAGCCATTCCGCGACGGCGGGATACTGCGCCCAACTTAGAGGCGACGATCAGGCATTCACATCATGCGATCAGATTACAATTTTATTAACGGGACATTCCTCGAAACGGACGCGCAGCGCATCGCCGTCCATAATCCGGCGACCGGCGAGCTGATCGGCCACGTGAGCGCCGCGAGCGCCGCCGACGCGACGCGCGCGGTCGAGGCCGCGGCCACGGCGCAACGTAGCTGGCGCCGTCTGCCCGCCGCGGAGCGCGGCGCAATCCTCGCCCGTTTCGCCGATGCGATCGACGCCCGCTCGCCGGTGATCGGCGCGGTGCTGGCAGCAGAGTCCGGCAAGAGCGTCGCGGACGCCACCTCCGAAGCGCATTACGCCGCTGAAATCCTGCGTTACCACGCACAGTGGGCGCGCCGCATCGAAGGAGAGGTGATCCCGAGCGACAGCGCCAACGAAAATCTGATCCTGATGCGCGAGCCGATTGGCGTCGCTGCCTGCCTGATCCCGTTCAATTTCCCGATTTACTCGTTGCTGCGCAAGATCGCGCCGGCGCTCATCACGGGCAATGCCGTGGTCGCGCGTCCCAGCAACAATACGCCTTGCTCGGCGTTCGAAGTGGCGCGCGCCGCCCAGGACGCGCAACTGCCGCCGGGCCTCTTCAACGTGCTGGCGATGGATCACGACACGGCGGCGGTGCTTTGCACGCATCGCAGCGTGGGGATGATCTCGCTTACGGGCAGCGTTGGGGCGGGCCGCAAGGTCCTGGATTATTGCAAGGAAAATATCGCGCGTCCGTCGCTCGAACTGGGCGGCAAGACGCCGGCCATCATCGAAGCCGATGCCGATCTCGAAGCGGCCGCTACGGCCATCGTGCGCTCCAAGACCACGCACTGCGGGCAGCTCTGCACCGCCATCGAACGCGTCTATGTGCAGGCATCGGTCCATGCGCGCTTCGTCGAATTGCTGCGCGAGAAGATGCAAGCCGTGAGCTTCGGCGATCGCTCGGTGGACGCCGCCCACATGGGCCCGCTCATCAGCGAACAGGCGCGTGCCTCGATTCACGCAATGGTCGAGCGTGCCGTGGCCGAAGGTGCAAAGATCGAAACGGGCGGCTATCTGCCGGAAGGCGCGGGCCACTTCTATCCGCCCACGCTGCTGAGCGCCTGCCGCCAGGATATGGAGATCGTGCAGGAAGAGATCTTCGGTCCGGTGCTGCCAGTGCTGTCCTACGAGACGCTCGACGACGCGCTGCGCATGGCCAACGATCATCAGTTCGGGTTGTCGTCGGTGCTGTATACGGAGCGTTACCGCTCGGCGATGCTTGTTGCCAACGAGATCGAGGCCGGCGAGCTGTACGTCAACCGCACGCCTGCGGACCCGTATCAGGGCTATCACGCTGGCTGGAAGCGCTCGGGCCTGGGCGGCGACGATGGCAAGCACGGCATGCTCGAATTTACACAGACGCGCCTTGTCGTGATGCCGTTCTAGAAAGACCAGATTGATTCGTTCGGATAACTGAGCGAATAGGTGAAGAGCGTTCGCCGCAAACGGACGCTCGCTTGAAGAAACGCCGACCGCTGTATAGGCGCCCACCGGGTGAGCCTGCAAGCGAGTCTGCGGTATGGAGACAATCTTGCAGAAGTCCATCGCGAAACCCATCGCGCCGGCGGCCTCGCCGCGCGCCGACGCCTCGTCCATTCCCACCACCTCAGGCACGATGCAGCGCTACGGGCAGTTGCTGCTGCTCGTGCTGGCCGCGGGCGCCATTTATCCGATTCTCTATCTGCGCCAGGTCTATCAGACCACGATGCTCGATGTGTTCCATATCGACAATGCGCAACTTGGCTACCTCTACTCGGTGCTCGGCATTATCTTCTTTCTGTCCTATCTGCCAAGCGGCTGGCTCGCCGACCGCGTTGCGCCACGTCTGCTGATCTGCTTTTCGCTGATCGGCACGGGCGCGCTGGGACTCTGGTATTCGACTGCGCCTTCGTTTCATGTGCTGCTGGTGATCTTCTGCTGCTGGGGCCTGACGACGGGCCTGACGTTCTGGGCCTCGGTGCTCAAGCGCGTGCGCATGATCGCCGGCGCCAACGAACAGGGCCGCTTCTTCGGCCTGCTCGACGGCGGACGCGGTCTGGTCGAAGCCTTGCTCGCCACCGTCGCGCTTGCGCTGTTCGCCGCCGCAACCGGTTCGGGCCGTGGCGAAGCGGCGGGTCTGCGTCACGTGATCTTTCTGTATTCGTTCACGTGTATTGGCATTGGCGCGCTGATGAGCTTCTTCAAGGACGCCGCGCCTGTTCAGGATGATGCGCAAAACGCAGCCGATGCAACGCAAACCCCGGCACGCGGCGCGCTCCTGAACGATCTCGCGACGCTCGCGAAGATTCCGCAACTCTGGCTGGTGGCGGCGGTGGTGTTCTGCGGCTACCAGATTTTCTGGGCGACCTATAGCTTCTCCGCGTATCTGCAGCAGGGCGAGATGCATATGACGGTCGTAGCGGCCGGCATGGTCACGACGCTCAAGCTCTGGATGCGTCCGCTTGGCGGCATTGGTGGCGGCTATCTGGGCGACCGCCTGTCGAATCTGCGCGTGCTGATCTGGGCGATGTTCCTGGCAGTCGCGGGGCTGATCGGCCTGATCTTGCTGCCTTCGCTGCGCAATATGGCGCTGCTCGGCGCGGTCGTGCTCTTCATCGGCCTGATGACTTACGCGATTCGCGGCCTCTACTGGACGCTGCTCGATTACTGCGCGATTCCCATGCGCATCACGGGTCTCGCCATTGGTCTGGTTTCCCTGATCGGTTATTCGTCGGACATTTTCCTGCCGCTCCTGAACGGCTATATCACGGAGCACTACGCAGGCATGGTCGGCTATCAGTTCTATTTCGCCTACGTGGCGGCTATCGGCACGCTTGGCGGTATCGCCGCGCTCGTGCTCAAGCGCATGTCCCATTCACAACCTGCCTGAATACGCTCGAATTATGAAAGTCGTTGCAATGCAAACCCACGTCGTCGCGGTGCCTCCTCCGCACCTCGGCGGTATGTACTGGATCTTCGTCACGCTGCAAACCGATTGTGGCATCCAGGGCGTCGGTGAAATCTATGCGGCTACCTTCCATCCGGACGTGATGGTGCCGGCCATCGAAGACGCGTTCTCGCGCTATCTGCTCGACCGCGATCCGCATCATGTCGAGCGCCTGTGGCGCGAAGCGTATTCGAGCGGCTTTACGCAGCGCCCCGACCTCACGATGATGGGTATCGTCAGCGGCCTGGAAATGGCCTGCTGGGACATCATCGGCAAGGCGGCGGACAAGCCGGTCTACGAACTGCTCGGCGGCATGGTGAATGAGCGACTCCGTTCGTACACCTATCTTTATCCTAAGAACTCGAAGGGCGAATACGACTACGACGATCCCGATCTGGCCGCCGAATGCGCCGCGCAGAACGTCAAGCAAGGTTTCAGCGCGGTGAAGTTCGATCCGGCCGGTCCGTACACGGCGTATTCGGGTCATCAGCTTTCGCTGGAAGTGCTGGATCGCTGCGAAACGTTCTGCCGCAAGGTGCGCGAAGCCGTGGGCAACAAGGCCGATATTCTGTTCGGCACGCATGGGCAGATGGTGCCGTCGTCGGCGATCCGTCTGGCGAAGCGCCTCGAAAAATACGACCCGCTGTGGTTCGAAGAGCCGGTGCCCCCGGGCCAGCCCGACGCCATGGCCGAAGTCGCGCGCCACACCAGCATTCCTATTTCGGCGGGCGAGCGCCTGACCACGAAATACGAATTCCACAAACTGCTCGAAGCGGGCGCGGCATCGATTATCCAGTTGAATGTCGCGCGCGTGGGCGGTCTGCTCGAAGCGAAGAAAGTGGCCACGCTCGCCGAGGTCTATTACGCGCAGATCGCGCCGCATCTCTACAACGGGCCGATTGGCGCGGCAGCCAGCATCCAGCTCGCGGCCTGCACGCCGAACTTCCTGATTCAGGAAAGCATCGGCACATGGGGCGGCTTCCACGCGGAAGTCCTCAAGCAGCCGATCCAGTGGGAAGAGGGCTACATCATTCCGTCGAAGGCGCCGGGTCTGGGCGTCGAGCTGAATATGGACGTGGTGCGCGCCAATTCGCCGTACACGGGCAAGCGCCTGCATCTGCAGATGGCGAGCCAGCCGGCCGACGTGCGCGATACGTCGCCCGCACGCGGATAAGCAACGATAAGCGCTGGAGTATGCGATGAATTACGACTACATCATTGTGGGCGCGGGATCGGCGGGCTGCATTCTCGCCGAACGGCTCTCGGCATCGGGGCGCCATTCGGTGCTGCTGCTCGAAGCGGGCGGCTCGGACAACTCGTTCTGGTTCAAGATCCCCATCGGCTTCGCCAAGCTGTATTACAACAAGGTCCATAACTGGATGTACTACAGCGAGCCGGAGCCGGAACTCGCGGGTCGCCAGATCTACGCGCCGCGCGGCAAGGTGCAGGGCGGCTCGGGCTCGATCAACGCGATGATCTACGTGCGCGGCGCCGCACGCGATTTCGACGACTGGGCGGCGGCTGGCAATCCGGGCTGGTCGTATCAGGACGTGCTGCCGTATTTCCGCAAGCTCGAATCGCACCCGCTGGGCGACACGAAGTGGCACGGCGCCAACGGCCCCGTGCGCATCACGCCGATGAAAGACGGCGCGCATCCGATCTGCCAGACCTTCCTGGAAGGCTGCGAGCAACTGGGCTATGCGCGCAATGACGATTTCAATGGCGCGAAGCTCGAAGGCGTCGGCATTTATGATGTGAATACGCGCGACGGCCAGCGTGCGTCCAGCAGCTTCGCGTATCTGCATCGTGCTGGGCAGCGCCCAAATCTCAAGATCGAGCATCACGCACAGGCGGCGCGCGTGCTGTTCGATACGAGCGGCGAGACGCCGCGCGCGACGGGCGTGGAGTTCATGCAGCAGGGCGCGAAGCGCACCGTCCACGCGAACCGTGAGGTGATCGTGGCGGCGGGCGCGGTGGATTCGCCCAAGCTGCTGCAACTCTCGGGCGTGGGACCGGCGGCGCTGCTCAAGCGTAACGGCATCGGCGTGGTGCATGAATTGCCGGCAGTGGGCCAGAATCTGCAGGACCATCTGTGCGTGAGCTTCTACTATCGCTCGCGCGTGAAGACGCTTAATGACGCGTTCAGCAGTTGGGCCACCAAGCTCAAGTTCGGTATGCAGTATCTGTTCAAGCGCACGGGGCCGTTCTCGATGAGCGTGAACCAGTCGGGTGGTTTCTTCCGCACGAAGGCCGACGAAGCACACCCGGACATGCAGGTGTATTTCAATCCGCTGTCGTATCGGATTCCTAAGTCAAGCCGTGCGCAGTTGACGCCGGAGCCGTATTCGGGCTTTCTCGTCTGCTTCAATCCGTGCCGGCCGACCAGCCGTGGTTCGGTCGAGATTGCCTCGAACAATGTCGCCGATGCGCCGAAGATCCGCGGCAATTATCTGTCGACGCAGAAGGACCGCGACGAGACAATCGCAGGCAGTCGTCTGGTGCGCAAGCTGATGCAGGCGAAGGCGCTCAAGGACATCACGGTGGAAGAAGTCACGCCCGCAGGCGAAGTCACCGACGACGCCAGCATGCTCAAGTTCTTCCGCGAGCAGAGCGGTTCGATCTATCACCTGTGCGGCACCTGCGCGATGGGCCCGGACGCGCAAACTTCGGTGGTGGATGCGCGTTTGCGCGTGCACGGCATCGACGGGCTGCGCGTGGTCGATGCGTCGATCTTCCCGAACATCACGTCCGGCAATACCAATGCGCCGACCATGATGGTGGCGGAAAAGGGCGCGGACCTGATCCTCGAAGACGCGGACCGTGCGATCGCCGCGCGTAGTCTCGCAGGCAACGTTCAGCGTGCGGCGGCGATCTCGTCCTGAAGCCACTGCCTGAAAAGCTGGAGCGGCCTGGATGCTTTCTGTTCGGGCCGCACCACGAACCAGTAGGATTGCCGACCATCCACATGGATGTCGCGCACCGGCGCGAGCAGGCCATCGGCCAGTTCGCGCCCGATCATGTTGCGATCGGCCATGGTTACGCCCAGCCCCTCGATGGCTGCGCGGATCGCATGGTCGAGCAGATCGAATTCATAGCCGCCCGAGGTGTCCACGTCCTCGATGCGCGCGGCGTCCAGCCAGTGCCGCCACGTCATATAGCGCTGGTTTTCCGCCGCCAGAACATGCAGCAGCGTTTGCTGTGTGAGATCGACGGGACCGTTCGCCAGCAGCGCGGGCGAGCACACCGCGATATGCGATTCGTGCATCAGCAGCGAGCTTTCCAGCCCATCCCATTCGCCATCGCCGAAACGGATCGCGCAGTCCAGCGCGGTCGAATCGGCGAGCGTGTCCTGCAGGGCCGTCGTCAGGCTCAATTCGAGCGAGGGATGGCGCGCGTGCAGGCGCGTAAGGCGCGGCACCAGCCAGCGGCTCGCAAAGGTCGGCGGCGCGTTCACGCGCAGGCGGTTCAGGTCGCTCTTCTGCTGGATCGTGCGCACCGTCAGTTCGATACGGTCGAACGACTGCTGGAGCGTGCGCAATAGCGCGCGCCCGGCTTCGGTCAGTTCGAGCCGGTGATGGTGGCGTTCGAGCAGCGTTTCGCCGAGCTGTTCTTCAAGCTGGCGCACCTGGCGGCTGACCGCGCTCTGCGTCACGTTCAGCTGCTCGGCGGCGCGGGTGAAGCTGCCGCTCGTGCCTGCCGCTTCGAACGCCTTCAGGGCGTTCAGCGCCGGCATCTTTCGCTTCAAGGTCGTCTCCTCGCGGGCGGCGCCATCTCTAAAAGGCGCGGCGCCAAAACGACGGAGTATACCGGGACCGGCGGCGGGAGTGGCCGGGCCGGCCGCTGCAGCCCGCGCCGGTTTGCGGCGGCTTTTCATTCAGCGTCGCGCCCGTGAGAGCGCGGCGAGGCCAAGCGTGACTGCCAGCGCGAATATATAAAGCCCGCCTGGGCCGAGCAGGCGCATGAAAAGCGATGCGAGTGTCGGCCCCGCCGCACCGCCCAGCGAGAACACCAGCAGCAAGGTGGCGCTGGTCTGCACGCGGCGGGTCTGATCGACGTGATCGTTCACGTCCGAAACGATCACGCCATAGAGCGTGAACGTAAGCGCGACGTAGAGGAACAGCAGCGTATCGACGAGCCAGGGCGCGCGCACTACGATCAGCGCGGCGGCGGCCACCGCGGCAACGAGCGACACCACGCCGAGCGTGGCGCGCCGCCCGAGCCGGTCGGATAAACGCCCCACCGGCCACTGCGAAAGCAACGCGCCAATCAGCACGATCCCCATCGCGTGCGAAATATCGCCCGCCGGAAAGCCGATGCGCGCGAGATAGACCGGCGTGAGCGCATAGAACGCGCTCGACAAAAGACCCGCGCCGATACAGGCAGGCACACTGCGCGGCGCGACGCGCGCTAGTTCGCGCAGGCCGTCGAGCAGCAGCGTGGGGCGCTTGGGCGTGGCGAGCGGCGACGCGCGCGCGGCGGCCGCGGTCACGGGCGGCGGCACGCTCTGCTGCCAGTCGCCGATCAACGCGACAGGAATCAGCGAAATGACGTAGAGCCCGTTGACGAGGGCGTGTTCGACATTGCTGCCCGGCGCGGCCACGCCCAGCAGGAATTGCCCGGCGCTCACGCCCAGGTAGGTGAGCACGAGATAGAGCGCGAAGGCGCGCCCGCGCCGTTCGTTCGGCACTGCGCCGTTCACGCCGCTTTCGATCGAGGTGAACACGCCGACCATGCTGAAGCCCGTCACGAACCGCAACGCGGCCCATGCGTCGGGCGAATCGAAGGAGAGGTAGCCGAGCGCAGCCAGCGCCGTGAGCGCGCCAAAGCCAATGAAGGCGCGCTGCGGCCCGATGCGCCCGACCAGCGGACCGAGACCCAGCGCGCCCGCAATAAAGCCGACGTAATAGCACGACTGCACCAGACCCACGCCGAGCGCGCCATGCGCGCCTTCCAGCATGCGCAGCGAGATCAGCGTGGTGAGCAGACTGTTGCCGCAGACGAGAACCGTGTAGCCGCCCAGCAGGCCGTAGAGCGCCCGCATGAACGGGTTAGTGCGTTGCCGCGTGGGTTGCAGCACCCCGGCGCTCGACGAAACGGCGCACGTAGTCATCGGCAGGGCGTTCGAGAATGTCCTCGGGCGTGCCGCACTGGATCAGGCGGCCATCGCGCAGGATCGCGATCTGGTTGCCGATTCGCAGCGCCTCGTCGAGATCATGCGTGATGAACACGATGGTCTTTTGCAGCGTCTTTTGCAGTTCGAGCAACTGGTCCTGCATTTCCGTGCGGATCAGCGGATCGAGCGCGGAGAACGCTTCGTCCATCAGCAGCACATCGGTGTTCGCGGCGAGCGCGCGCGCCAGGCCCACGCGTTGGCGCATGCCGCCGGAAAGCTCGTCAGGGTAGTGATCGCCATAGGTGCCGAGCCCCACTTTGCCGAGCCATTCGCGAGCGCTCGCCAGCGCCGCCGCTTTCTTTTCGCCGCGCGTGACGAGCGCGTAGGCCGCGTTATTGAGCACGGTCTGATGCGGTAGAAGTCCGAAGCTCTGGAACACCATGCTTACACCACAACGGCGCAGATCGCGCAGGCCGTTGTCGTCGAGTTTGAGCACGTCCTTGCCGTCGATCAGGATCTCGCCGACGGTCGGTTCGATCAGCCGGTTGAAGTGGCGCACCAGCGTCGATTTGCCCGAGCCAGACAGCCCCATGATGACGAAGATCTGTCCCGAGCCGATCGACAGGCTCACGTCGTTCAGGCCCACATTGCAGCGGGTTTTTTCCAGCACTTCGGCCTTGCCCGCGCCGCCGCGCAGCAGCTCCAGCGCGCGCTGGCTCGCGTCGCGCGCGCCAAAGATCTTGTACACGTGTTTGACTTCGATGCCGCTCATGTTCGTTACCTCTTTGCGAATTCAGGGGTACTGCGCGGCTAGACCGCGCATATGTACAGCGTCAGAGCGCCTTATTTGGCGGGCTGACCGCTCAGGTCGCTGGCCTTGGACGCATCGGCCGCATTGGCGTCGGCCTGGTTGCGCGCGCGCCGGAACGGAATGCGCGAAGGCTGCTTGCTCTGGCGTGCGAGGCCGCGCGTGCGGCGTCCCTGACCGTAGCCCTGGCTGATGCGGTCGATCACGATCGCAAGAATCACAATGGCGATACCGGCCTGCGTGCCCTTGCCCACATCGAGCGTCTGGATGCCTGCGAGCACGTCTTCACCGAGGCCACGCGAACCGATCATCGAGGCGATTACGACCATCGACAGCGCCATCATCGTGGTCTGGTTGATACCGGCCATGATGCTTGGGCGCGCGAGCGGCAACTGCACACCGAACAGCAGTTGCGTGCGCGTCGTGCCGAAGGCGCGCGCCGCTTCAACGATCTCGCCATCGACGTGACGGATACCCAGATCGGTCAGACGAATCAGCGGCGGCAGTGCGTACACCACGGTCGCGAGAATCGCCGGCACCTTGCCCAGACCGAACAGCATCAGCACCGGGATCAGGTACACGAAGCTCGGCAGCGTCTGCATCACGTCGAGCACCGGCAGCAGGATGCGGCGCAGCGTGCTGCTGCCCGCCGCCAGAATGCCGAGCGGCACGCCCAGCGCCACGGAAATCACGGTGGCGACCACCATCAGCGCGAAGGTCTGCATGAGCTTGTCCCACAGCCCGAAGCAGCCGATCAACCAGAGCAGGCCGACGAACAGCAGCGCCACGCCTACACGGCGCGAGGCGTGCCAGCTCAACAGGCCCACGAGGGCGAGCACGAGCAGGGGCGGCATGGCGCGCAGCAGGCCTTCGAGCGGCACGAGCACATCGCGCAGCATCAGCACGCTGAAGTTATGGAACGCGTCGCCGTATTGCTGCACGAACGCCGTGACCTGATCGTTGACCCAATCGGCGATCGACAGGTGAAGAAAGGGAGATCCCATGGTGAGCCTCATTCTGCGTGTGACTGTGATGCGGGCAAGGTAATCAGGACTTCAGACTGGCCTGCACGCGCGCCGCGACATCCGGCGTGACCCATTGCTTCCAGATTTCGGGGTGCTGCTCGAAGAAACTGCGCGCGACCGTGGAGGCGTCGAGCTTCCTGTCGTGCATCTGCTGGACCAGTTGTTCGTCGAGCGGCAGCGGCAGGCTGACCTTCTCGAAGAACGAAACCGCGCCGGGTTCGGATTCGAAGAATGGCGTGGAGACCGCGACCTTCAGGTGCGAGACCTTGAATGCCGAAGCGCAAGGCGTGCCTTTGGGGTCGGCGATGGTGTTCCAGCAGGCGTCCGAATAGGGCGCGCCCGCGAGCTGCACGAAGTGGTATTTCGCCATCAGCCCGGCCGGTTGCCAGTAGTAGAACAGGATGGGCTTGCCGCGTTCGTAGGCCGAGGCAATCGCTGCGTCGAGCGCGCCGCCGGTGCCGGGGCGGAAGTTGGTGTAATCGTCGCCGAGCTTGTAGGCGGACATCAGACGGTTATTGAAGCGCTCGCAGTCCCAGCCCGCCGGGCAGTTGTAGAAGCGGCCCTTGCCGGGTTCCTCGTCGTCGCTGAACAGATCCTTGTATTGCGGCAGTTGCGAGATCGAGCGCAGTTGCGGCGCGAGTGGTTTGATGCCGCGTTTGGCGTCGCCGTTGATGACGTAATCGGGCACGTACCAGCCTTCCTTGTCGCCGCCCGGAATCAGTTCGCCGACCAGCTTCACGCTGCCGTCTTTCAGGCCGCGCGCGATGATCGGGCTGCGGCCCGTCCAGTGTTCGGCCCACACCTGCAGGTCGTTATTGGTGAGCGCGGTTTCCGTGGCGGCGGTAGCACCCGGCACGACTTCGGTTTTGCAGCCGTAGCCTTTTTCAAGCACCGTGCGCACCATTTCGGTCATCAGCGCGCCGCTTTCCCAGGTGATCTGCGCAAGCTTCACGGTCTTGCCGGCCTGGCACCAGCCGGGCGCGGCGTTACCTGCTGCAAAACTGCTGGTGGCGGCGCAGGTGAGCGCCAGTGCGGCGGCAAGGCGTACGCCTGCGTGGGTGATTCTGTTCATGTCTCCTCCGTTCTTGGTGTCGGGGTCGCCAGCATTGCCGCTGCATGGAACGGGCTTTTTGATCCGGCGCGAACAGAGTCTAACGGCAGCATTTTGGGTTGAGAAAGCCACGAAAAGTCATCGAACCATTACCTGATCTCATGCCGATGATCCGGCGTCATGCCCCCATGAATTTTCATAGCTTTTTGGCGTGCATGGCGTGTGCTGGAATTCGTTTCGACGCGCAGCCTGCATCGCAAAAGCAGTACGCTGCGGCGCATCAATCAGACACCGGCACCCCAGGAGACAGAGTCAAAATGAAAGCCATGGAAGTCTATATCGGCGAAGGTTTTGCAGGACCAGGCGTAAACGCGGCCCATATCAACATCATGATCGGCCCGCGCAGCGGCCCGGTGGGTCAGGCGTTCACGAACAGCCTTTCTTCGCCGTCGCAAGGTCACGTGCCGTTTATGGTGGTGGCGCAGCCCAATGTGCCGGTCAAGCCCGCCACGCTCTACGTAAACAAGGCCGATATTCGCGGCGATCTGCACGGCAATGCAACGTGGGGCGCCTCGCAGGCGGCCATCGCGAAGGCCGTTACGGAAGCGATGCTCGACGGCACGCTGCCGCCGGAAGCGGAAAACGAATGGTGCATCGTCACCGCGAACTGGGTGAACTGGTCGTGCGACGACCTCGACGCCGTCTACGAGAACAACTACGTCGCCTGCAAGACTGCGATCCGCGCGGCGATGAACGGGCTGCCCAAGCTCGACGACATTGCAAAGATCAAGGATCAGATCAGCAATCCGTTCTATACGCCCAAGGCCCGCGCGGCCTGAGTCGCGATCCTTCTATCAGGTGACTACGATGCAATATGTGCAACTCGGCCGTTCGGGCCTGAAAGTGTCGCGCCTGTGCCTCGGCACGATGAACATGGGCACGCCGGACTGGAAACCGTGGATCTATAACGAAGAGCAAAGCGAGCCGATCGTGCGTCACGCGCTGGAAGCGGGCGTGAACTTCATCGACCTCGCCGACTTCTACTCGACTGGCGTGGGCGAAGAAGTAGTGGGCCGCATCGTCAAGCGCATTGCGAAGCGCGACGAACTCGTGCTGACCACCAAGGTGGGTTACCCGATTGGCGGCGGTGTGAACAATCAGGGTCATTCGCGCAAGCACATCATGGATGGTATCGACGGTTCGCTGCGCCGTTTGCAGACCGATTACGTCGATGTCTACATGCTGCATTACTTCGACGTGAATACGCCGGTTGAAGAAACCATGGACGCGCTCAACGATATCGTGCGTGCGGGCAAGGCGCGTTATATCGGTGTGTCGACGATGTTTACGTGGCAGTTCGCGAAGATCCTGCAGGCCTGCGAGCGCTATAACTTCGCACGACCCATCAATATGCAGCTGCAACTGAACTGCGCGTATCGCGAGGAAGAGCGCGAGATGATTCCGTTCTGCCAGGATCAGGGCGTGGGCGTGTCGGTGTTCAGCCCGCTGGCGCGCGGTCTGCTTTCCGGTGATGCGAAGTCGGTGCGTAATCAGACGGACTTTTTCACCACGCAGATGTATGACGATCAGGCTTCGCGCGACGTGGCGATTTCGGTGGCGGACGTTGCCGAAGCGCGTGGCGTGTCGTGCGCGCAGATCGCCCAGGCATGGGTGCTCAATCGCCCGGGTATCACGTCGATGCTGGTGGGCGCAGACACCGTCGCGCAATTCGACAGCGCACTCGCCGCGCTCGACACGAAGCTCGACGCCGACGAACTCTATGAGCTCGATCGCAACTACACGCCGTGCGACGTGATCAACGACTACGTGACGGCGCGCATTCCGCGCGTGCCGCGCGCGTCGCGCCGCCTGGAGATCGCAGCATGATCGACGGCCTCAAGGAAACGCGCCTGCTGCGCACGTCGAGCTTTATCGACGGCGAATGGGTCGCCAGCGACACGACCTTCACGGTGATCGATCCGGCCACGGGCAAGCCGCTTGCAGAAGTTGCGCGTGCAGGGGCGCGCGAAACGCTGCAGGCGGTGGCTGCCGCTTCGCATGCGTTCCCCGCCTGGCGCGACGCCACGGCAGCGGAGCGCGGCGCGAAGGTGCGCCGCTGGGGCGAACTGATGCTGGCGCATCGCGAAGACCTCGCGCGCATCATGGTGGCGGAGCAGGGCAAGCCGTACGCGGAAGCGCTCGGTGAAGTGGCCTATGCCGCGAGCTTCCTCACGTGGTTTGCCGAGGAAGCGCGGCGTGCCTATGGCGACGTGATCCCCGCGCCGAAGAAAGGCGCGCGCATCGTCGTGACGAAGGAAGCCGTGGGCGTGGTCGGCGCGATCACGCCGTGGAATTTCCCGCTCGCGATGGTCACGCGCAAGGCGGGTCCGGCGCTGGCGGCGGGCTGCACGATGGTGCTCAAGCCGTCCGAGGAAACGCCGCTGAGCGCCTTTGCGCTGGCGGTGCTGGCCGAAGAAGCGGGCATCCCGCGCGGCGTGTTCAATGTGGTGACGGGCGACGCGCCTGCGATCGGCGACACGTTGATGGCGTCGAAGGCGGTGCGCAAGATCTCGTTCACGGGATCGACGCGTGTGGGCAAGCTGCTGATGCGCGCGGCGGCGGACAGTGTCAAGAAGGTCTCGCTCGAACTGGGCGGCAACGCGCCGTTCATCGTGTTCGACGACGCCGATCTGGATGCCGCCGTGGAGGGCGCGATGGCGTCGAAGTTCCGCAACACGGGGCAGACCTGCGTCTGCGTGAACCGCTTCTACGTGCAGGCCGGCGTGCATGATGCTTTCGTCGCGAAGCTGACGGCGGCGGTGCGTGCGCTGCGGGTGTCTAACGGCATGGAAGCGGGCGCGACGCAGGGGCCGCTCATCAATGCTGCGGCGCTGCGCAAGGTGGAAGCCCACGTGAGCGATGCGCGCGAGAAGGGCGGCGAGATCGTGTGCGGTGGCAAGGCGCACGCGCTGGGTGGCACGTTCTACGAGCCGACTATCATCACCGGCGCGCATGGGGGCATGATGCTTGCCCACGAAGAAACGTTCGGTCCGGTGGCGGCGGTGTTCCGTTTCGATTCGGAAGAAGAAGCGATCCAGGCCGCGAACGATACCGACTTTGGGCTTTCCGCTTACTTCTATTCGCGCGATATCGGCCGCGTGTGGCGAGTGGCGGGCGCGCTGGAAAGCGGCATGGTCGGCATCAACGAGGGGATTATCTCGACCGAAGTGGCGCCGTTTGGCGGCGTGAAGGAATCGGGCCTGGGACGCGAAGGGTCGAAGTATGGACTCGATGAGTACCTCGAAACGAAGTACTTGATGATGGGTGGGTTGGGGTGATCTGAGTGTGAACTGAGATTTCTCTGCGCTCTGCGCGCGGCCTGGCCGCGCGCTTTGCCTAGTCTGAGGGCGGCCGCCACGTGAGAGCGTGGCGGTTTTTTTGCATTGAATCTATCCTTTCACCGCATGCCGCCCAATCAACCACTGACTGAAATTCTTCACCCGCACGGTTTCCTGCACCTCGGGCCGCACGTCGAGCCAGTACCCGGACGGCCCGTTCACCTCAACTTCGCTCAACTGCACAAGCGTGCCGTTCGCCAGCTCCTGCTCGATCATGTGCCGATCCGCCACTGCGATGCCCAGCCCTGCCACCGCCGCATGAATCACCTGATCCAGCGTGCTGAATTCCAGCTCCCCACGCGGCGCCATTTCTACGTCGAGCGCCGCGGCTTCGAGCCACGCTTCCCACACCAGCAAACGCCGGTCGATATCGAGGATATAGAGCCACGGATGCTGCGCCAGAATTTCGCGCAAGGCTTCCGCGCTATCGGGTGCATTGGAAAATTCGCGCGCCGACCCCACCAGCACATGACGTTCGCGCATCAGCAGCGTGCTTTGTCCACCCGGCAGCGGCTCCATGCCGAAGCGGATCTGGCAATCCTCGTTGCGCTCGCTGCCGTGCAGCGGTCCATATTCGTTCGTGATGGAGATGCGCAGATCGGAATGAAGCGTTTGAAAATCGCGCAGGCGTGGTGTCAGCCAGCGCGTCGCGAGCGTGGGTGCCGCGTTAAGGCTCAACAGACTGTTCGACGGATCGGCGCGGATCGTATCGAGCGTATGGGCGATGCTGTCGAACGCAGCCTGTAGCGTCGGCAGCAGGCGCTTGCCCGCGGCGGTGATTTCCAGCCGATGATGATGCCGCATGAACAGCGGCGTGCCCAGGTAGTCTTCGAGCAGACGAATCTGGCGGCTGATGGCGCCCTGCGTGACGTGCAGGTTCTGCGCCGCCTTGGTGAAGCTGAGGGTCCGGCTGGCTTCTTCGAACGAGCGCAGGGCAGAAAGGGAGGGAAGGCGGCGCATGCTGCAACCTCTTGAAGCGAAACGATATGGATCACTAATGGATCGATAACGGAAAAACGCCGGCATGTGCCGGCGTCTCTAACAAACCTCAGACGTTAGAACGAGT
>NZ_DASZJJ010000245.1:0-13701 GCF_035948235.1 Paraburkholderia sp. | reverse complement strand
GATATACGACGACGCCTTGGCGATACGCGCCTGCGCCTGCGCGATGCTCGGGCTGCCTTCGAGCGCCTCGTCGATCAGCTTCGGCAGTTGCGGGTCGCCGAACTGTTGCGCCCAGTCGAGCGTGGGCCACTGGCCACCCTGTGCGGGAATGCTCTGCGAGGTCTCGAACTGTTGCGGCTGCGCGAGGGTCTTGTCGCTCTTGATGCCGAAGTAGTTTGCGCAGCCCGAAAGCGCGAGCGCTGCGACCGCGGTAGCCACCGCTGCTCGACAGGTGTGCGCTGGCGCAAACTGGGTTAGGGATGTCATTGCTCGTCTCGTTGCGTGAGAGGGTGTGGTGATACTGGACGATGCAGCCATTTTTCCGTGTGACGCTTTCAAATTTGCCTGCCTCGTCATCTATCTTCGGTGCCGGTCAGGCGCATTAATTGTCAGCCGTCTGCTGGCCTGACGCTGCACCGGCGGCGTTCGCATTCTGGTTAGCTTCGCAGCTATTGACCAGAATCCGCCGCAACATGCTCTTCAGGAAGCCCACTTCCTCGGGCGTGAAGCCTTTGGACAGCTCATCCGTCACGCTCGTGAAGATCGCTGGCATGCGCGCGGCGATGACTTCACCATCGGGCGTGAGCGCCAGACGCACGGCGCGGCGGTCTTCGGAGCTGCGCACGCGGCGCAGCAGGCCGCGCTTTTCGAGCCGGTCCACAAGGCGCGTCACGGCGCTGGCGTCGATGCCGTATTCGCGCGCCAGTTCGGCGGCGAGCACGCACTTGCCGCTCGCCACCATGAACAGCACGCTGGCCTGCTGGCTGGTGACGCCAAGCTCTGCCACGGTGCGCTGCGTAACCAGGTTCGACATGGACGAGCGCACGCGGGAAATCAAATAGCCAACGCTTTCGCCGAGGTCGTAATCGCGGACTTCGGGCGGCGGCGTGGGAGTCGGATCCGTCATGGTTCTGCTGCAACTGCAATGGTTGACCAGGCAGGCATTATAGGGTCCGTTAGTTGACGCGGCAAGGTTTATTGTCTCAACGCTGAGAAACCTTTGCTAAGTAGGGTCTTAATGCGCAGGGCATGGACGTGAGAAAATCAGGCGGGCAGGGCGCAGCCCCTGCGTTGTCCTGAAACCGCAGACTGGCGTTCGAGATCGTGTATGTGTCCGATCAAGTCATCAACGCGTGCTATAATTTCAGGTTCCCAAAAGTGCGTCATGGCAGCCCTGACGAACCGACCCGCGACCCGACCCGCCACGAGCGTTCCCAAACGCCGCCGGCAGCAGGGCTGGGCGGCGTCCGAGCCCTACTGTGTGCGGCCCGCCGTCGAGCCCGCATGACGCACTCAACTGTACCCAGGTTCCTATGTCCCGCGCCCTTCGCAACATCGCCATCATTGCCCACGTCGACCACGGCAAGACCACGCTCGTCGACCAGCTCCTCCGTCAGACCGCCACGTTCCGTGACAACCAGCAGGTCGCCGAGCGCGTGATGGACTCGAACGACATCGAAAAAGAGCGTGGTATCACGATTCTTTCGAAGAACTGCGCGGTCGAGTACGAAGGCACCCACATCAACATCGTCGACACCCCGGGCCACGCCGACTTCGGCGGTGAAGTGGAGCGCGTGCTGTCGATGGTCGACTCGGTGCTGCTGCTGGTCGACGCCGTCGAAGGCCCGATGCCGCAAACGCGCTTCGTGACCAAGAAGGCGCTGGCGCTGGGTCTGAAGCCCATCGTCGTCGTCAACAAGATCGACCGTCCGGGCGCGCGTATCGACTGGGTCATCAACCAGACGTTCGACCTGTTCGACAAGCTCGGCGCGACTGAAGAGCAGCTCGACTTCCCGGTGGTCTACGCTTCGGGCCTGAACGGCTACGCTTCGCTGTCGCCGGACGCGCGCGAAGGCGACATGCGTCCCCTGTTCGACGCCGTGCTCGAATACGTGCCGGTTCGCGACGCCGATCCGGAAGGCTCGCTGCAGCTCCAGATCACCTCGCTCGACTACTCGGCGTACGTGGGCCGTATCGGCGTGGGCCGTATCAAGCGTGGCCGCATCAAGCCGGGTCAACCGGTTGCGCTGCGCTTTGGCCCGGAAGGCCAGGTCATGAACCGCAAGATCAACCAGGTGCTGGCGTTCAGCGGCCTCGAGCGCGTGCAGGTCGAGTCGGCTGAAGCCGGCGACATCGTGCTGATCAACGGTATTGAAGACATCGGCATTGGCGCGACCATCTGCGCGGTGGACAACCCCGAAGCGCTGCCGATGATCACGGTGGACGAGCCGACGCTCACGATGAACTTCCTCGTGAACTCGTCGCCGCTCGCCGGTAAGGAAGGCAAGTTCGTGACGAGCCGCCAGATCCGCGACCGTCTGACGAAGGAACTGAACCACAACGTCGCGCTGCGCGTGAAGGACACGGGCGACGAAACGACGTTCGAAGTGTCGGGCCGCGGCGAGCTGCACCTGACCATCCTGATCGAAAACATGCGCCGCGAAGGCTACGAGCTGGCCGTGTCGCGTCCGCGCGTGGTGCTGCACGAAGTCGACGGCGTGAAGCAGGAGCCGTACGAACTGCTGACCGTGGACGTCGAAGACGGCCACCAGGGCGGCGTGATGGAAGAGCTGGGTCGCCGTAAGGGCGAAATGCTCGACATGGCGTCGGACGGTCGCGGCCGCACGCGTCTGGAATATCGTATTCCGGCCCGTGGCCTGATCGGCTTCCAGGGCGAATTCATGACGCTCACGCGCGGCACGGGCCTGATGAGCCACGTGTTCGACGCTTACGGTCCGGTCAAGGACGGTACGCTCGGCGAGCGCCGCAACGGCGTGCTGATCTCGCAGGACGACGGCGCTGCTGTCGCCTACGCACTGTGGAAGCTGCAGGATCGCGGCCGCATGTTCGTGAAGCCGGGCGACGCGCTGTACGAAGGCATGATCATCGGTATCCATAGCCGCGACAACGACCTCGTCGTGAACCCGATCAAGGGCAAGCAGCTCACCAACGTGCGCGCCTCGGGCACTGACGAAGCCGTGCGTCTGGTTCCGCCGGTCCAGATGTCGCTCGAATACGCAGTCGAATTCATCGACGACGACGAACTCGTGGAAGTCACGCCGCAGTCGATCCGCCTGCGCAAGCGTCACCTGAAAGAGCACGAGCGTCGCCGCGCAAGCCGCGAAGCCGGTGCCGAGTAAAAGTTTGCCGTTGAAACTTTTTCACGCACTGCAATGCATGTAAGAAAACAAGAAAGCCGCCGCTGTCTGGGCGGCTTTTTTGCATTCGTTTTCAAGACTGGCGGGGATTGCCCTGCAGTGCGGGAAGAGACTGTTGTTGAAGTTGCAAAGCGCCGCGAACGCCCGTGGTGTAAGGGTTTGCGTGCGATGATGTGTCGCATTGCATCTTATGGGGAGTATCACTTATGTGCTATGCTCCGCGGATGCATGATTTAGGTCCTTCCAAGCAGACTTGATTCGCAATCCGCTAAACGGTCAGGCCGTGGCGCGGAAGGTTGAGTAACCCGCTATTTCTCGAGAAACTCGAAGAAAGGTGAGCGTAAATGTCGGAAACGATGAAGCAATTCCAGCTGAACTCCTATCTGTTCGGCGGCAATGCTCCGTATGTCGAAGAGCAATACGAAGCATATCTTGACAACCCTGCGTCCGTTCCGGACCAATGGCGCGAGTACTTTGACGCACTGCAAAACGTGCCGTCGTCGAGTGGCTCCAGCGACAGCGACGTGGCCCACGGCCCGATCGTCGAGTCGTTTGCACAGCGCGCAAAAGCCAATGCATTCGTGCCGAAGGGCGGCGGTGAAGACCTCGCCACGGCCCGCAAGCAAGTCTACGTTCAGTCTCTCATTGGCGCATATCGCTTCCTGGGCTCGCAATGGGCGAACCTGGATCCGCTGAAGCGTCGCGAGCGCCCGCCTATCCCCGAACTCGAACCTGCGTTCTACGACTTCACCGAAGCCGATATGGACCAGACGTTCAGCGCCACGAACCTGTATTTCGGTTTCGAGCGTGCGTCGCTGCGCGAGATCGTCAAGGCACTGCGCGACACGTACTGCGGCACCCTCGGCGCCGAGTACATGTACATCAGCGATCCGGAACAGAAGCGCTGGTGGAAGGAACGCCTCGAGTCGATCCGCTCGACGCCGAACTTCTCGAACGACAAGAAGAAGCACATCCTGCAGCGCCTGACGGCCGCCGAAGGCCTCGAGCGCTTCCTGCACACCAAGTACGTCGGCCAGAAGCGTTTCTCGCTCGAAGGCGGCGAATCCTTCATCGCCGCGATGGACGAAGTCGTCCGTCACGCAGGCGCGAAGGGCGTGCAGGAAATCGTCATCGGCATGGCTCACCGTGGCCGTCTGAACGTGCTGGTCAATACGCTGGGCAAGATGCCGGCTGACCTGTTTGCCGAATTCGAAGGCAAGCACGTGGACGACCTGCCGGCCGGCGACGTGAAGTACCACAAGGGCTTCTCGTCGGACGTCGCAACCGAAGGCGGCCCGGTCCACCTGTCGCTCGCGTTCAACCCGTCGCACCTTGAAATCGTCAACCCGGTGGTCGAGGGTTCGGCGAAGGCCCGTATGGATCGCCGCGGCGATGCAGATGGCCTGCAGGTTCTGCCGGTGCAGATCCACGGCGACGCGGCCTTCGCAGGCCAGGGCGTCGTGATGGAAACGCTGAACCTCGCGCAAACGCGCGGTTACGGCACGCACGGCACGCTGCACATCGTCATCAACAACCAGATCGGCTTCACGACTTCGGACCCGCGCGACGCGCGTTCGACGCTGTATTGCACCGACGTGGTCAAGATGATCGAAGCGCCGGTGCTGCACGTGAACGGCGACGATCCGGAAGCGGTCGTGCTGGCGATCCAGCTCGCGGTCGAATTCCGCATGCAGTTCCACAAGGATGTCGTGGTCGACATCATCTGCTTCCGCAAGCTCGGTCACAACGAGCAGGACACCCCGGCGGTCACGCAGCCGCTGATGTACAAGACGATCGCGAAGCACCCGGGCACCCGCGCGCTTTACGCAGAGAAGCTTGTGCAGCAGGGCGTCATCTCGGCGGAAGACGGCGACAACTACGTCAAGGCGTACCGCGCCGCGATGGACGAAGGCCACCACACGGTCGACCCGGTGCTCTCGAACTACAAGAGCAAGTACGCGGTGGACTGGGTGCCGTTCCTGAACCGCAAGTGGACCGACGCAGCCGACACGGCCGTGCCGCTCGCGGAACTCAAGCGCCTCGCAGAACGTATCACCACGGTCCCCGAGAACTTCAAGGTTCACCCGCTGGTCGAGCGCGTCATCAATGACCGCCGCGCGATGGGCAAGGGCGAGTCGAAGCTCGACTGGGGTATGGGCGAGCATCTCGCGTACGCTTCGCTGGTCGCTTCGGGCTACTCGGTGCGTCTGACGGGTCAGGATTCGGGCCGCGGTACGTTCACGCACCGCCACGCCGTTCTGCACGACCAGAACCGCGAGCGCTGGAACGACGGCACGTACATTCCGCTGCAGAACATCGGCGAAAACCAGGCGCAGTTCACGGTGATCGACTCGGTGCTGTCGGAAGAAGCGGTGCTGGGTTTCGAATACGGTTACTCGACGGCTGAACCGAACACGCTCGTCGCGTGGGAAGGCCAGTTCGGCGACTTCGTCAACGGTGCGCAGGTCGTGATCGACCAGTTCATCTCGTCGGGCGAAGTGAAGTGGGGCCGCGTCTCGGGTCTCACGATGCTGCTGCCGCACGGCTACGAAGGCCAGGGTCCGGAGCACTCGTCGGCGCGTATCGAGCGTTTCCTGCAAATGTGCGCCGAGCACAACATGCAGGTCGTTCAGCCGACCACGCCGGCCCAGATCTTCCACGTGCTGCGCCGCCAGATGATCCGTCTGTTCCGCAAGCCGCTGATCATCTTCACGCCGAAGTCGCTGCTGCGTCACAAGGAAGCTGTGTCGGATCTGTCCGAACTCGCGAAGGGCTCGTTCCAGCCGGTTATCGGCGAAGTGGACGAATCCATCGACGCGAAGAAGGTCAAGCGCGTGGTGGCCTGCTCGGGCCGCGTGTACTTCGACCTCGTCGCGCATCGCCGCGAAGCGAAGGCAAACGACGTCGCGATCATCCGTATCGAGCAGCTCTATCCGTTCGCGCACAAGCAGTTCGAAGCGGAGCTGAAGAAGTACGACAACGCGACCGAAGTGGTCTGGGTGCAGGACGAGCCGCAGAATCAAGGCCCGTGGTTCTACATCGAGCACCACCTGAAGGAAGGCATGAAGGAAGGCATGAAGCTCGCGTACAGCGGCCGTCCTGCTTCCGCCTCGCCGGCCGTCGGCTACTACGCGAAGCACTACGAGCAGCAGAAGGCGCTGATCGAAGGTGCGTTCGGCCGCCTGAAGGGCGCGCAGGTCGCGAAGTAAGCACATTGAGTTAATCGAACCGGGAAAGCGGGCGACTACACAGCGCGCTTTCCCGCGCTCATGTGCGCGACCCGGTTCGTACACAGATACGTATTCAGGAACATCAAATGGCTATTGTTGAAGTCAAGGTCCCCCAGCTTTCGGAGTCGGTTTCGGAAGCAACGATGCTGCAGTGGAAGAAGAAGCCGGGCGAAGCAATCGCTCAGGACGAAATCCTCATCGAGCTGGAAACGGATAAGGTCGTTCTCGAAGTCCCCGCGCCGGCTGCCGGCGTGCTGGCCGAGATCGTGGCAAACGACGGCGACACCGTTGTCGCGGATCAAGTGATCGCGCGCATCGACACGGAAGCCAAGGCTAGCGCCGCTGCGGCTCCCGCAGCTGCCGCAGCTCCGGCTGCAGCGCCCGCAGCAGCACCGGCGGCCGCTCCGGCCGCTGCTGCTGCATCGACGTCGAGCAGCAACATTGCATCGCCCGCAGCCACCAAGCTGATGGCGGAAAAGGGTCTGGCAGGCGGCGACGTCTCCGGCACGGGCCGCGATGGCCGTATCACCAAGCAGGACGTGCTGGGCGCAGGCGCGCCGAAGGCCGCTCCGGCTGCTGCACCGGCCGCTCGTCCGGCTGCTGCGAAGCCCTCGCTGCCGCAGGTCAACGCACCGGCATCGGCTGCAAACTGGCTCAACGACCGTCCGGAACAGCGCGTGCCGATGTCGCGTCTGCGTGCGCGTATCGCCGAGCGTCTGCTCGAGTCGCAGCAAACCAACGCCATCCTCACGACGTTCAACGAAGTGAACATGGCGCCGGTCATGGACCTGCGCAACAAGTACAAGGACAAGTTCGAGAAGGAACATGGTGTGAAGCTCGGCTTCATGTCGTTCTTCGTCAAGGCGGCTGTCCACGCGCTGAAGAAGTTCCCGCTCGTCAACGCGTCGATCGACGGTAACGACATCGTCTACCACGGCTACTTCGACATCGGTATCGCTGTCGGCTCGCCGCGCGGTCTGGTGGTGCCCATCCTGCGCAACGCAGACCAGATGAGCCTCGCCGACATCGAAAAGAAGATCGCCGAATTCGGCCAGAAGGCCAAGGACGGCAAGCTGTCGATCGAAGAAATGACGGGTGGTACGTTCTCGATCTCGAACGGCGGCGTGTTCGGCTCGATGCTGTCGACCCCGATCATCAACCCGCCGCAGTCGGCGATCCTGGGCGTGCACGCGACCAAGGAACGCGCAGTGGTGGAAAACGGCCAGATCGTGATCCGTCCGATGAACTACCTCGCGATGTCGTACGACCACCGCATCATCGACGGCCGCGAAGCCGTGTTGTCGCTGGTCGCGATGAAGGACGCGCTGGAAGATCCGGCTCGCCTGCTGCTCGATCTGTAAAACGTGTTGTAGCGCGGGTTGGGGCTTGCGTCCCGCCCGCGCATCCAGTCTCACACTGAGCGACGCGCGCGCGGATTCCGGAAGCCGGAGCCCGCGCGCCGCGCTCACGTATCGAAAGGATGACCATGTCCAAAGAATTTGACGTCGTCGTGATCGGCGCCGGCCCCGGCGGCTATATCGCGGCGATTCGCGCGGCTCAGCTCGGCAAGTCGGTTGCCTGTATCGAAAAGTGGAAGAACCCGGCCGGCGCGCTGAAGCTCGGCGGCACCTGCCTGAACGTTGGCTGCATCCCGTCGAAGGCGCTGCTGGCCTCGTCGGAAGAGTTCGAGAACGCGCAGCATCACCTGGCCGACCACGGCATCAACGTAGGCGACGTGAGCATCGACGTCGCGAAGATGCTCGGCCGCAAGGAGTCCATCGTCGAGAAGATGACGAAGGGCATCGAATTCCTGTTCCGCAAGAACAAGATCACGTGGCTCAAGGGCCACGGCAAGTTCACTGGCAAGAACGACGCCGGCGTGCAGATCGAAGTCTCGGGCGAAGGCGAAACCGAAGTCGTGACGGCGAAGAACGTCATCATCGCCACGGGTTCGAAGGCTCGCCATCTGCCGGGCATGCCGGTCGACAACAAGATCATCGCCGACAACGAAGGCGCGCTCTCGTTCGACACCGTGCCGAAGAAGCTGGCTGTGATCGGCGCAGGCGTGATCGGTCTGGAACTGGGTTCGGTGTGGCGCCGTCTGGGCGCGGAAGTCACCGTGCTCGAAGCGCTGCCGGAATTCCTCGGCGCCGCTGACCAGGCGCTCTCGAAGGAAGCGGCCAAGCTCTTCAAGAAGCAGGGTCTGGACATTCACGTCGGCGTGAAGGTGGGCGAAGTCAAGGCCACCGACAAGAACGTCACGATCAACTACACGGACAAGGACGGCAACGCGCAAGTGCTCGAAGCCGACCGCCTGATCGTGTCGGTTGGCCGCGTGCCGAACACCGACAACCTGAACCTCGAAGCGATCGGCCTGAAGGCCAACGAGCGCGGCTTCATCGACGTGGACGATCACTGTGCGACGGCGGTGCCGAACGTGTACGCGATCGGCGACGTGGTGCGTGGTCCGATGCTCGCGCACAAGGCCGAAGACGAAGGCGTGCTGGTCGCCGAAGTCATCGACGGCCAGAAGCCGCACATCGACTACAACTGCATTCCGTGGGTGATCTACACCGAACCGGAAATCGCATGGGTCGGCAAGACGGAACAGCAGCTCAAGGCCGAAGGCCGCGACATCAAGACGGGCCAGTTCCCGTTCATGGCCAACGGCCGGGCGCTTGGCATCAACAAGGCCGACGGCTTTGTGAAGATGATCGCCGACGCCAAGACCGACGAGCTGCTCGGCGTGCACATCATCTCGGCGAACGCATCGGACCTGATCGCGGAAGCCGTGGTGGCGATGGAATTCAAGGCTGCTGCCGAAGATATCGGCCGCATCTGCCATCCGCACCCGTCGCTGTCCGAAGTCATGCGCGAAGCCGCACTCGCAGTCGACAAGCGCGCGCTCAATATGTAATGCAACAGGGCGGGGCGGCGGCGTAGTGCTGGCCGCGCCCGGCCCGGCGTACCTTGCGGTAACTTGCATCACGTACAGAGGCGGACGGGTTCGAACCCGCTCCGCCTTTACTCATTTGTGGCCCACGAAATGAACGTCACCGAATACTACGAATCAGAACTGCAGAAACGGGGATATAAGCCGGATGCGGCGCAACGCGTCGCCATCGATCGACTGCAGCGGTGCTACGACGAGTGGGTCGAATACAAATCGCGTCGCTCGAACGCGTTCTGGAAGCTCATCAACCGTCCCGACCTGCCGCGCGGCGTCTACATGTGGGGCGGCGTGGGGCGCGGCAAGAGCTTCCTGATGGATAGCTTCTTTGCGGTCGTACCGGTGCAGCGCAAGACGCGTCTGCATTTCCACGAGTTCATGCGCGAAGTGCATCGCGAACTCGAAGAGCTCAAGGGCCAGGCCGATCCGCTCGACGAACTCGCGCGTCGTATCGCCAAACGCTATCGCCTGATCTGCTTCGACGAATTCCACGTTTCCGATATCGCGGACGCGATGATTCTTTATCGACTGCTCGACCGTCTTTTTTCGAACGGCGTGCAGTTCGTGATGACTTCCAACTACGATCCGGATCTGCTCTATCCCGATGGCCTGCATCGCGACCGCATGCTGCCCGCGATCGAGCTCATCAAGGAAAAGCTGGATGTGCTGAACGTCGATGCCGGCATCGACTATCGCCAGCGCACGCTCGCGCAGGTGGAGGTCTATCACACGCCGCTGGGCGCGGCCGCCGACAAGGCGCTGCGTCATTCGTTCTCGGAGCTGGCCGCGGTGCCCGACGAAAGCCCGCTGCTGCGTATCGAGAAGCGCGAACTCAAGGCCTTGCGCAAGGCTGACGGCGTGGTGTGGTTCGACTTCGCCACGCTGTGCGGCGGCCCGCGTTCGCAGAACGACTATCTCGAACTGGCGAGCCGCTTTCACGCCGTGATCCTGTCCGACGTGCCGCAGATGACGCCGCGCATGGCCTCCGAGGCGCGCCGCTTCACCTGGCTCATCGACGTGTTCTACGACCACAAGGTCAAGCTGCTGATGTCGGCGGCGGTGCCCCCCGAGGATCTCTATCCCGAAGGGCCGATGGCCAACGAATTCACGCGCACGGTCTCGCGTATCGTCGAAATGCAGTCGAAGGAATATCTGGAGACGCCGCGCCGCATCGTCGATACGGCGCTGACCTGAGGGGCGGATGGGGTTTCAGGCTCCATCACCGGAAAAATAGACCCGGAATCGTTTTTTCAAGATTCGGACTCGTCTGATATGGGCGGCCGGGGCAAGTCGATATCTTTTGTCGGGACTGGTTCTGACAAAGGAGTAGACCATGACCCCGCATCGCGATATTACCGAGGAAGAATGGCAGCGCGTTTTGCCGCTGCTGCCCGAATTGCGCCCGCGCTCGGAAATGCGCGGCCGGCCGCTCGCCAATACCCGTTCGGTGCTCAACGGCGTCCTGTGGGTCATGTACAGCGGCGCCACCTGGTCGGCCATGCCGCGCCGCTATCCCTCGTATCAGACCTGCCATCGCCGCTTCAAGGCGTGGCACGACGAGGGCGTGCTCAAGTCCGTGATGGCCGAACTGTTCGGCGAAGAGGGCGTCGCGCTGTGCGACACGATCGAGGCGCGCATGCGCAAGCATCTGAGCCGCGCGGAAAAAGCCGCCGCACGCGTGCAGGAAGGGCTGCAGCCCGCACCGCGCAATTCGCCGTTCAGTCCTGCTGTTACGCAGGGCGTGCCGCCTTCGCTGGGCTATCGATCGGTGTACCGGCACACGGCATGACGCGGGGCCCGATGCTCGGCCTGATCCTAAGGCCAATATGAAACGAGGCCGCCTTGTCATGAGGCGGCCTCGTTGTTTCTAAACGCGTTGTATGGCAGTGCGAACCGTTATTGCTGGCGTACCCACGTCTGCGAGCGGCCCAGCAGCGAGATGCCCATATAGCCGCGCACGACCAGCTTCTGGCCGCCGTCTTCGGTGTGCATCTTGCAGCGATAGATCTTGCCGTTTTCCGGGTCGAGGATATTGCCGTCATCCCATTCGTTGCCGGCCTTCTTCATGCCGTCGATGATCGTCATGCCAAGGATCAGCTGATCCTTGCGCGAGTCCGTGCAGGCGGTGCAGCGGCGATCGGGCTGATCGTTCGCGCCCAGACCCTTGATGACCTTGCCCGAGAGTGCGCCGCTGCCGTCGTCGCTGATCTGCACGAGCGCCTTGGGCTGACCGGTGTGATCGTCGATGGTTTGCCACACGCCCACGGGCGAATTCGTTTGTGCCTGCGCGGCCACGACCGCACCGAGCAGCGCGCCGGCCAGCGCGACCTGACGCGCCGCGCGCGCGGCAAACGAGGTGGAACGGTTGAATGCGTTCATGTGTCTTCCTCCACTGTTGTTGATCTATATGTGATGTACGGCATCGCGCCGGGCCCTATGCGCAGCATGGGCACGGCGGTCAGGGCAGGATACGCGAAAGCGCCGCGTGCGTTTGCGAGGAGAAACTCTAGTCGGCAGGGCATGGCCGCGCATCGCTTACGACGCTTTGCACGGCGCGTGCCCGTTGATCCGGCTCGTTTTCTCGCATCGCTCAGTTGAGCTGATACGAGAACGTCGCATTGAAGCGCGGACTGCGCGACGCGCTTTCTACAGGCGCATCGGCCAGCGCCTTCGCCACCGAAAGATCCAGGCTGTAATAACGCCCATCGGAAAGACGAAAGCCGATTGACGCCGACGACAGGCGCGAAGGCGAGGGCGTGCCCGCATGCAGATAAACGCGCGCCATATCGAACGACACATAGGGCGTGAGCGTCTGCAGCCAAACCTTGCCGACCTTGAGCGGCCGGTTGAGTTCGAGCGAATACGCCCAGCCCGAATCGCCCGATGCCTCGCCCGGCTGATAACCCGCCGCGAAACGCTGCGCGCCGAACGAGATCTGCTCGGAGGTCGGCAGCGAGACCGGGCTGTATTGCCCGATCACCGCGACGACGGTGCCGAAGCCCATCGGCCAGTCGTTGCTCTGCGAGAACGACGCATTGGTGCGCACGAAATTGAGCGACGCTGGATTTTGCAACGTAAGGCCGGGGATATTGGTATCCGCCGATTTCGACGCGCCGAGCACATTGAATGCCTTCGCCACCGCGATGCTCGCCTTGCGCACCTGGCCGGTTTGCACATCGGTGTAATCGGCCTGCAACTGCACCACGCGCACCTGCGATTTCAGGCCGTATTGCAGGCCGTTGACGGTGTTGTGGTAGCGGTCCTCGTCGTGCGTCGCATAGGCGCTCACGGTGCCCACCACGCTGCGCGAATTGCTGAGCAGCAGCGGATACGACAGCGCGCCCGTGATCTTGTCGCTGATGACGGTGCGCTCGACGTAGTTGGGCAGGCCGGGATTGTCGGTCGGGTTGCCGCGGTAATGCGAGGCATCGACTTTCGCCATCAGGCCGTCGCTGGCGATCGGTACGGCCGCGTGCGCGGCGAGATACGTGACATTGTCACGGCCCTTGGGCAATAGCGCCGACACGCTCAACTGCTCGCCAAACGGCGTGAGACCGTTTTCGGTGAGCGTGAGCAGGCCCTGCACGCCGGGATGATTGAAGTCGATCCCGGTGCTGACGTCCCACGCCTTTTGCGTGGCGTCGAGTTCGAGCGTAGTGGCGCCGTCCGTATTGGTGGGCGGTGGCACGTTCGCGGCGACCTTGAGCCCCGGCAGCAGCCCGAGCACCTGGATATAGCGCTGGAAGGTGGCGGTGCGCAGCGGCCGGTCTTCGACGATATGCGCCGCGACCGCACGCATCTTGTCTTCGAGCTTGCCGGGCTTGCCCGTGATCTTCACGTCCTTCACATAGCCTTCGACGACGGTGACGCGCACCACGCCGCCCGCGAAATCCTGTGCCGGTACGAACGCGAACGAAAGCGCGTAGCCGCGCGCCTGATAGAGCTTCGTCACCGCGTTGGCCGTTTCAATGAGCTGGCCAATCGTGATGTCGTGATTCGCGAGCGGCGTGAATTGCTTCGCGACCTCATCGAATGGAATCGATTTCACGCCCTCGACCTTGAAGGTGGTCGGCGTGATATGCGTGGCGAGTAACTGCTCCAGTTGCGGCGTCTGCTGCTGCACCTGCACCGTTACGTTAGGCGCCTTCTGCGGCGCGTTGATCTGAGGCAGTGCGTCGAGCGGGTTCCCTGCTGCTGGATTACCGCCCGACGCCGGCCTGCTTTGTTGTGCTACTGCCACCCCCGTCAAGCCGCTGCCCGCCATAACTCCCAACGCGGCGAGCACGGCCCATTCTGCGACTGCGCCTTTCATCGGACTGCCCTC
>NZ_DASZJJ010000244.1:0-35871 GCF_035948235.1 Paraburkholderia sp. | reverse complement strand
GCCAGAACTTCAACCTCACGGAAGCGGCCAAGGCACTGTATACAAGCCAGCCGGGCGTCTCGAAGGCGATTATCGAGCTTGAGGACGAATTAGGGGTCGAAATCTTCACCCGCCACGGCAAGCGCGTGCGCTCGCTGACGGAGCCGGGCCGCATCATCCTCGCGTCGGTCGAGCGCATCCTCCAGGAAGTGGAGAGCCTCAAGCGGGTGGGCAAGGACTATGCGGCGCAGGATCAGGGCAATCTGGTGATCGCCGCCACGCACACCCAAGCGCGCTACTCGCTGCCGGCGGCCATCGCCGAATTCAAGCGGCGCTTTCCGAAGGTGCATCTGTCGATCCTGCAAGGCAGCCCCACCCAGGTCGCCGAGATGGTGCTGCACGATCAGGCCGACCTTGCGATCGCGACCGAGGCCATCTCCAACTATAAGGAACTGGTGTCGCTGCCCTGCTTCACCTGGCACCATGTGGCCGTGATGCTGCCCGATCACCCGCTGCTGGAGCGCAAGCCGCTGTCGCTCGATGATCTGGCCCAGTTTCCGCTGATCACCTACGACAACGCCTTCGCGGGCCGCACCAAGATCAACGAGGCGTTCCGTCTGCGCGGCCTGCAGCCCGACATCGTGCTCGAAGCGATCGACGCCGACGTCATCAAGACCTATGTCGAACTGGGCCTGGGCGTGGGAATCATGGCCGACATCGCCTTCAACGCCGAACGCGACCGCCATCTGCGCGCGTTGCCGGTGGGGCACCTGTTCGGCAGCAACGTGACGCGCGTGGCGCTCAAGCAGGGCGCGTATCTGCGCAGCTATGTCTACACGCTGGTCGAACTGCTCTCGCCTAGCCTGAACCGCAAGCTTATCGAACAGGCGCTCAAGGGCGAACACGAGACTTACGAGCTGTAACGGCGCGGCGGGGCCGCTGTGGATAGGCCGCTATATAAGAAAGAACGCTTCTCGCTTTTTTCCTTCCTGGAGACCGCTGCATGAAGTCGAAGTCGTATCTGCGTCTGAATCCGTCGCTGCGCCCGCTCGCCGTAGCCGCTGCCCTCGGGCTGGGCGCCATCGCCCCCGCCGCGCACGCCGACCTGAAGGTAGGCATCGACCTGTCGAGCACCGGCCCCGCCGCCGCCATCGGCATCACGAGCAAGAATGCGATGCTGATGTGGCCCCCGACCATCGCGGGCCAGAAGGCCGAGTACATCGTGCTGGACGACGGCTCCGACCCGGGCGCTGCGGTGCGCAACATCCGCAAGCTCATCAACGAAGACCATGTGGACGTGATCGTCGGGCCGAATATCACGCCCGCCGCGCTCGCAGCGCTCGATCCCGTGGCGGAAAGCAAAACGCCGATGATCACGCTGGTGGGCTCGGCGTCGGTGGTCGAGCCGCAGCAGGGCACCCGCGTCTGGGCGTTCAAGATGGCGCAGACCGACGCGGCAATGGCCGACGTGATGACTCGCTACATGGCGGCGCACGGCGTGAAGACGGTGGGCTTTATCGGCTTCGCGGACAGTTACGGCGATAGCTGGCTCAACGAATTCACGAAGTTCGCGAAGGAACGCAACATCCAGATCGTGGCCACCGAGCGCTTCAACCGCACCGACGCGAGCGTGACGGGCCAGATCCTCAAGCTGATCGCCGCGAAACCCGACGCCGTACTGATCGCGGGCGCGGGCACGCCCACGGTGCTGCCGCAGCGCACGCTGGTGGAGCGCGGTTACAAAGGCGCGATCTATCAGACGCACGGCATTGCCACGCCAGAGTTCATCAAGCTGGGCGGCAAGGACGTGGAAGGCACGCTGTTCCCGACCCAGCCCGTTGTGGTCGCGCGCACGCTGCCCGCCGATCAAGCGGCGCAAAAGGCTGCACTGGCCTTCGTGGATGCGTACGAGGCGAAGTACGGGCCGGGCACAGTCACGCAGTTCGCGGGCGACGCGGCGGGCGTGTATCCCCGGCTGCAGGATGCCGTCGCACGTGCGCTCAAGACCGCCCAACCCGGCACCGAGGCATTCCGTGTCGCGCTGCGCAGCGAACTTGAACACGCGCACGAAGTGGTCGTGCCCAACGGCATGGTCAACACGAGCGAGAAAGACCACGTGGGTCTCGACCAACGCGCGAGCGTGATGGGCACGATACGCGGCGGGAAGTTCGTTTATCTGGGGCAATAGGCAAGTGCGAGCGCGAGGCGCAGGTTAAAGGCGCTTCAAGTTTCGCTGTCCGGCGTGCTACGCGGAATTCATCCGAATGGCTAACGCGGGCGACCGCCCGAAGCGACGTCGCGCCATGCGCCATCGGCTGCGCTGCTCGCCAGCACCGCCTCGATAAAGCGCAGTCCCGCCACGCCGTCATCGACCGTCGTCAACAGCAGGCTTTCGCGTGGCGCGGCTTGCCCGACCTTGCGCGCCTGGATCTGCGCGGCCGCATCACGATAGAGCTGCGCGAACGCCTCCAGATAGCCCTCCGGATGGCCCGCCGGAACCCGCGTCGCGTGGCGCGCGGCCTCGCCCGTCACACGTGCGCGTGTGAGGCGCTGCGCCTCGCCGCCTTGCGGCGTGAGCCACAGTACGTTCGGCTCTTCCTGATCGAAGGCAAGTCCTGCCTTCGTGCCATACACGCGCAGGCGCAGCGCGTTTTCCGCGCCGCTTGCCACCTGGCTGGCCCAGAGCATGCCGCGCGCGCCGTTCGCGTAACGCAGCATCGCCTGAACGTGATCGTCCACGCGGCGTCCAGGCACGAAGGTATGCACCTCGGCAGCAACAGACGATGGCTCCATGCCGCTCACAAAGGCTGCCAACTGATAAGCGTGCGTGCCGATATCGCCCAGACATCCGGCTGGACCCGCCTGCGCCGGGTCCGTGCGCCAGCTCGCCTGGCGGTTTGCACCATGCGCACCATGCCCACCATCGCGCTCCAGTGGCGTCGCGAGCCAGTCCTGCGCGTATTCCACCTGCACGACGCGCACCTCGCCCAGTTCTCCCGCCGCAACCAGTTCGCGAGCATGCCGCACGAGCGGATAGCCCGAATACGTGTGCGTAAGCGCGACCACGAGCCCCGCATCGCGCGCGTGCTGCGCGAGCGCTTCGCCTTGCGCCAGCGACACCGCGAGCGGCTTATCACAGATCACGTGGATGCCCGCGTCCATGAACGCGTGCGCAACCGGCGCATGCAGATGATTCGGCGTGACGATCGCCACGGCGTCGATGCCGTCGTCGCGAGCGCCTTCCGCGCGCGCCATTTCGCGCCAGTCGGCGTAACTGCGCGCAAGGCCAATCGCGTCGGCGCTCGCCTGGGCGCGCGCCGCATCCGAGGACAGCGCCCCCGCGACCAGCTCGAAACTATCGTCCAGACGCGCCGCAATCCGATGCACCGCGCCGATAAAGGCGCCCTCTCCGCCACCGACCATGCCCAACCTGAGTCTTTGCGTCATTTACGTGGCTCCTCGCGCTGCCCGCGTCATCGGCAATCACAGCCCCAAGACGGCCTTGAGCGCCGCGCCATCCACACCGCTGCCCGCGAAGTCGTCGAACGCATGCGTCGCCACGCGGATCAGATGCCGCCGGATGAACTCAGCGCCCTCGCGCGCGCCGTCGTGCGGATGCTTGAGCGCGCACTCCCATTCGAGCACGGCCCAGCCCGGGAAGTCGTACTGCGTGAGCTTCGAAAAAATCGCGCCGAAGTCGATCTGCCCATCGCCCAGCGAGCGAAAGCGCCCCGCGCGCTCGACCCAGCCGCTATAGCCGCCGTACACGCCCTGCCTGCCGGTGGGCCGGAATTCCGCGTCTTTCACATGGAACGCCTTGATGCGCGCGTGATAGAGGTCGATGAACGCGAGGTAGTCGAGCTGTTGCAGCACGAAATGGCTCGGGTCATACAGGATGTTGGCGCGCGGATGATCGTCCACCGCGGCGAGAAAGCGCTCGAAGGTCACGCCGTCGTGCAGATCCTCGCCGGGATGCAGTTCGTAGCAGACGTCCACGCCCGCGGCATCGAAGGCATCGAGAATCGGCCGCCAGCGCTGCGCGAGTTCGTCGAAAGCCGCCTCGACGAGCCCCGCAGGCCGCTGCGGCCACGGATACAGATACGGCCACGCGAGCGCGCCCGAAAACGTCACATGCGTATCGAGCCCGAGATTTTTCGACGCCCGCGCCGCCAGCATCATCTGCTCGATGGCCCAGGCGGTGCGCGCTTCGCGGTTGCCGCGCACATGCGGCGCGGCGAATCCGTCGAAGAGCGCATCGTAGGCCGGATGCACGGCGACGAGCTGGCCTTGCAGATGGGTCGACAGTTCGGTGATCGCGACGCCCGCATCGTCGGCGCACTGGCGCAGGTCGTCGCAGTACGCCACGCTCGAAGCGGCCAGTTCGAGATCGACGAGCCGCGCGTCGGTGGGCACCTGGATGCCCTTGTAGCCCAGTTGCGCGGCCCATTGCGCCATATGCGCGAAGCTGTCGAACGGCGCATCCTCGCCCAGAAACTGGGCGAGAAAGATCGCCGGGCCCTTGATGGTTTTCATCGCCTGTGTCCTTATGCCTGGCATCCCGAATGATCTGAATGAATCAGCAGATCAGAACGTCGAGTCAGAACGGAGAATCAGGGAAGTAGAACTGTTTTGCGTTCTCCTTCGTGATGAGCACCGAAGGAATGATCGTCGTGGGCGGCAGCGGCTTGCCCGCGAGGCGCGCTTCGGCGGTGAGCTTGATCGCGTCGTAGATGAACTTCGGCGAATACGACACATCGGCCTGGATGAGCGGATCGCCGTCCATCACGCGCTTGACCATGTCCTTCGAGCCCGCGCCGCCAAAGACGATCTTGATGTCGGTGCGTTTGGCCTGGTCGATGGCCTTGAGCACGCCCACGGCCATATCGTCGTCGGCGGCCCAGACGGCGTCGATATGCTTGAAGCGCGTGAGGTAGTCCTGCATCGTCTTGAAGGCGTCGTCGCGATTCCAGTTGGCGTACTTCGCATCGAGGATCTTCATGTCCGGATGCTGCTTGATCACCGACGTGAAGGCGTTCCAGCGCTCGTTGTCGAGCGTAGTGGGAATGCCTCGAAGCGCGACGATATCGCCGCGGCCGTTCAACTGCTTGGCGAGGTATTCGGCCGGAATTCTGCCGAACGCGGTGTTGTCGCCGGCCACATACGCGTCCTGTGCGCTCTTGTCGGTGAGGCCGCGATCCACCACGGTCACGTAGACGCCCTTCTTCTTCACCTGCGCGACCGGCTGGGTGAGCGACGCCGATTCATACGGGAAAATCACCAGCGCGTTGATCTTGTTGACGGTCACGAGGTCCTGCAACTGGTTGGCCTGATCGGGCGCATTGGCTGCCGTCTTGACGATGATCTTCAGGTCCGGGTGCGCTTTCTCCAGATCCTTTTTCGCCTCGTTGGCCCACCAGACGATGCCGCCCGTGAAGCCGTGATCGGCGGTGGGAATCGCCACGCCCAGCGTCACTTTCTCCTGCGCCTGCGCGCTGCCCACGCCGAACATCGCCGCTACGCCAAGCGCCAGTGCGCCCTTCCACATCGCATGAATCGTCTTCTTCATGATGCCGTCTCCGATGATTGTTGTGCGGGCGTGATCGCCCGTTCCATGTGACTGCGCACTGCACCGACCTGCTTACTTCGACATCCGAACGATAAAAACGAAGCGCTAGCGCCTGCCGCGCTGCAAAAAGGCCACGGCGATAATCGCCACGCCCTGCACCGCCGCATTGAGATAGACGCTGATGATGCTGGTGAGATTGAGAATATTCGCGATCACGGAAAGCAGCACCGCGCCCACCACGGTGCCCGCCACACGCCCTTCGCCGCCCTTGAGCGCCGTGCCGCCCACGACTACCGCTGCGATCGCTTCCAGTTCCCAGAGCAGCCCGGTAGTCGGCGTCGCGGAGCCCAGGCGCGGGACGTACAGCACCGTCGCCACGCCCACGCACAAACCGAGCAGCACATAAGTCGCGCACTTCACGCGATCGACGCGGATCGCCGCGTAGCGCGCCACCTGTTCGTTCGAGCCGATCGCCTGCACATGACGCCCGAACGCGGTGCGGTTGAGCACCAGCGCGCCGCCCGCCGCCATCACCGCGAATACCCACACGGGCACCGGCACGCCAAAGAGGCTCGCGTAATAGACCGGTCCATAGAGATCGGCGAGATTGTTCTGCAGCGTGAGCGCGCCGCCGTCGGCAAGCCAGGTGAGCACGGAGCGGAAAATGCCGAGCGTGCCCAACGTGACGATGAACGGCTCGATGCGTCCGCGTGTGATGAGCAGGCCGTGCGCGAGACCGAACAGCGCGCCCAGCACGAGCGCAATCGCGATGCCGATCGCCACCACGGCGAGCGGCGCGAACGTATGGCCGCCCACGCCCGCCGCGAGCGTGTTCATGCTCCAGATCACCACGCCCGCGATCAGCGCGGCCATCGAGCCCACCGACAGATCGATGCCGCCCGAGATGATCACGAAGGTCATGCCGACCGCGATGATGCCGATGAACGAGGTGCGCGTGAGGACGTTGAGCAGGTTGTCGACGGTGGCGAAGTCGCGATTGAGCAGCGTGCCCAGCACGCACAGCGCGATAAGACCGAGCAAAGGCCCCACGCCCGCGAGCCGGTGCGCGAAAGCGGCAAGCCGTCGCGCGCGGCCGGGCGCGCGCGTGGCGTCAGTGGGTGCCGGTTGCATGGGCGATCAACTCCTCTTCATTCAGATGTTCGCGGTCCAGCGTGGCGACGAGGCGCCCCGCACGCATCACCGCGACCCGGTGTGCGAGCCCGATCAATTCGATCAACTCGGACGAAATCACGATCACTGCGCGCCCCGAAGCCGCCAGCCGCTGGATCAGAAAATAGATATCGCGTTTGGCGCCGATATCGACACCGCGCGTGGGTTCGTCGAGCACGATCACGCGCGGGTCGGGCTGCAGGAACTTGGCGAGCGCGAGCTTCTGCTGGTTGCCGCCCGAGAGCATGCGCGCGCGGCTCGATAAATCGCCGGTGCGGATGCCGAAGTCGCGCACCGCCGTCTCCAGCGCGCGCCGCCCAGCCTTCAGATCGAGCAGCGGTTTGCCGTAGCGTTCGAGCGTCATCAGCGTGAGGTTGTCCTGCAGGCTCAGGTTCATGTGCAGGCCGCGCCCCTTGCGGTCTTCGCTCAGATACGTGAGGCCGTACTGCATGGCGTCGCGCGGGTGGCGCAGCGTCACCGGGCGGCCTTCGATTTCGATCGCGCCCGCGCGACGGCGGCGCAGGCCGACGATCGCCTCGAAGGCCTCGCTGCGTCCCGCGCCCACCAGGCCCGCGAAACCCAGGATCTCGCCCGCGCGCACCTCGAAGCTCAGATCGTCGACCCAGCCCGGCACCACGAGGCCACTCACACGCAGCGCGACGCCCGCATCGGGCGGCGCGTCGAGCTTGTCGGGAAACATGTCGGAGAGTTCGCGTCCCACCATCAGGTTCGCCATCTGCTGACGCCCCAGGCCCTCAGTCGCGCTCGCCGCGACGAAGCGGCCATCGCGCATTACCGTCACGTCGTCGGTGATGCGCTCCACTTCGTCGAGCTTGTGCGAGATGTAGACGATCGTCACCCCGTCCGCGCGCAGCTTCGACATCAGCGTGAAGAGACGTGCGGTCTCGGCGGGCGTCAAGGTGGCTGTGGGCTCGTCCATGATGAGCAGGCGCGCGTGGCGCGAGAGGGCCTTGGCGATCTCCACCAGTTGCTTTTCGGCGACGATCAGCTCGCGCACGCGCGTATCGGGATGACGCGCAAGGCCCACCTGGGCAAGCAGCGCACGCGCCTCGCGGCGCATGGCGGCATCGTCCACCAGCAGGCCACGCTTTTTCTCGTGGCCCAGGAAGATGTTCTGCGCGATCGTCAGATGCTCGGCGAGATTGAACTCCTGGTGAATCAGCACGATGCCTGCGGCTTCGGCTTCGCGCGAGCCCGCGAAAGCGCACGCGCGCCCATCGACGACGATCTCGCCCGCGCTGGGCTGTTCGTAGCCCGCGAGGATCTTCATCAGCGTGGACTTGCCCGCGCCGTTCTCGCCGAGCAGCCCGTGGATGCGCCCAGGCGTTAGCTCGAAGCTCACGCCGTGCAGCACGCGCACGGGGCCGAAGTCCTTGCGGATATCGTTGAATCGCACGGCGACGCTCATGGGCGCGCGCTCCTCCTGGAATACGTCGATCTGGCGGTTCGGGCGGGCGGTGCCGCATGCTTTCGCGCGCACCGCCCGCCTTCCCTCGCTGGTCTCCCCTGCTAGGTATTCAGTTGCATCTGCCCTTCACCCGCTTTGCCGCACGACCAGCCGGTGCGGTAGCAGCACGCCCGCCACGCTCGCCTGCGGGTCGGCCAGACGCCGCAGCAGCAAACGCGCGGCGGTCTCGCCCAGTTCGCGCATCGGCTGCGCGATGGTCGTGAGCGGCGGGTCGATCTGCGCGGCCAGGGCGATATCGTCGAAGCCCACCACCGCCACGTCGTCGGGCACGGCCCAGCCGGTGGCGCGCAATCCGTTCACGACGCCCACCGCGAGCGTGTCGGACACCGCGAAGATCGCATCCGGCACCGGCGCGCTGCTACCGCGCCGCCGCTGCATCAACTGCTCCGCGCCCTGCGCGCCCGCGTCGTAGTCGAGGCTGTTCACGTTGACGCGCCAGGCTTCATGCGCTTCGATGCCGCTTTCCGCCAGCGCGGCCAGATAGCCGTCGCGGCGCTGCTGCGCGTAGAGATAGTGGTCATCGGAATTGATCAGGCCGATGCGCCGCCGTCCGCGCGAGATCAAGTGCCGCACGGCGTCGCGCGCCGCGCCGAAATTGTCGATGCCCACATAGGGCACGCCCATCGCCGGATCGAACTCGCAGCAGGCCACCCACGGCAGCGCGGCGTTTTGCCCGTCGGCGGCCGCGCTGCCGTCACGGCTGGCCTGCTGGTTCGCATGTTGCACGGTGGCCGGGTCGAGGCAGATCGCGCCGTCCGCGCGGTGGCGGCGCAACAGGTCGAAATAGCTGCGCTCGCGGCCCGCATCCGCGCCGGTGTCGCACAGCAGCATGAAGTAGCCGTGCTGACGCGCGACGCTGTCGATGCCGCGCACGATCTCGGCATAAAACGGGTTGCCGAAGTCCGGCACCATGGTCAGCAGCAGGCGGCTTTCAGCCGTGCGCAGGTTGCGCGCGAGTTCGTTGACGCGGTAGCCGCTGGTCTCGATCTCGGCCAGCACGCGCTCACGCGTGGCGGGTCGCACATTGGCGTGACCATTGAGCACCCGCGAGACCGTCGCCACGGAAACGCCCGCGCGCCGCGCCACCGCCGCGATTGAGCCGCCGCGCGCCGCTTCCCGGCCCGGCGCGCCCGTCGTGACGGCGGCGGCAGTTTCGCCTTCGCGCTGCGGCTGGATGGGCATCGACGGTTCCGGTGGAAAATGTAATCGATTACATTTTTGGTTCGAAACCGGCCAAACTTCAAGGCGCGCGGTGCCAGGACAAACACCGATCCGGCAACGCCCGCTTCTGCCCCCGGCTGCACGTTTTCCCCTGTCGGCGGCAAGGCGCGCCGCGAAAGCCCTTTGGTACAATCTCGCGGTTGCCTGGCACCGTTTTCAGCGCCCGGCGCCCTGCCCAGAATCCGAAAGAACCCCAACGCCGAGTCACCATGAACATCGAACAAGCGCGTTTCAACATGATCGAACAGCAAATCCGCCCCTGGGAGGTGCTCGACCAGGACGTGCTGAATCTGCTCTCGATCGTCAAGCGTGAGCACTTCGTCCCCGCCACCTACGCGGATCTCGCGTTCGCCGACCTCCAGTTGCCGCTGCCCAACGGCCAGCACATGATGCATCCGCGCGTCGAAGCGCGAGTGCTGCAGGAGCTTGCGGTGAAGAAGCACGAAAGCGTGCTGGAGATCGGCGCCGGTTCGGGTTACATGGCGGCACTGCTCGCGCACCGCGCGCAGAAGGTCGTGACGGTTGAAATCGACACGGAACTCGCCGGGTTCGCCCGCGCGAATTTCGTCAAGAACGGCGTGCTGAACGCCGAAGTCGTGCAGGGCGACGCCTCGCGCGGCTGGGCCGCGAACGCGCCCTACGACGTGATCTGCGTCTCGGGCGGCCTGCCCGTGGTGCCGCAGGAACTGCTTGAACAACTGAAGGTTGGCGGGCGTCTGGCCGCCTTCGTCGGCGGCGCGCCGGTCATGGAAGCGCAGATCATCACGCGCATGGACGAGAAGCAGTACCGCGTCGCCAGCGTGTTCGAAACCTGGGTCGAAGCGCTCGAAAACGCCGTGCAGCCTCCGCGCTTCAAGTTCTAAAATCGAGCTTTACCACCGTAACCGGGCCGTGCGCCCGGTTGGTTTTTTCTCCAGATTGAGTCTTCCATGCAGATCCTGACCGCTCCCGCCCTCGCCGAATGGCTCGCCGATTCGTCGCGCCCCGCTCCTGTTCTGCTCGACGTGCGCGAGCCGTGGGAAATCGAAACGGCGAAGCTCGACGGCATCGTTTCGATTCCGATGGCGCAGATCCCCGCGCGCAGCGAAGAGCTGGACGACGAAGCGGAAGTCGTCTGCATCTGCCATCACGGCGCGCGCAGCGCCCAGGTTGCGATGTTCCTGGAGTCGCGCGGCTTCACGAAGGTGTTCAACCTGCAAGGCGGCATCGACGCCTGGTCGCGCCAGGTCGATCCGAAAGTGCCGACGTACTGATCTCATCCGCAGAATGCGTACGTAAAAAGGGCGCGGCCTCACCAGGCCGCGCCCTTTTTCATTTCTGCAGCCAACGTCACTAATCGACTTCGCGCAGCACCAGCGCCACGGTCGAGAAAATCTCCTCGATCTGTTTCTCGTCGACGATCAGCGGCGGCGAGAAGGCCAGAATGTCGCCCGTATAGCGGATCAGCACGCCCTTCTGGTAGCAGCGCACGAACGTCTCATACGCGCGCGCGCCAGGCGCGCCTTCGCGCGGCTCCAACTCCACGCCGCCTACCAATCCGAGATTGCGCACGTCGATCACATGCGGCTCGCCGCGCAGCTTGTGAATCTCGCGCTCGAACACCGGCGCCATCTGCGCGGCGCGTCCGAACAGGCCTTCGCGCTCGTACAGGTCGATGGCAGCGCACGCCGCTGCTGCCGCGAGTGGATGGCCCGAATACGTATAGCCGTGAAAAAACTCGATGCCGCCGGGCGCCGCGCCCACGATCTGATCGTGGATGCGCGCGCTCGCGGCCACGGCGCCCATCGGCGCGGCGGCGTTGTTGGTGCCCTTGGCCATGGTCAGCAGATCGGGCGTGACGCCGAAGTAATTGGCCGCGAACGGCGCGCCCAGCCGTCCCCAGCCCGTGATGACCTCGTCGAAGATCAAGAGGATATCGTGCTTGTCGCAGATTTCGCGCAGGCGCTGCAGATAGCCTTGCGGCGGCACCAGCACGCCTGCCGAACCCGCCACCGGCTCGACGATCACGGCGGCAATCGTCGACGCATCGTGCAGCGTGCACAGGCGCTCCAGCTCGTCGGCGAGTTGCACGCCCCACACGGGCTGGCCCTTCGAAAAACCGGCCTCGCGGATATTGAGCGTGTGCGGCAGATGATCGACCGAGGGCAGCAATTGCCCTGAAAACATCTTGCGATTGGGCCCGATGCCGCCCACCGAAATCCCGCCGAAGCCCACACCGTGATAACCGCGCTCGCGCCCGATGAAACGCGTGCGCTGCCCTTCGCCGCGCGCACGATGAAACGCCAGCGCGATCTTGAGCGCCGTATCGACGGCTTCCGAACCCGAGTTCGTGAAGAAGATGTGCTTGAGATCGCCAGGCGTGTGTTTCGCGATTTTCCCGGCCGCCTCGAAGGCCACCGGATGGCCCATCTGAAAGGTGGGCGCGAAGTCCATCTCCGCAGCCTGCGCCTGCACAGCGGCGACGATCTCGTCGCGGCAATGCCCCGCGTTGACGCACCACAACCCCGCCGTGCCGTCGAGAACCTGCCGGCCGTCGTGCGAGGTGTAGTACATGCCCTTCGCGCCGACGAGCAGGCGCGGCGCGCGCTTGAACTGCCGGTTCGCGGTGAAGGGCATCCAGAACGCGGACAGATCGGGCAGGCTGGCATTCATCTGCATCTCCTTTTCGAAATGAATGGGCATCGAGGTCGAGCGAAGAAAACAGCGGGCTTCTGAAAACCAGTGTAGGCAGCGGCGAGCGCGCACGCATGACATGCACAACGATGTAGCGCGTCTGCACTCCGGCACACCTGTGCGGCCGTCCTGCGCACCGCTTCGCTGTGCGCTTGCGCACTGCAACGATGCAGCGCGCCCGAACATGCGCCGCATTGCACCACATTCGGGTGCCGCTCGCGCCGCGCTGTGCCCCATGCACGCCGCCTGCGCCTTGCTCCCGCACGCATCGCGCATATTTCGCTCACTGGCATAGCCCTTGCAGTAATGGTCCGGCAAGACTGACTCGAACAGCCGGCGCAAAACCAGATGCGCCACGACCATGACTTCACCCAAAGGGGCAATGCAATGAAACGTCGCAGTCTGTTGAAATTCGGGACGATGTCGGGCGCGCTCGCACTCGCAGGGCGCGTGCCGTTCGCACACGCCGACACGGGCAGCGGCCCCATCAAGGTCGGCATTCTGCATTCGCTGTCGGGCACGATGGCGATCTCGGAGACTTCGCTCAAAGACACGGCGCTGATGACGATCTCCGAGATCAACAAGAACGGCGGCGTGATGGGCCGCCAGATCCAGCCCGTGGTGGTGGACCCGGCCTCGAACTGGCCGCTGTTCGCCGAAAAGGCCCGCCAGCTGCTCACCCAGGACAAGGTCGCGTGCGTGTTCGGCTGCTGGACTTCGGTGTCGCGAAAGTCGGTGCTGCCGGTGTTCGAGGAACTCAACGGCCTGCTCTACTACCCGGTGCAGTACGAAGGCGAAGAGATGTCGCGCAACGTCTTCTACACGGGCGCCGCGCCCAATCAGCAGGCGATTCCCGCGGTCGAATATCTGATGAGTCCGGAAGGCGGCGGCGCAAAGCGCTTCTTCCTGCTTGGCACCGACTATGTGTATCCGCGCACGACCAACAAGATCCTGCGTGCTTTCCTGCACTCGAAGGGTGTGAAGGACAGCGATATTCAGGAGGTCTACACGCCGTTCGGCCACAGCGACTATCAAACCATCGTCGCCAACATCAAGACCTTCTCGCAGGGCGGCAAGACCACGGTGGTGTCGACCATCAACGGCGATTCGAATGTGCCCTTCTACAAGGAACTCGGCAATCAGGGCATCAAGGCGACCGACGTGCCCGTGGTGGCGTTCTCGGTGGGCGAAGAGGAACTGCGCGGCATCGACACGAAGCCGCTGGTCGGCCACCTCGCGGCGTGGAATTACTTCATGTCGGTGAAAGGCCCGAACAATACGAAGTTCAAGGAACAGTTCGAGTCGTGGGTTGCCACCAACAACCTGCCGGGCGGCAGCAAGCGCGTCACCAACGATCCGATGGAAGCCACGTACGTGGGCATCCATATGTGGAAGCAGGCCGTCGAAAAAGCGAAGAGCACCGACGTGGACAAGGTGCGCGTGGCGATGATTGGCCAGAGCGTGGCGGCGCCTTCGGGCTTCACGCTGTCGATGGACGGCAACCACCATCTGCACAAGCCGGTGATGATCGGCGAGATTCGCGGCGACGGGCAATTCAATGTGGTGTGGAAGACCAAGACGGCGATCCGCGCGCAACCGTGGAGCCCGTTCATCGCCGGCAACGAAGGCAAGCCGGATGTCGTGACGCAAGACGTGTTGCCGGAATTCCTGCGCCGCTCGCGCACGGCTTGATGATGTCTCGTTGAGTCGACCTGTATCGAACCGAATCGAACCGAATCGAACTGAGTCGACCAGCAACACCCGGCGCGCCACGCGACTCGCTTCGCGGCGCGCGCCCGATCTGCCCGAACGGGGCGCGCTGCACCGGCGCCCCGCATCAAGAAGAAGACATCATGGCTCTCTCATTCTCGAGGTTTGCCCGCACGGGGCTGCGCCAGTTGCTGGCCGCCGCTGCGCGCTTTACTGTGCTGTTCGCGGTGCTCGGCACGAGCGCCCACGCGCTGGAAACTGCCGATGTCGCGCCGCTGGGCGCCGACGACTTCGATGCGAAGTCCGCCGCCATCGACAAGCTCATCGCCACGCACGACGCCGCTTCGCTAGCACTCCTGAAAGCCCTATCCGAAGACAACGTCAGTGCGACCGATTCCGGCGAAGTGCTGATCCAGGACGGCGACAATGCGCGCGACGCCGCCACCGGCAAGCCTGTGGCCGCAAACGTCGCATCGAGCGCCCAATCCATCACGCTTAACAACCAGCTTCGCTCCAAAGTGGCGGGCGCGCTCTCGGGCCTGCAACTCGCGTCGCCCGACGTGGAAACGCGCCGCGCCGCCATCGCCGAGCTTCTGAAGAATCCCGACCCGTCAATGAAGCCGCTGATCGACGCGGCGCGCGCGAAGGAAACCGATCCCGCGCTCAAGCGCCGCCTCGACACGTTGTGGGCGATGAGCGCCCTGCGCGATCCAGTCGCGGCGACGCGCCTGGAAGCGACAAAACTGGTCGCCGCGCGCCACGACCTCGACATGTACGAACTGCTGCGCCCGCTGGTCGCGAAGAACGCTAGCGGTGGCTGGAACGAACCCGATGCCGACGTGCGCGCTGCCGCCCAGCAAGGCATCGACGCGCTCGATTCGATCCAGCGCCGCAGCCAGATCCTGGGCACGCTGTTCGCCGGTCTGTCGCTGGGCAGCGTGCTGCTGCTTGCGGCACTGGGTCTTGCGATCACGTACGGCCTGATCGGCGTCATCAATATGGCGCATGGCGAATTCCTCATGATCGGTGCGTACGCAACTTATGTGGTGCAAACGCTCTTTCAGCGCTATGCGCCCGGCGCGTTCGACTGGTATCCGCTGCTGGCAATTCCCGCTTCGTTCATCGTCGCCGCGCTGGTGGGCGCTGTGATCGAGCGGCTCGTGATCCGCCATCTTTATGGGCGTCCGCTGGAGACGCTGCTGACCACCTTCGGTATCAGCCTGATCCTGATTCAGGCCACGCGCATGCTGTTCGGCGCGCAGAACGTGCAGGTCGAAAACCCCGCGTGGATGAGCGGCGGCGTGACGGTGATGCAGAACCTCATCCTGCCGTACAACCGCCTGGCGATCCTCGCGTTCTCGTTGATCGTGGTGGGTATCGCGTGGACGGTGCTGACAAAGACGCGTCTGGGTCTCTTTGTGCGCGCCGTGACGCAGAACCGCCGTATGGCGGCCTGCGTGGGCGTGCGCACCGCACGCGTGGATGCGTGGGCGTTCGCGTTCGGCGCGGGCATCGCGGGCCTGGGCGGCTGCGCGCTCTCGCAGATCGGCAATGTGGGTCCCGATCTTGGCCAGAGCTACATCATCGATTCGTTCATGGCCGTGGTGCTGGGCGGCGTGGGCCAGATCGCCGGCACCGTGATCGGCGGCTTTGGTCTCGGGCTGGTTTCCAAGGCCATCGAGCCGTTCTGGGGCGCGGTGCTCGCGAAGATCGCCGTGCTCGTGCTGATCGTGCTCTTCATCCAGAAGCGTCCGCAGGGGCTGTTCGCCCTCAAGGGCCGTAGCGCGGAGGCTTGAACATGACTGTCGCCACTTCCACTTCGCCGCGTCATACGCTCGGCGCGCAAGAGAGCGCCGCCGAAACCTTCGCCCTCGGCCTGCCCGCGCGACCCGCCCTGCTCTCGCGCCGCGCGTGGATCGCGCTGATCGCGCTCATCATCGCAATGGGTGTGGGCGTGCCATTGTGCGCGCTGGTGCTGCCGCAATCGAGCGCGCTGCATCTGTCCGCCTACACGATGACGCTCACGGGCAAGCTCATGTGCTACGCGATTGCCGCGCTCGCGCTCGATCTCGTGTGGGGTTATTGCGGGATTCTGAGCCTGGGCCACGGCCTGTTCTTTGCACTCGGCGGCTACGCCATCGGCATGTATCTGATGCGCGAGATCGGCCACGACGGCAAGTACGGCAGCGATCTGCCCGACTTCATGGTGTTCCTCGACTGGCATTCGCTGCCGTGGTACTGGCAGGGCACGCAGCATCTGGGCGTGGCGCTGTTGCTGGTCGTGCTGGTGCCGGCGGTGGTTGCGTGGGTGTTCGGCTTCTTCACGTTCCGCTCGCGCGTGAAGGGCGTGTATCTGTCGATCATCACGCAGGCCATGACCTTCGCCGCGATGCTGCTGTTCTATCGCAACGAAACGGGCTTTGGCGGCAACAACGGCTTCACGGATTTCAAGCGAATCGCCGGCATGCCGATCACGCATCCGGGCACGCGCACGGTGCTGTTCCTACTGACCTTCGCCACGCTCGTGCTGGCGTTCCTGGCGGCCCGCGCGATCGTCACCTCGAAGCTGGGCCGGGTTGTGACCGCCGTGCGCGACGGCGAAACGCGCCTGATGTTCCTGGGCTACAGCCCGCTTGGCTACAAGCTGTTCATCTGGACGCTTTCGGCCGTGCTGTGCGGCATTGCGGGCGCGCTCTACGTGCCGCAGGTCGGCATCATCAATCCGAGCGAAATGTCGCCCGGCAACTCGATTGAAATGGCGATCTGGGTGGCCGTGGGCGGACGCGGCACGCTGATCGGTCCGATCATCGGCGCGTTTGCGGTGAACGGCGCGAAGAGCTTCTTTACCGCTTACTTCGCCGAATACTGGCTGTTCTTCCTCGGCCTGATCTTCGTGCTGGTGCCGCTCTTGCTGCCCAACGGCATCATGGGCCTGATCGAAGTCGCGATGAAACGCCTCGGAGGCAAACGCGCATGAACGCACACACCCTCCTCAACGATCCGCTCAATCACAACCCATTCGACGAAGCGGACACGCTCGCGGTCTCCGGCGTCGCCAGCATGGGGCACGTGGTGGAGCCCGGCGCCATCGACATCTCGCACGGCACGATCCTCTATCTGGAGGACGTGACCGTGAGCTTCGACGGCTTTCGCGCGCTCAACAAGCTGTCGCTTGCCATCGACGCGGGCGAGCTGCGCTGCGTGATCGGCCCGAACGGCGCGGGCAAGACCACGATGATGGACGTCATCACCGGCAAGACCTCGCCCGATTCGGGCAAGGTGTTTCTCGGCCAGACGCTCGACCTCACGCGCATGAACGAGCCGTCGATCGCGCGCGTGGGCATCGGCCGCAAGTTCCAGAAGCCAACCGTGTTCGAGCAGCATCCCGTGTGGGAAAACCTCGAACTGGCGATGAAGGCCGACAAAGGCTGGTTCGCGACGCTGCGCGCGCGCCTGGATCGCGACGCCCAGGCGAAGATCGAGCAGACGCTGGAAATCATTCGCCTGGAGAGCGACGCGCGGCGTCTGGCGGGCGAGCTTTCGCACGGCCAGAAGCAGCGGCTGGAGATCGGCATGTTGCTGATGCAGAAGCCGCAATTGCTGCTGCTCGACGAACCCGCCGCAGGCATGACCGACGACGAAACGATGGAGCTGGCCGCCCTGCTCAACCGTCTGCGCGGCAGTTGCTCGATGATGGTGGTCGAGCACGACATGGAGTTCGTCGCGGCGCTCGCGGGCGAAGCCGGCCGCGTCACGGTGATGGCCGAAGGCCGCGTGCTCGCGCACGGCACGCTCGACGACGTCAAGCGCGACGAGACCGTGATCGAATCGTATCTGGGACGCTAACAAGATCATTAGCCATGCTGAATATTGAATCGCTAAACCAGTATTACGGCGGCAGCCACATCCTGCGCAACGTCTCGATGACGGTGCCGCAAGGCGAGCTGACGGTCCTGCTCGGGCGCAACGGCGTGGGTAAGACCACGTTGCTGCGCTGCCTGATGGGCGTGGTGCCGACCAAAAGCGGCACGATCGCCTGGGGCGATCACGCGCTCACGAAACTGCCTACCCACGCGCGCGTGGCGCAAGGGCTGGCCTACGTGCCGCAAGGGCGCGATATTTTTCCGCGTCTCACGGTGGAAGAAAATCTGCTGGTGGGCGCGGCGAGCAAAAAACGCATGCCCAAGGGCGTGCCCGACCATATCTACACGCTCTTTCCCGTGCTCAAGGACATGAAGGCGCGGCGCGGTGGCGATCTTTCGGGTGGCCAGCAGCAACAACTGGCGATTGGCCGCGCTTTGATGAGCGATCCGCAACTGCTGATTCTCGACGAGCCGACCGAAGGCATCCAGCCGTCGATCATTCAGGACATCGGGCGCACGCTGCGCAGGCTGGTGGAGGAGATGAATCTCACCGTGCTGCTGGTCGAGCAGTATTACGACTTCGCCAAGGCGATTGCAGACCGCTACTGGGTAATGAGCCGCGGTGAAATCGTCGCGGGCGGCGCGGGCGCGCAAATGGATGCAGATGGCGTGAGGGAGTTGATTGCAGTGTGACGACGGGTTTGAGCGACGCTCCACAAATAGGGGACTGACGAGACGCAAGGAACTGACCGCAGTTTCTTGCGTCGGGACCATAAAAAGTCTATATTCGGACCGGTCACTCACGTAGGGAGCCCGGTATGCGCTATTCGTCGCAGGTCAAACCAATCAGTTTTCTCAAGGCAAACGCAGCAGAGGTGCTTGCGCAACTGGCCGAGCAACGCGAGCCGCTGGTCATCACCCAGAACGGTGAAGCCAAAGCCGTCCTGCAAGACGTTGCCTCATTCGAGGAAACGCAGGAAACGCTGGCACTGTTGAAGGTTTTGGCGCTCGGGAATCAGGAAGTGGCGGCGGGCAAGGTGAAACCGGCCGCCGATGTCGTCGCACGCCTGCGAGCCAAGCGGAACACCGGCTGATGCAGGGCCGAAGCGTGCGCTTCGACGTTCTCATGACGGAGAGCGCCGAACACGACCTGGAGTCCATCTACGACTACATCTCCGAATACGACTGTCCAGCCAACGCGGACTACGTTTTGGATCAATTGACTAGCGTGTTGGAAAACCTTGCCCATTTCCCCGAAAGAGGAAGCCATCCAAAGGAACTGGCCGCCCTCGGAATCAAGGAATACCGGCAAGCCATGTTCAAGCCTTATCGCGTTATCTATCGGATCATCAATACGCAGGTTGTTATCTACGTGATCGCCGATGGCCGACGAGACATGCAATCGCTACTCTCGCGCAGACTACTCGGCGCCTGATTTTGGCGCGGACTGGCGCTCGTCGGCCTGCATGCTATCCTCGCCACCTGTTTCCGCCCTCGCCCCTCGCTGCGCATGTCGCTCCACGAAGATCACGCCGCGCTCGCCAGCGCCACGTCTCGCAACACCGCGCCGCCCGAATGGGCCGCGAAGCTCGAACTCGGCTTTGAGCTGCAGAAAGCGCGCACGGCGCTCACGCATCGCCTGCATGCCGGTCCGTTGCGTGTGCAACGACCGCTCTACCCCGAAGGCGACGCGATCTGCCACGCAGTTATCGTGCATCCGCCAGCGGGCATTGCGGGCGGCGACCGGCTCGACATCGACGTAAAAGTGGGCGACGGCGCGCATGCGGTCATCACTACGCCTGGCGCCACCAAGTGGTACAAGTCGAACGGTCGCGTAGCGCGCCAGCGCATCCACGTGCGCGTGGGCGCGGGCGCGAAATTCGACTGGCTGCCGCAAAACAATCTCGTCTTCGATCACGCGCACGCGGAACTGGACTTCGCGCTCACGCTAGAAGAAGGCGCAACCGCCATCGGCTGGGAGGCGATGCAACTGGGCCGTCAGGCCGCGGGCGAGCGCTGGTCGGCAGGCATGGTGCGCTCGCTCACGCGCGTGATCCGTGCGGCCGCGCCCGATGCCGATGATCAACTGCTCTGGTTCGAACGCGCGCTGATCGACGCCGCCGATCCGCTGCGCGATGCGCCGCAAGGACTCGCGGGCTATCCGGCTTTCGGCGTGCTGTGGGCGATCGGGCCCGCGTGCAATGACGCGCTCGCACAAGACCTGGCCGCAACGCTGCCCTTCGACGATGCGCTGCGCTCGGGCGCAAGTTGCGTCGCGCCAGGCGTGCTGCTCGTGCGCGTGGTCGCGCGCTCGATGGAGCCGCTACAGAACACGCTTGCGCAATGTTGGTCGCAACTGCGGCCGTTCGTGCATGGCGTGCCCGGCGCGCCGCTGCGTCTGTGGACTACCTGAGCCCACGCACCACGTCGGCGCACGCCTGCGCGCTGGCGCACAACATCGCCTCTTTTAATCGCCAATGCGGTGCAGATTCGCCCCGCATCTGGTGCATCCGCGCTGTCCCCTTTCACTGGCACAACCCTTGCTGTCAGCTTGCACTGATTCGCTCGTAGCGCGCCAGGCTGCAAGCTGGCCGTAACCTCGCTCCCGTAAGCTGATCTGGCGCAAACATAGAGCGCATGCGTATTCGCCTCGCATCAGCCGCACCGGCCCACGCGCCGGCGAGGCACAACGAGCACCCAGCACCCGCCCAAGACCAGAACGATGAAGCTCACGCCACGCGAGAAAGACAAGCTCCTGATCTTCACCGCCGCGCTGCTCGCCGAAAGGCGCCGCGCCCGCGGCCTCAAGCTCAACTACCCGGAGGCGGTCGCCTTCATCAGCGCAGCGCTGATGGAAGCGGCCCGTGACGGCAAGACCGTCGCCGAGGTCATGCACTACGGCACCACGCTGCTCACGCGCGACGACGTGATGGACGGCGTGCCGGAAATGATCCCCGACATCCAGGTCGAAGCCACCTTCCCGGACGGCACCAAGCTCGTCACCGTCCACCATCCGATTCCCTGAGGTGCCGCGCATGATCCCCGGCGAAATGCTCATCGACGAAGGCGAAATCGAACTCAACGTGGGCCGCGAAACCGTGACCGTGACGGTCGTGAATACGGGCGACCGGCCCGTGCAGATCGGCTCCCACTTCCACTTCTACGAAGTCAACGACGCGCTGGCGTTCGATCGCGAGATCGCGCGCAGCTTCCGCCTGAACATTGCGGCCGGCACCGCCGTGCGCTTCGAGCCCGGCCAGGAGCGCACCGTCGAACTGGTTGCGCTTGCGGGCGAGCGCGCCGTCTACGGCTTCAGCGGCAAGGTGATGGGCCCGCTCTGAGCGGCGCGCCCGCCTCACGTTTCGAATTCATCAGGATTCCGATATGACTTTGAAGATCGGCCGCCGCGCCTATGCGGAGATGTTCGGCCCCACGACCGGCGACCGCGTGCGTCTCGCCGACACCGAACTGCTCATCGAGATCGAGCGCGACTACACCGTCTATGGCGACGAAGTGAAGTTCGGCGGCGGCAAGGTGATCCGCGACGGCATGGGCCAGTCGCAGCGCCTGCACGCCGAAGTGGCGGATACCGTTGTGACCAATGCCGTGATCCTCGATCACTGGGGCATCGTGAAAGCCGACATCGGCATCAAGGACGGGCGCATCTGGAAAATCGGCAAGGCCGGCAATCCGGACGTGCAGCCGGGCGTGACGATTCCGATCGGCGCATCGACGGAAGTGATCGCAGGCGAAGGGCAGATCGTCACGGCAGGCGGCATCGACACACACATCCACTTCATCAGCCCGCAGCAGATCGACGAGGCGCTCGCCTCCGGCGTGACGACGATGCTCGGCGGCGGCACGGGACCGGCCACCGGCACCAACGCCACCACCTGCACGCCGGGTCCGTGGCATATGGAACGCATGCTGCAGGCCGCCGACGGCTGGCCGATCAACCTGGGCTTTCTCGGCAAAGGCAACGTGAGCCTGCCCAAGCCCGCCGAAGAGCAGATCGCCGCTGGCGCCATCGGCCTGAAGCTGCATGAGGACTGGGGCTCGACGCCCGCCGCCATCGACAACTGCTTGACCGTTGCAGACGCAACCGATACGCAGGTGGCAATCCACACCGACACGCTCAACGAATCGGGCTTCCTGGAAGCGACCGTGGGCGCGTTCAAGGGCCGCACGATCCACACGTATCACACGGAAGGCGCGGGCGGCGGCCACGCTCCGGACATCATCAAGGTGTGCGGCGAGGCCAACGTCCTGCCCTCCTCGACCAACCCGACGCGCCCCTATACCGTCAACACGCTCGACGAACACCTCGACATGCTGATGGTCTGCCATCACCTCGATCCGTCGATTGCCGAAGACATTGCGTTTGCCGAGTCGCGCATCCGCCGCGAAACCATCGCTGCCGAAGATATCCTGCACGACCTGGGCGCGCTATCGATGCTTTCTTCGGATTCCCAGGCAATGGGCCGCGTGGGCGAAGTCATCATCCGCACCTGGCAAACCGCGCACAAGATGAAGGTGCAGCGCGGCGCGCTGCCTGAAGACACGTCGCGCAACGACAACTTCCGCGCCAAGCGCTACGTGGCCAAGTACACGATCAACCCGGCGCTCACGCACGGAATTTCGCACGAAGTCGGTTCGATCGAGCCGGGCAAATGGGCCGATCTGGTGTTCTGGGACCCGGCCTTCTTCGGCATCAAGCCTTCGCTGATTCTCAAGGGCGGCATGATCGCGCTCGCGCAGATGGGCGACCCGAACGCCTCGATCCCCACGCCGCAGCCGGTGCACTATCGCGAGATGTTCGGCACGCGCGGGCGCGCGCTCACGCAGACCTCGCTGACCTTTGTTTCGCAGCTCGCGCTCGACCTTGGCATGCCCGAGCGTTACGGCCTGCAAAAGCGTATCGTGGCCGTACGTAACTGCCGCAACGTCACGAAGGCCGACATGATCCACAACGCGTGGCAGCCGTCGATCAGCGTCGATCCGGAGACCTATCAGGTCGTCGCCGACGGACAATTGCTGACCTGCGAACCCGCCACGGTCCTGCCGATGGCGCAGCGCTATTTCCTGTTCTGAGTTTTTTGAAGCACTGATATGCGTACGATCGACAAACGACTCACCGCGAAGCTGGCCAGCGTGCTGGTCAAGCGCGCGCCCACGCTCACGCTGCCCTACGACATGCGCTGCAAGAGCCGCTTCGCAGCGACGCTCGACGGCGGCGAGGAAGTGGGCGTGGTGCTGCCGCGCGGCACGATCCTGCGCGAAGGCGACATGCTCGTCGCCGACGATGGCGGCCTCGTGCGCGTGATCGCGGCGGCGCAAAGCGTGCTGCGCGTGCGCGCGCCCGATCGCCTTACACTCACGCGCGCGGCGTACCACCTGGGCAACCGCCACACGCCCGTGGAAGTGGGCGTCGAAGAACTGAAGCTCGAAGCCGATCCGGTGCTCGAAGACATGCTCAAGCGTCTGGGCGCGCAAGTCGAGCGCGTGGAACTGCCGTTCCAGCCCGAATCCGGCGCTTATGGCGGCGGTCATCGGCATGGGCACGACGAGACCTTCGCCGAGGACTACGCGCTGGCGCAGCGTGTGTTCGACGAGCATCACGGCCACGCTCATTCGCCAGATCACGCACACGATCATTCGCACGGGCCTAACCACGATCACGACCACGATTGCGGCCACGATCACGCTCATTGCGACGGCCACGCTCACGATCACAGCCATGAACATCGCTGAATTCACGGCGCTGCTGCATCTCGCGTCGCCCGCGCTGCCGATTGGCGCGTTCAGCTATTCGCAGGGACTTGAAGCGGCCATCGATGTCGGCCTGATCGCCAACGCCGACGACGCCGCGCACTGGATCGCCAACGGTCTCGCCAATGTGCTCGCGCCGGGCGAACTGCCGTTCCTCGGGCATCAGCTCGAACGCTGGCGTGCACACGACGCACAGGCTACGCAAGCGCTGATCGAAGCCAACGCGGAATTCATCGCCAGCCGTGAATCGGCCGAGTTGCGCCGCGAGACCGCGCAGATGGGCTGGTCGCTGCGTCAGTTGTGCGCGCAACTTGAATGGGGCGATGCGCAGCGGCGCGCCACGCTCGAGCGCATGACGCCGATTGCGCAGCCCACGGCCTTCGCATTCGCGGCGTGGGCGCACGATGCGTCTGCCGAAGCGACGCTCGCCGCCTACGCGTTCAGTTGGGTCGAGAACCAGACGGCCGCGGCGCTCAAGGCCGTGCCGCTCGGCCAGTTTGCGGGCCAGCGCATCGTGGTGGCGCTGCGGCCCAGAATCGAAGAGGCGGTGGCGCGCGCGCTGGCCACGCCGCCCGACGCGCTCAACACCTTTGCGCCGCAGCTCGGCATTCTGTCCGCGCGGCACGAATCGCAGTACTCGCGGCTATTCCGCTCCTGAACTCCTCATCCGCATCGCAAGACTCATGAACCTCAAACGCACGAAGAAACTGCCGCCGCTGCGCGTCGGCGTCGGCGGCCCGGTCGGCTCCGGCAAGACCACGCTGCTCGAAATGCTCTGCAAGGCCATGCGCGAGCGCTACGACCTCGTCGCCATTACCAACGACATCTACACGAAGGAAGATCAGCGCCTCTTGACCGTCGCGGGCGCCCTGCCCGCCGAGCGCATCATGGGCGTGGAAACGGGCGGCTGCCCGCACACGGCGATCCGCGAGGACGCCTCGATCAACCTCGAAGCCGTCGATCAGATGCTCACGCGCTTTCCCGATGCGGACATCGTCTTTATCGAATCGGGTGGCGACAATCTGGCGGCCACCTTCAGCCCGGAATTGTCGGACCTGACGATCTACGTGATCGACGTGGCGGGCGGCGAAAAGATTCCGCGCAAGGGCGGTCCCGGCATCACCAAGTCGGACCTGCTCGTCATCAACAAGACCGATCTCGCGCCGCTGGTGGGCGCGAATCTCGATGTGATGGCGTCGGATGCGAAGAAGATGCGCGGCGAGCGCCCCTTCGTGATGTGCAATCTCAAGGCGCTCGACGGCCTCGATCAGGTGATTGCCTTCATCGAAAAGAAGGGGCTGCTGGTCGGCAATAGCCAAGCCTGACATGAGCATCTTCCGCCACTCTATGCCGGCGAATATCTCCGCGCCCATCGTGCCACCGCGCGCTACGTTACATCGCTGAGCAATCTTGCATAGTCCGCATACCATGCCACGTCGCAAACCCGGCGTCCTGTAAATCTACCCCCCCTTGGGATCTCGATCGACGATGGCGAGTTCCGGGGGCTCACAGCAGTTCTGCTAACTCCGGCGTGTTATCCAACGAGCACCCCACGTAGGCATTTGCCAATCTTCATCACACGCCAACGATCGGGCATTCTTGTATTTTCATGATCGATAGTTTTACGTCGAACACGTAGACCATTCGCCCCATTCCCCTGCCGCAAAAATGCGGCTTCCAGCACCCCAGCGCGTAAAGCTTCTTACGCTTTTCAACGCCCACGCTAATCCCGCCAGCGCTCACGTGGAATCAGTAACAAACCTCAACGAGAAGTTGCGTAGTGGCAAACGTTTGGCAAATGTACTGCGTTTGATTTTCAACTATAGTGTGCGCCGCAGCGATAAATAAAAATCTAGCCAAGGCAAGCTTGCTGACATACCAGAGTTGTCTCTAACAAACAGTAAAACGGGGCGATTGTGACGTAAGCGGCCAGCGATCCCGCCTTGACAGGCGAGGTTAGGCGATTGTGGGTTTCGGTTGCCAACGATGTGGCAACAACGCGGCAATGTCGTTGGCCTTGTGTGTGGGCAGACGCGTGAGGATGTCCTTGAGATACGCGTGCGGGTCGTGCCCGTTGAGTTGCGCCGAGCGGATCAGGCTCATGATCACAGCGGCGCGCTGCCCTGCGCGCAATGAACCTGCGAACAACCAGTTGGCCCGACCGATGGCCCACGGACGTATCTGGTTCTCAACCCAGTTATTGTCGATAGGTACGCTTGCGTCGTCCAGATAGCGCGTGAGCGCTTCCCAGCGCTTCAGGCTGTAATCCAAAGCGTTTGCAATGCCAGAACCTTCGGATACGAGCTTGCGCTGCGCGATCAACCATTCATGCAAGGCGTCGCAAGTCGGCTTGGCCCGCGACTGGCGAAGCCGGTAGCGCTCATCCACAGTCAGTTCCGCTGCGTCACGCTCGATGTCGTAAAGCGCAGAGAAGAACGGCAGGACATGCCCCGCAACCTGACTGCTGTGGTTGGTGTGCAGCTCGAAGAACTTTCGACGCGCATGAGCAGCGCATCCGATCTCGGTGACGCCCTGCTGGAACGACGCCTTGTAGCCGCCGTAGTCATCGCATACCAGCTTGCCGTCCCAGTCACCCAGGAACTTGCGCGCATGTTCGCCCGCGCGGCTGTGGGCGAAGTCGTAGACCACCGCGCGCAGGTCACTGAACTGGGTGGGCGCATACGCCCACAGGTACGCACGGTGCGTCTTGCCCTTGCCGGGGCTGAGCATCTGCACTGGCGTTTCATCGGCGTGCAGCACGCGTTGCTGCAGAATCTCATGGTGTAGTGCATCGACGAGTGGCTGAAGCTGCACACCGCACGTGCCCACCCATGCGCCCAGCGTCGATCTCGGTATCGCGAGGCCCGCGCGGCTAAAGATCTGTTCCTGGCGGTACAGGGGAAGGTGGTCTGCATATTTGCTGACCAGTACCGACGCAAGCAGGCCGGCGCTCGGGATGCCCTTGTCGATGACGTGTGCGGGCACCGGTGCCTGGATCAGCGTCTCGCACCGGCGGCATACCCATTTACCCCGGATATGCCGCTCCACCGTAAACACGCCCGGTGCGTAGTCCAGCTTCTCGCTGATGTCCTCGCCGATTCGCACGCGCTCGCAGCCGCAGCGACACGCCGTGCTGACAGGCTCGTGGTGTATGTCGGTGCGAGGCAGTTGCGGCGGCAACGGCGCGCGTTTGGGCTGCTCACGTTGCCGCTCAGCTGATGGTGACTTGAGCTGTTCGAGCTCAATCTCGATGGCTGCCACGTCGCCATCGATGGCCTCCTCGAGGAGGCTCATCTGCTCGCTGTTGAGCCGCTCGCTACGCTGGCCGAACTGCTGGCGCTTGAGGATCGCGATCTCGTGCGACAGCTGGTCGATGCGGGTCTGCCGGAAGTGCAGTTCCCGATCCCGCTCGCTGACCTCCCGGTCCTTCACCTGCACCTCGGCAATCAACCGCACTGCGAGGGCACGCAACTGTTCCGGACTGAGGGAGTCAAGATCGGTGGGCAGGTTCATGCAGACCAGTCTGCCAGAAGCCCGCATACCGGTGAAGCGAAACAGTTTACGTCGCCGTCATACGATGCGGATCACGCCGTCCCGGCCAATGCGCTGCCACGGCAGGCCCAGCACCAGGCCAGCCAGCTGCTCGTGTGTCAGCGCGTGCTGCTTCGGCTCGCTGCCGGCGTGCGGCCAGACGAACTGCCCTTGATTCAGGCGTCGTGCTGCCAACCAGATGCCGATTCCGTCATGAACGAGTACCTTCATTCTATTGGCCCGGCGGTTGGCAAACAGATAGGCGTGGTGCGGATGCGCGGCGCCGAACACCTTGACCACACGCGCCAGTGCGGTGTCGAAGCCGGCGCGCATGTCCAGTGGATCGACAGCCAGCCAGATCTCGTCGACCCGGATCATCGCAGCCACTCGCGCAGCCACGCTGCACACTGGGCTGCCTCCGATATCGGCCAGTTGACCGTGACGGTCTGATCTCCCCGACGCACTTCGACACGAATCTCTGCCGAGTGTGTGTTCCGGGTTTCCAGGGCAATCGGCACAAATGCTGGCGTGGCAGCCGGTTGCAAATCTGCCGGGCGGCCCGGCAGGCCCTTCGGCAGCCGGCCTTCCGCCTGATCGATCCAGCGTCGCAGCAGGTTCGCGTTGAGCCTGTGAGCCAGCGCGATCGCTGCAACTGATACTCCGGTTCCGTTGCAGGCAGCTACGACCTCGGCCTTGAACTCCTCGCTGTAGCGTTGCCGGCGACGGCGTTCGGAAGGCATTCCTTCTTCGACGATAGTGTTCACGTGTCCGCTTATTCGTTAGGTGGACACGATACTCCCAAGAGCCTTACCGAACCTCAAGATGGGATGCCCGGCCGCTTACATTGTGACATCTGTAGAACACCATGATCAAACGTGGACGAAGGTCCATCTCGACGCATTTCGAGGAGCGGCTGCATTGATCGTTGCGCTAGGCCACGCGCGAGGATTATTCTTTTTTAGCCTGACGGGGAAAACCGCTGCTCACGAATTGACCATTGGCGATGAGGCTGTCATGGCCTTTTTCGTGTTGAGCGGCTACCTGGTTGGAGGCAGTGTACTAAGGGACATGAAGGCGGGCACATGGGACTGGCCGTCCTATCTGATCAAACGGCTTGTCCGGTTGTGGGTTGTTCTAATCCCTGCAGTTTTTATTGGTATCTTGATCGACTCGATCGGATTTCATTACTTGAGCGGAAAGGGAAGCATTTATTCATTTCCAGCTGGGCAAATTTATGTTTTACCCAATAATCTAGACGAACTACACAGCCTGACGACTATCGTTGGGAATATCGTATTTCTTCAGACGATCTTCGTTCCAACGCTCGGAACCAATGCATCATTGTGGAGCCTGTCCAACGAGTTCTGGTACTACCTACTCTTTCCGATGGGAATGCTGGCGATCCGATATTGTTCAAACGCCCTTAGTCGGCTTGCGTACAGCGTCGGCGTCGCAGTTATCTTTTCGCTACTTGGTATTCACGGCAGCATCTTATTTCTGACGTGGCTATCGGGCGCAGCACTGTCGATATTGCCCCGCCAGATTCCTGCGCGGCATGCAAACTGGGCAGTCTCGATCGCAGGCGTCGCATTTGTCATTTTCTTTCTCGGCATCAAGAGACTCCATCTCCAGCTCTATCTCTCAGAGCTGGTTGTCGCGATGGCTGTTTGCGCGCTGATCTATACCGTCAAATGCCAGGTCACGCCGTGTAGATCGTTCTTCTATAGCCGGATCGCTGGCTGGTTCTCAAAAATCTCTTACTCGCTATACCTTACGCATCTACCTCTCCTGATTCTGGGGTGCGCACTGCTTAATACGCCGTGGGAAAAGTCACGAGTTGCGCCCGCCATGCTCATAAAATTCTCTGTGGATTTTGCTGCTGCGATCGCATGGGCGGCGCTCGTCTATCACTTATTCGAAGCGAAAACTGACACTGTTCGCTCCGCAACGACTGCAATAACGCGAAACTTTGGCTTCGTGTTGCGCAGGTAGTCCTCGCAACGAGACGAAGAGCGTGCTCGATTGGCAAGAACACCCGTCAACCGCTCGGCCAGGAGCCAAGCCAGGTCTGCGGAATGTGCGCTGTGTGAGCGGCCTCGGATGCGAATAAGGTGGCGCGCGTGCCGCGAGCCGAGGACCGGGCGTCGCTCGATGCAAGTCCAAGTATCGCCGATAGCCCCCGGCGGTGTTTCATGAGCTTACACTTTGTAGGTAAATTACCTGGGTGATTTCCTCTGGCGTAAGCCTATGATAGCTTGGCGGCATGTAGGCCCTGAGCCGCGTATGTATTTGATAACCGCAGATTCGCTCTGCGGTTTCTTTTTATTCACTGGGGAAAACCCTTCTTGGGAATTACCACAACGAACCGGTCAGTAGCCAGACCAGAAGGCAAAGGTCCGCCAGGAGCAGCAAGGTACCTAGAATTAGCCAATTCGTGGGCGTCATAATGCGGACGACCATGAAGACGTGAAAAGCGTGGGCTTTTGCCCTCTGTTTGCTGCTTCGAAATGGTTCAAGGATAAACTGAGACGGTCGTTAACAGGGGCATGAGCCCAAATGCGCCCCTCCTTGAACAAGTAATCCATGCCACCGTTCTCACGATCGAGGTGTTAGGGGAGATTTGTAGAATAGAGCTGAGTGAAGAAGCAGTCGACAAGTTGGTGTGCAGCGCTTACAGGGAGTTCATTGGCGCTTCCTTGCAAGTAAGCGCTCCTTCTGCCCACTAAGCAGTGACCCCAAAGCCTTGTTCCCGCGTGTGCCTCCGGTTCATGGATCGGCGACGAGTACATCGATCTCTTCCGGAAAGTCAACGCGGAATTGCGACTGACGGCCAGCGCGAACAGCGAGCAACAGGCGCTCAATCATCTCCAATGATTGCATCTGAGTATCCGCGTCGACTACCCGCAGTCCATCAATATCACCCGGCTTCCGTCGACGAATTTTGATCAGATACGCGACTGCGCGAGATCGCGTCATAAACAACTTTTTCATCGCCGTTTACAGCTTTATTTCGTGACGAGCAGATGGTACCCGATGCGGTGAAATATGAGCATTGAAGCCTTCAGGAAAAAGCCCCGGCAGATTAGGCCGGGGCTTAGTGCCCGCCGCGCCTCGATCTAAGGCCGCGGGCTCTGCGGGTTGAGTCAGCGAGAAACGGGCACTCACGCAGTAATCCCAGCGCGTTCAGGGCCAATGGAATGTCAGGATCTCCCCGCGGTGCGCCACACCGACTGAATTATGCCGCCATTTTTGAAAAGCGCTCCCCTTCCCGATAAAACCGACAGAAGAAGCAGTTCATGGCTCGGCAATATAGTTTTGCATCCGCTAGCCGAATAAGTGCGCATTCAAGTGGGCAGTATTTAGTCGTTCCAGCACTACGTTTTGGTTCACCGGTCTTTGGACAAGAGGTCTCGCATCTGAATTTCTGCAGTATTTGCGTGTCAACGATCAGAAAGCAAGCAAGATCACTTGACAGTCCAGCACATCGTCGGACTCGCAATTGAAAAGCTGAAGCAAGATCAACTTGGAAATCTTTCTATCCCTTTCTATTTCTGCCCTACGTCCGCCTCTGACAGGGGCGCGCACGCTCCTCTTTCTGGCGACATCCACATGAATCCACGCGGCTCAAACCGCTCTTTCACCTGGGCCGGCTGCTCGTCATGGCCGCTGCGTACGCAGCGCGATTCCGTCATCAACGTCCCTACTCCGTTATATCTGCGGCGACTGGAGCGACCTAACCGTCGGACGGACTAGCCAATACCGCGAATTCGCTTTGCAGTACTCGGTCCACGAGCAAACGATTGACGCGCATATCGAACGTTAGCCTAATGACATCGGAGACGCCCAAGCCTCGGGCGCGAAGAATGCGAGCTATCCCCTTGATTGTGATCGTAGCCCTTTCGCTCGCGCAGACCTCGACGTCGCTCCCATCGGGATGACACGTATAACGCCCCGGTGGCACGTGCGCGACAAGCGCGGCGGGCAAAGTCACCCAGCCGCCCCTCAAATGCCAGTCATTGATGATCTGATGGAAAACTGCCCGCCCAGCCTGCGTATCCACCTCCATGGGCAGTTCGGAACTGGTGCGAGTATGACTCTCCCGAAGTACCTGAGCGAGCACGTCCGGGTCAGGCTGAAATCCGCGCACGCCATACACGCCCCAGTAAGGTCGCGTAATCGCTGGCGCCCAAAGCATTGCGGATCGAAAGCTGGTTTCGTCCATCCTGCCGCCTCCGACGAGGTGGTCGAACAACCAGGCACGGGTCGCTACGCCCCCCGCTTCACACAGCGCCTCGTATAGGGTTCGCTCCGACGGCGACAACACCGCCTGCGGTTCAATCTTCTGCAGAGATCGAATACCCGCACCTGAACTGAGCGCCGACAGCCATGGCTGCCGCTCCAGCAGCGCCCAAACTATCCGCGTCGGTGGCTGAACATCAAACATCGGCGAGAACACGGCATGCCTCGCCCGCATTGTCCGGAGTCTCTCGATCGCACCCATGATTTCGTCAAACGCGATGGCACCCGCCGCCACCGCGAGCGCACGCCTCGTCGCGTCGAGTATGAGATTGCGCTCGCTCGCGTGGCCGCGAAGCCAGAACCATTGGGGCTTGCCGCCTGCGGGCGTTTCAAGCCACTCAAATCCCGTTGTCCGCTCAAGCACTATGGCAACCTTCGCGATGACGTCCGTCGCCCACTGTTCTTCCATCGCGTAGGTTTTTAGCAGGCCCATATGGGCCACCCCCGCGGCCCGGATCATTGCGTGGGCCATTTCGACAATTGCGGTGTCGTGCACGGAGACCTCTGCGACCGCGTCTCCAGCGTCCGGCGAGGTGACCATAATCTCTCGTCGGCCGTTGACGCGGCGCTTCGCAAATGCGAACAGCGGTTTGCCGAGGACATCGGTGCAAAACCGATTGACGTCTTCAGGCGTTATTCCATCGCCGAGCAGCGGGCGCAGCAGGACCTCCAGTTCATACAACGAACAAGGCAGATGCGGTTGTGCCTGCTCGCGAATACGCTCAAACACGCCGGCGTTGATATTGAGCCCTTGTACAACAGAGTTAAGCGCCTTAAGAATTTGGCTGACACGGGACTCCACAATTCCGTGACATTTGGCTATCGCGGCAAGTGAGGGACCATCTGCCGCGTCTACCCCGTAGCGCTGCGCGAAAATCCTTGCGCTTACCCGCTCATGATCGGCGCGTGTCTCGCCCGGCGCAAAAGCCTCGAACCGTGCAGCCGCTACGCGAGTCGCCACCTCAATGATTGACGAACGCGCATCTGGCGCAGAGATGGTAACCCGCGCCTTTTCAACCACCGTAGTGGCAGGCAATACCTTGCCGAGAAGCCTTCCTGGTTCAACCTTGAGCGCTTGCTCCCACGCGGCGACTTGGGCCGCCTTGATTCGCACAGGGGCACCCACACGCTCCCAACGCGCGAGCACCTCAATCGAAATGCCCACGCTTGCGGCGACGGCGCGGCGTGTTATCCCCAGCGTTTCTCGGCGCAGAGACGCACGCTGGCCCGCCTCGACATAGGGGTCGCTCGCCACAGCCCTTTCATCAGCCTCGAAGAACCATCCAGCGGAAACATTGAGCGCGCGCTCCCACGCCTGCTGCTCGCGGCTCAAGATGTAGGTCGGAATCCCTCTCGTCTCCCAGCGACCGAAGGTGGAAGTGCTCAGTCCGGTAAGCGAGGCCAACGCTTCGCGTGACAAGCCAAGCTCCTCGCGCCGGGCGCGCGCCCGCGCACCGGCAGCGCGATCATAACTATCCTGATTCGGTGTGGCATGCCCACTTTCGTTGTCAGAGGTGTTTCTCGTCATGAAAATTTCGTGGCGCCGTAGGGCTGGAAGTCAATGTCGTCAGAAAGCAGCATCTCATATTGCTGGACAAAGGAAACTGGCGAACAGATATCCCAATTGGCCTTTCTTCTTGGGTGTGAACTCGATGGTTCCCGAAGACGCAGCTGCGACAGCCTTCACCACCCAATAAAAAACTAAATTTTGATCGCGCCCTTTCTAAAGTTCCGCCGTGGGCGGTCGTTAGCCTAAGCATGGCGGTCGATAATTCGCGATTGACGGTCCGCCGATGCCACGTGGCCGTGGCGCAAACGGGCTTAGCCCCTTAGGAGATTTTCAATGCTCGGAATTAACAGCAACATCAACTCGCTGGTTGCACAGCAGAACCTGACCGGCTCGGGCAGCGCGCTGTCGCAAGCGATCACGCGCCTCTCGTCGGGCAAGCGCATCAACAGCGCGGCGGACGACGCAGCAGGTCTCGCGATTTCGAATATTATGCAGACCCAGATCAACGGTCTGAATCAAGGCGTGTCGAACTCGAACGACGGCACGTCGATGGTGCAAACGGCATCGTCAGGTCTGTCGTCGCTGACCTCGTCGCTCCAGCGTATCCGCCAGCTCGCTACGCAAGCATCGAACGGCGGCATGACCGATACCGACCGCGCAGCACTCCAGCAGGAAGTTTCGCAGCAGGTCTCGGAAATCAACCGTATCGCGTCGCAAACGACGTACAACGGCATGAACGTACTGAACGGTTCGTTGGGCAATGTGTCGTTCCAGGTCGGTGCAAACGTCGGTCAAACGATTTCGCTTTCGCTCACGCAAAACATGAGCGCAGCGCAGCTCGGTGGCGGCCAGGCGCAAGCTGGTAACACGCTGGGTTCATTTACGGGTGTGTCGTTCGACGCCAACGGTACAGCTGTCAACAACACGCTCACGGAAACGCTGACCGCTCCGGTTACGGTGGGTGTTGTCACGGCCGTCTCAGGTTCGGCGAGCGCCTCCATTCCGGCTGGTAACACTGCTTCCTCGATTATCGTCGCGGGTTCCAGCAAAGTGACGGTGACGGACGATGGTCTGGGCAATGCTGCTACGAGTATCACCGCAACGGACGATAAGGGTGACACGTTCAGCTACAACAAGTCGACCAAGGTGTGGGCTTTGGCAACCAGCGGCGGGAGTGCAACTCCAGGTGCTCTGGACACCACGGCCGATGCAGGTACCATCGCGGGATTGAACAGTGCGCTCGGCCTTGCGGAAGGCAAGACCACGCAAGCTAACGCAGGCGTTTCGGTTGCTTCGATGACGGCTACGATCGGTTCGAATGGCGTCATGACGTATACCGACGCCGACGCAGGCGCAAACAACGGCATGGTTATCACGGACACGAATGCCATCGCTCAGTTCAACAACAAAGCTTCGACCAACGGCGATACCATCCCGAGCACCTCGCCCGCGATCACCAGCATCAACGTGATTTCGGACGGTAAGGGCAATTACACGCTCACCGACCAGAATAACATGGCACTCAGCGCAACGGCTGCCAAAAAGATCTTCCAGGATGGTACGGTTAGCACGGATGCAAACGGCAATACGACGCTCTCGGGCTTGACCGGCACTCAAATCGCGTCCGACATCAATACCGCGCAAGCCGGAACTGCCGCGCAAGCCGCTGCTAATAACACGGTCGGCAGCACGATCACGACGCTGAACACCGTTGAGAACGTCAGCCAGATCGACATTTCGACGGCAGCAGGTGCATCCGCTGCAATGGAATCGATCGACAACGCACTGAACACCGTCAACCAGCTGCAAGCAACGCTCGGCGCCGCACAAAACCGCTTCACGGCAATCGGTACGACGCAGCAAGCCCAGTCGACCGACCTCTCGACGGCACAGTCGAACATTCAGGACGCAGACTTCGCACAAGAGACCGCTAACCTGTCGAAGGCCCAAGTTCTGCAACAAGCTGGTATCTCGGTTCTGGCGCAAGCGAACTCGCAACCGCAGCAGATCCTGAAGCTCCTGCAGTAACGAGCTCTCGTAGCACGCATCGCATACACCGCCGTCATACCCGGTGTATGCGATGCAAACCAATCGGGAGGCTCGCCTCCCGATTGGCATTTTTCCGATCTGAACCGATTCACAAGACTTCGCCCAAGCACGGAGCCTGTCCATGTCCACCGTAAATTCGACCGCCAGCACGATCGCGAGCACCGTCGCCGCCACCACTGCGTCATCGAATGCCGCTCTGCAGGAAGCCGCCCAGTCGATCATCAGCGGTTCGACCGGCAACTCGTCGATGGACGTGAGCTCGCTCGTTTCAGCGCTCGTGAATTCGAAGATCGCTGGCCAGGCCGCTACCATCGCGGCTTCGCAGTCAACAGACAACACCCAGATTTCTGCCTACGGCACGCTTTCGGCGGCGCTCTCGGCGCTCCAGGCGAGCCTTGGAACGCTCTCCGATGGTACGACCGTCAACTCGTTCTCGGCGACCATGAGCGGCACCGGCATCACGGCGACGGCTGCCACAGGCGCCGTTGCTGGCTCTTACTCGCTGGACGTAGCTCAGGTTGCCACCGCGCAAGTCCTCACGTCGAAAGGCTATAGCCCCGCAACTCAAGCGCTTGCAACTGGACCAGCGACGATGACGCTGACAGTTAACGGCGCAAGCACCACGATCTCGCTAAATAGCTCTAACAGCACTGTTTCCGGTATTGCATCGGCAATCAATTCGGCGAGCAACAATCCCGGCGTAACGGCAACGGTTGTCAACGGTGCGGATGGAGCACACCTTGTGTTGCATTCGACATCAACGGGTTCGTCGAATGGCATTAGCATTGCTGTCAGCGATGCAGTTGCGAGCGACCCCCTGAATGGCCTCGCGGTTACGACAGCCTCGGGTCAAGCGATAACCACTTCAAGCGCAGATGCGAGCGCGCTCGCAAGCAATCAGTCGACGCTCACGTACACCACCGTCGATAGCAGCGGCAATTCCACGACCGTAACCGGTGCAAAGAGTACGGGAGCCTGGACACAAACGACGCCAGCTCAGGACGCCTATTTCACGATCGACGGTACTGGCATCACCAGTTCG
>NZ_DASZJJ010000243.1:0-10846 GCF_035948235.1 Paraburkholderia sp. | reverse complement strand
GCGAGCGAAGCGAGCAACGGGATGAATGAGTCCTTTGTCACTTCGTTTTATGGCGAGAGGTGCGATCAATGCCCAGTCACCACTCCGCTATACGAATAGAGGTGGACGGCGTCACACTAGCGGTGTGAGCGGCTTTCTTTTGGTTACTTTTCTTTGCCGCGGCAAAGAAAAGTAACTGCCGCCCCGCACAGGGGCAACGCTAATAGACCGACACGAATTCAAGGAAACGCCAAAGACGAAATGCCAAAGGCGAAACGCCAAACACCAAACACCTAAAGCTCAGCCCCGCAACTCAGCATCCAGCGCCGCGAGCTGCGCAACCGTCCCAACGTTCTCCCAGCGCCCCTCGAAGAGTTCACCCGTCGCCCGCCGCTGCGCAATAGCCGCCTTGTAATACGGCGTAAGCGCCTGCTTCGTACCCGGTTCGAGATCGCGAAACATCCGCGTGTCATACAGCCCAATACTGCCAAACGTATAACGCGGCACACCGTCCGCCGAGAGCACCCCATCGGCGCCCAACGCGAAATCCCCACCCGGATGAAACACGGGATTCGGCACCATCACCAGATGCATCCCCGGCTCCGCACGCGCGGCAAGCGCCACTGCAGCCTCATCCAGCCGCGCGAAATCGAAATCGCTATACACATCGCCAGCGACGGCCAGAAACACACACGGCTCGCCGTCCCGCTCCAGCAGCGGCAACGCCTGAGCGATACCCCCGGCTGTCTCCAGCGCATCGCGCTCGGCAGAGTAAAGCAGTTGCACACCCAAACGCGAACCATCACCCAGCGCAGCCTCGATCTGCTCGCCCAGCCACGCGTGATTAATGACGATGCGTGTATACCCAGCCGCCGCGAGGCGCTCGATCTGCCACACGATCAGCGGCTTGCCGCCCGCTTCGAGCATCGGTTTCGGGCAGGTGTCGGTGAGGGGGCGCATGCGCTCGCCGCGCCCGGCGGCAAAGATCATCGCCGTACGGGCGCGCGTCATGAATTCGACCTTGTCATGAAATAGGAACGCTCAGAAGGTATAGCCGGTCTGGGCCTGCGTGCCCTGCAACTCGTCGATGAACCGCGCGAACGGCGCGAGCGGCCGATAACGGCGCGCGACCTTGCCCGCGTAATCGAGAAAGCGCGGCAGGTCCGCCATGTAATGCGGCTTGTTATCGCGATAGTTGATGCGGCAGAACAGGCCCAGCACCTTGATATGGCGCTGCAGGCCCATCCATTCGAGCTGGCGGTAAAACTCGCCGAAGTCCGGATCGACGGGCAGGCCCGCTTTCTTCGCGCGTTCCCAATAGTGGACGAAGCAGTCCAGCTCGAACTCCTCGTCCCAGCTCAGGAAGGCGTCGCGCAGCAGCGAGGCGATGTCGTAGGTAATCGGCCCGTACACGGCATCCTGGAAATCGAGCACGCCGGGATTGGGTGTGGCGATCATCAGGTTGCGCGGCATGTAGTCGCGCAGCATGAAGACCTGCGGCTGGGCGCGGGCGCTGGCGATCAGCAGCGCAAAGGTGCGGTCGAGCATGCCACGCGTGGCGTCGTCGATTTTGCGGCCCAGATGGCGCTCCAGATACCACTCGGGCATCAGCTCCATTTCGCGGCGCAGGAAGGCTTCGTCGAAGTCGGGCAGCACGCCTTCGCGCGAAGTCGCCTGGAAGCGCACCAGTGCATCGATGGCGTCGCGCATCAGCGTGCGCGAGCGCGGTCCAGGACCGGCAACGACTAGCGCCTGCAGGTAGGGCTCGGTGCCGAGGTCGGTCAGCAGCATGAAGCCGGCGTCCAGATCGACTTCGAGCACGCGCGGCACGTGTACGCCCGCGGCTTCCAGCAGGCCCGCGACTTCGACGAACTCGCGGCATTTTTCGGGCGGCGGGGCGTCCACGGCGATCAGCGTCGCGCCGTGTTCGCCCGCGCTGGCGAGGCGGAAGTAGCGGCGAAAGCTCGCGTCGGCGGAGGCCGGCGCAAGCGTGGCCAGGTCCAGGGCGTAGGTGGCGGCGTGGCCGGCAAGCCACGCGGCGAGCTGGTCGCGGCGGGCGTCGGCAGGGGAGGACGGCTCGGAGAAGGTCATGTAAACCAGAGGCAAAATCAGTGGATCAACGTCTTGCCATATAATACCCCACGACTTTTTTGACGCGACTCGCGCCAAAGCCTGCACGACGGTTCGCCTGCCGCACTTATCTTCAGTCCATCATCCGATGAATTGTAAATAACTGTGCGCAACCTTGCCCTGATCGACGCCGTTCCGGTTTCTCGCCCGGAGCGTGCCCGACACCGGCAGGACAGCCGTTATGGGCGGGCAGCCGGCCGGGCCGATACGCCAAAACCATACATGCCGCCCAGACAGTTTTTCCAGACGATCTCCAACAGTGACGACGGCGTGCCGGGCAAGCGGCGGCTCATCGCGGCACTCGTGGCCGTGCCGGGCTTCATGCCCGCGTTCGCGCACGCCCAGCTCTCGGGCGCATCCGCGCAGGCCGAGCGGCTGGACGATGCGTGGAGCCTGCGCCTGGCTCCGCAGCTAGGGGACACGCCCAACGCGACGGGGCAGCACCCCGCCACCTTCGTACTCGGCGATTCGACCACCGGGACCTCGGGCACCGACGCCGCCGTCAAGGGCGCAGCCGAGCTGCGCCAGGGCACCAACATCGTCAAGGGCGATGCGCTCCACTACGACCAGGACACCGACATGGCCGATGCTTACGGCAATGTCGTGGTGGTCCAGAGCGGCACGACGTTCGCCGGTCCCGAAGGGCATCTGAAGGTCGAAGCCAACGAAGGCTTCATGACCACGCCGAAGTATCACTTTTCGGTGACGGGCGGTTCCGGCAGCGCGGAGCGCGCCGACCTGCTCGACAACGAGCGCTCGGTGCTGACCAACGGCACCTATACGGCCTGCCAGTGCTCGACCGACCCGGCGTGGTACATCAAGGGCACCGAGTTCGACTTCGACACGGGCGCCGACGAAGGCGTCGCGCACAACAGCGTGCTGTTCTTCCAGGGCATGCCGATTTTCGCGAGCCCGTGGATTTCGTTCCCGCTCTCGGGCGACCGCCGCAGCGGCCTGCTGCCACCGACGTTCTCGATCAGCTCGACCAACGGCTACGAAATCTCGCTGCCGTATTACTTCAACATCGCGCCGAATCGCGACCTCACGTTCACGCCCGAGCTGATCTCGAAGCGCGGCGTGTTCCTGCAGGGCACTTACCGGTATCTGTCGGCCAATTACTCGGGCTCGATCACCGGCACGTTCCTGCCCGACGACGCGATCACCAAGACTAACCGCTACGCGCTGTTCATCCAGCACAACCAGAACTTCGGCAACGGGTTCGGCGGTTACATCTACTACAACAAGGTCTCGGACAACACCTATCCGGAAGACCTGGCTTCGCCCGCCAACCAGTTCCTGAACGGCACGCAGATGCTGTATCAGCAGGAAGCGGGCGTGACATACAACAACGGTCCGTGGTCCGTGCTCGGGCGCTGGCAGCACTGGCAGACGCTCGCGCCTTCGCAGGCGCCGTATGGCCGCGAGCCCGAACTGAACGTGAAGTACGCGAAGTACAACGTCGACGGTTTCGACTACGGCGCGGAAGCCGACTATTCGCGCTTTCGCATCACCGAATCCGACGCAACCGAAGGCGATCGCGTCGTCTTCAATCCGTACCTGTCGTATTCGCTCGCGGGCCCGGGTTACTTCGTCACGCCGAAGGTGCAGTGGCACTTCGCGTCGTACAACCTGAGCAACATCGGCTCGAATTCGACCTTCGGCTCGCCCGCCGGCACGCCCAAGAGCTTCACCGAGTCGATCCCGACCTTCAGCTTCGATACGGGGCTGGTGTTCGACCGCTCGGTGCATCTGTTCGGCACGGACTATATCCAGACGCTGGAGCCGCGCCTGTACTACGTGTACACGCCGTATCGCAACCAGGAGTTCGCGCCCCTTTTCGATACCGCTGAAGCCGATTTCGGCCTCGCGGAAATCTTCACGCCGAACACCTTCGTCGGCGACGACCGTATCGCCGACGCGAACCGCATCACGGCCGCGCTGACGACGCGTTTCATCGACGCGGCGTCAGGCGACGAACGTGCGCGCTTCGTGCTCGCCCAGGAGTATTACTTCCGCGACCAGCGCGTCACGCTCACGCAGGATCAGACCACCACGGGCGCGGCGCATTCGGACCTGATCGCGGGCATGTCGCTGAAGATCGGGGGCGGTTTCGCGTCGGAAACTGCGTTCCAATATAATGCGGACCAGAATCAGCTGGAGAAGGCGAGCATCGGCTTCGGTTACAGCCCGGGACCGAGCCGCGTGCTCAATGTCGCGTACCGCTACACGCGCGAGAACAGCAGCACGCTCGACAACCAGCCAATCAACCAGGTTCTGATTTCGGCTCAATGGCCGTTCTCGCACCGGGTGTACGCTGTGGGCCGCTTCAACTACGATCTGAACGGCCACAAGATCGTCGACGGTCTGCTCGGCATGCAGTACGACGCCGATTGCTGGGCGCTCGGTATCGGTATCCAGCGCTATGCGAACGGGATCAACTCGACCGGCGGCAACAACTCCGCGACGCGTTTCCTTGCGCAGCTCACGCTCAAGGGCCTGTCGAACGTGGACAACGGCCTGGTTGCGGCCTTCCGCGCGGGTGTGCCGGGCTATACGCAGTTGCCCGGCCAGCCGCCGGCGCCGTCGCGATTCACGGATTATCAATAACGCGTGATCCGGCTGACGCGGCCTTTAAGGGGCCGCGCTCCGGTGCAGCGCGAGTCGGTGCTTAGAGACGGGCGAAGCTGCCCGCCAACCTTGGAGTATCTGTGGGAATCATGAAAAAGCTTCGCCTGGCAGCGTACGCTGCGAGTCTCTTCGCCGTCGCAGGCATGATGCCGGCAGCCCCGGCTTACGCACAGCAGCTTTCGCAGGGCGGCAGCGGCCAGACGGTCGATCTGATCGCCGCGGTCGTCAATGACGGCGTGATCACGCAGCGCGAGCTCGACGAGCGCGTGGTGCTCATCTCGCGCCGCCTGAGCCAGCAAAATGCGCCGGTTCCGCCGATGGACCAGTTGCGCGCCCAGGTGCTCAACCAGATGGTGCTCGAACGCATCCAGCTGCAAAAGGCCAAGGAAGACGGCATCACGGTGGACGACGCTTCGGTCAACCGCACGCTCGAACGCCTCGCCCAGGCCAACGGCATGGATCTGGCCACCTACCGCACGCGCATTGAAGCCGCTGGTGTGCCGTGGGCGACCTTCACGAAGGACGCGCGCACGGAACTCACGCTCTCGAAGCTGCGCGAGAAGGAAGTGGATAGCAAGATTTCGGTGTCGGATGCCGAAGTCGCGAACTACATCGCCAGCCAGCGCGGGCCGAACGCCGGCCAGCAAAGCGACCTGCACTTCGAGCACATCTTCATCAAGGCGCCGCTGAACGCGCCGGAAGCCGATATCGAAGCCGCACAGAAGAAGGCTGACGCGCTGCTCAAGCAGGCGCAGTCGGGCAGCAAGTTCTCGAGCCTCGCGAAGTCGAATTCGCAGGCCGCCGACGCCAGCAAGGGCGGCGACATGGGCTTCCTCGCACCGTCGAAGCTGCCGCCCGAATGGGTGACGGCGGCGTCCACGCTGCGTCCGGGCGAAGTGAATCCCGCAGTGATCCGCACCAACGACGGTTTTGAAATCGTCCGTCTGGTCGAGCGCCGCCAGGGGCAGGGCACGAGCGCCGCCGCGCCGCAGCTCACGCAGACGCACGTGCGCCACATCCTGCTGCGCGTGGGCGACGGCATGTCGGAACCGCAAGCGCGCCAGAAGCTGCTGGAAATCCGCCGCGAAGTGGCGGCGGGCGGCGACTTCGCCAAGTTCGCGCGTACCTACTCGCAGGACGGTTCGGCCTCGCAGGGCGGCGACCTCGGCTGGATCAGCCCGGGCGAGACGGTGCCTGAATTCGAGCGCGCCATGAACACGCTGCAGGACGGCCAGCTGAGCGAGCCGGTTCGCTCCGAATACGGCTACCACCTGATCCAGGTGCTGGGCCGCCGCGAAGCTGAAGGCTCGGTTGCGCAGCAGATGGATCTGGCGCGTCAGGCGATCGGCCAGCGCAAGGCCGAACAGGCTTACGCCGACTGGCTGCGCCAGTTGCGCGACACGGCCTACGTCGACTACAAGATCAGCGGCATGACGCCGCCGCAGCAACACTGATCAGCCTGAAAGGAACCGCGCCGTGAACGTCCCCGCTTCTTCATCTTCAGCGCCGCGGGGACCGCGGCCGATCCGCATCGCCATCACCACCGGCGAGCCGGCCGGCGTCGGCCCCGAGCTGACGGCGGCGGCACTGGCGGGCGCCTCGGCGCACTGGCCGGATGCCGAATTCGTCGTGCTGGGCGACCGCGCGTTGATCGAATCACGTGCGGGCTCGGCGGGCGTCGATTGGGCGGCAGTGCAGACGGGCCAGAAGGTGAGCGTCGAACACCTCGCGCTCGCCGCGCCCTCTAAGGCCGGCAAGCTGGACGCCGCCAATGGCCCTTACGTACTCGCTTTGCTCGACCGTGCGATAGACGGCGCCGTAGCGCAGGAATTCGACGCCATCGTCACCGCGCCGCTGCAAAAGAGCACGATCAACGACGCCGGCGTGCCGTTCACCGGACACACCGAATACCTTGCCGAACGCACGCACACGCCGCGCGTGGTGATGATGCTGGCGGGCACCGGCGCGCGACCTTTGCGCGTGGCGCTGGCGACGACTCATCTGCCGCTCAAGGACGTGCCTGCCGCACTCACCATCGACGGCTTGCTGGAAACGCTGCGCATCGTCAATCACGACCTGCGCCACCACTTTGGCGTACCCACGCCGCGCATCCTCGTCACCGGCCTGAACCCGCACGCGGGCGAGAACGGCTATCTGGGCCGCGAGGAAATCGACACGATTTCGCCTGCACTGGCAAAAGCCGCCGCTGAAGGCATCGACGCGCGCGGCCCGTATCCCGCCGACACGCTGTTCCAGCCGCGTTATCTCAACGAGGCCGACTGCGTGCTGGCAATGTTCCACGACCAGGGCCTGCCGGTCCTGAAATACGCGACGTTCGGCGCGGGCATCAACGTGACGTTGGGCCTGCCGATCGTGCGCACCTCGGTCGATCATGGCACCGCACTCGACCTCGCCGGCACGGGCCGCGCGGACGCGGGCAGCCTGATCGCCGCCATCGACACAGCCGTTTCGATGGCGCGTCACCGCCGCGCCATTCAATAGAAGATCAAGATGTCCAATAGCAGCAGCAAATCGAGCAAACAGCACCAGGGCCACTTCGCGCGCAAGCGCTTTGGTCAGAACTTTCTCGTCGATACGCATGTGATCGAGTCGATCGTCGACATCATTCGCCCGCAACGCGGCGAACGCATGGTCGAGATCGGTCCGGGGCTGGGTGCGCTCACCGAGCCGCTGATCGAGCGCCTCTCCACGCCCGAAGCGCCGCTGCATGCGGTTGAACTCGACCGTGACCTGATTGGACGCCTGACGAAGAAGTTTGGCCCGCTGCTCGAACTGCACGCGGGAGACGCGCTCGCGTTCGACTTCGGCTCGCTGGCGGCAGAGGGCGACAAGCCCTCGCTGCGCATCGTCGGCAACCTGCCGTACAACATTTCCAGCCCGCTGCTGTTCCACCTTGCGAGCTTCGCGGAACGGGTGATCGACCAGCATTTCATGCTGCAGAACGAAGTGGTCGAGCGCATGATCGCCGAACCGGGCACCAAGGCGTTCAGCCGCCTGACGGTGATGCTCCAGTACCGCTACGTGATGGACAAGGTGCTGGACGTGCCGCCCGAGTCGTTCCAGCCGCCGCCCAAGGTGGATTCGGCGATCGTGCGCATGATTCCGTACGCGCCGCACGAACTGCCGAAGGTGGATGCGGCGATCCTCGGCGAACTGGTGACGGCGGCGTTTTCGCAGCGCCGCAAGATGCTGCGCAACACGCTGGCCGATTACCGCGAGCGCCTGGATTTCGAGGCGCTTGGCTTCGATCTGCAGCGCCGTGCGGAAGACGTGCCGGTGGACGAATACGTGCGTGTCGCGCAGGCGCTGGGAGCAGCGGCGCCGCAATAAGCGCCGCTTTCCCTTTCTGGTTCAGGCGCGCTGCGCCTCGTAGGCCTTGAGCTGGCTGTAGACGATGCGCAGCACCGACAACTCGCTCGACGCGCGTTGCGCCGCGCCGCCGCGGCGGATCAGATCGCCGAGGACGTGATCGGCCTCGATGCGCGAACCGTTTTGCACATCGCGCAGCATCGACGCGGTGAGCGTCGAGCCGGTCGCGAACAGCATCGCGCGCGAGCGCTCCAGAAAACTGTCGCGCACGGCATGGCCGTGTTCCGCGGCCACGGCGCGGCATTCAGCGAACAGACGCTCGATCGTGGCCGCGCCATCGGGCGTCGCGACGATCACGCCCACCGGCGCGCGAAACAGGCACGTGCTGCCCGCGAGCGACGCCAGGAACACCCACTTTTCCCACATCTCCTGCAGGATGCGCTCGCTCGCCTTGAGGTTGAAGCCGGCGTTGCTGAACGCCGCCGTGATGGCCTCTACGCGCGCCGACACGCCGCCGCCCAGCTCGCCGAAGGTGATTGCATGGGCGTCGTTCAGGTGGACGATTTCGCGCTTGTCGTTGAGCGTCGAGGCGATCAGACAGACGCCGCCGAGCACCGCCTGGGTGCCGAAGCGCGCCTGCAGGATCTCCAGATGGCGCATGCCGTTGAGCAGGGGCAGGATCACCGTTTCAGGACCTACTGCGGCCGCGAAGGAATCGATGGCATCGTCGAGGTCGTAGGCCTTGCAGCTCAGCAGCACGAGATCGTAGGGCGGCGCGCCAGACGCGGTGAGTTGCTCGCGCGTGACCGTCTGCGGATCGCGCAGCGTCAGATCGCCGCCATGTGCACTGCGGATCACGAGGCCATCGGCGCGCAGTTGCGCCGCACGCGCCTCGCGCACCAGAAACGTGACATCGCGCCCGGCGGCGGCGAGCCGCCCGCCGAAATAGCCGCCCGTCGCGCCTGCACCCACTACCAGAATCCGCATGTCTGCTCCTGTCTCTTCTATCGTCGTTCGCAAAGGCCGGCCGCCTGGCGCCGTGGCGCGGGCGGCCGATTCGGGATGGCGATCATCCTAGAGCAAATCGATGGGATTTGCCGGGCAGACCTCGCGCGGGGCACGGCGGGGCGCGGCGCCGACGTCGGCAGGGCAGGAAAGATTTTGGTAGAGTCCCGCTTTTGACGATGGCAAAAAACTGGAGTCCCCATGCGCCTTTTGCACACGATGATCCGGGTCGGCGACCTGGACCGCTCGATCAAGTTCTACACCGAATTGCTCGGCATGAAACTGCTGCGCCGCGAAGATTATCCCGATGGCAAGTTCACGCTGGCCTTTGTGGGTTACACCGATGAGCGTGATGGCACCGTCATTGAGCTGACGCATAACTGGGATACGCCGTCGTATGACCTCGGCACGGGTTTTGGGCATCTGGCTGTTGAAGTGGCGGATGCTTATGCGGCCTGCGCGAAGATCAAGGAGCAGGGCGGTACGGTCGTGCGCGAAGCCGGCCCGATGAAGCACGGCACCACCGTGATCGCGTTCGTCACCGACCCGGATGGGTACAAGATCGAGTTTATTCAGAAGAAGTAAGGATGAGTGGGGCGGCATGGGAGCGCTCTGATGCCGCCCTCAAGTAACTTCAGAAGCCCCTGATTTGATGCACGTCGCCAGCAATTAAAACGAGATTAATGGGCGATTTGTACAAATTTAAAGATTAATATTTAAAATTCGATTGACAATTCGAACGAAAATAGAAGTATTTCTATAGCGTCAATCTCTTGGGCGCTCTTATTATTTTTTGGCGCACCCGCGCTTTATGGTTTAGAAACGAATTGATACAAATGTTTCGGAATCCTGATTTTAGGATCGTGTGATACCTGTGGTGATCGGTCACGACTGCATCGAGCCGTATTTCGATATATGCGCTCGATCGGCGAAAGGCACCCTCTTCGCGTATTTCGGACTGTTCCTATATGCCATTCTCGATCGAGCAACGACACTGTCAGGCTCAGTATTCAAACGTAAACTCGGTTCCAAGGGATGAAAACTCGGAGCATCGGCGATCTGCCGCCTTTGCTCCAGCAGCCCGCGCTTCCGATTGAACGCTGGGTTACCTATCGTGGGCACTTGAAAGGAAAACCTCGATGTCAATCTTGCTAAGTGCGTTTCTGGTGTCCTTTATTGTCGTCATGTTGACCGTACGCCTGAAACATATCCATGGGAGATTGTCCATGGATGGCGATCTGGATGGCGTTCAAAAGATCCATAGCGTCGCGGTGCCTCGCATCGGTGGTTTGGGGCTCTTCGCGGGGTTCGCGCTTGCTTTCGCCTACGAAGAATACGCTGGTCGTGTCTCGGGCCACCAATACTGGCAGCTGCTGATTTGTTCTTCGCCTGCGTTCCTGGCGGGCTTCACCGAAGATCTGACTAAACAGATCAGCGCCAGTTTGCGCCTTGTCTGCGCGATGAACGCCGCAGCCTTGGCTTGCTGGGCGATGCCGGCGATCGTCACGCACACAAGCGTGCCGGGGCTTGACTTGCTGCTTGTTGTTCCCGTCGCTGCATTTGCGTTCACCATTCTCGGCGTCGCTGGCGTTGTGCACTCGATTAACCTCATCGACGGTTTGAATGGCCTGGCTTCAGTCGTCGCCGTTCTGATTCTCGCATCAATCGCCTGTGTGGCCCATGCTGTCGACGACAGTCTGATTGTCTCGATGTCTCTTGCTCTGATTGGCGCCATCCTTGGTTTCTTGCTGTGGAATTACCCCGTTGCGAAAAT
>NZ_DASZJJ010000242.1:0-47218 GCF_035948235.1 Paraburkholderia sp. | reverse complement strand
GACTGATGATGCTGATGCTGATGCTGGTGATTCTGCCAGGTCTCGGCTTCGTCGGCATTCAAGGTTTCCGCGGCTTCTTTGACGAAAGCGCCAACGTCGCCAGCGTCAACGGTCACAAGATCACTCGTGTCGACTATGACAGCGCCGCGCGTCAGCAGATGGACCAGGCGCGCCAGATGATGGGCGCGCAGTTCGACGCCAGCATGTTCGACACGCCGCAGCATCGCAAGGACATCCTCGACGGTCTGATCCAGCAGCGCGTGCTCGCCGACGAAGTGCAGCGTCTGCATCTGACGGCATCGGACGAAGCGGTGCGCCGCACGCTGCTCGCCGATCCGATCATCTCGTCGCTCAAGAATCCTGACGGTTCAATCGATCTCGACAAGTACAAGCAGTTGCTCGCGATGCAGGGCATGACGCCCGAGCAGTACGACGAGCGTGTGCGTTACAGCCTCGCGATGCAGCAGTTGCCCGCCGCGCTTGTGAACAGCGCGTTCACGCCGAAGGCGCTCGCGCAGCAACTCACGGGTCTGTCGGAGCAGCAGCGTGACGTGCAGGGCCTCGCGTTCCACGCGAGCGACTATGCACCGAAGGTGCAGCCGACCGACGCGCAGATGCAAGCCTATTACGACGCGCACAAGAACGAGTTCGCTACGCCCGCAACGGCGCAGATCCAGTATCTGGTGCTGTCGGCGGCCACGGTCGCGGCCACGGTCAACCCGAGCGACGCCGATCTCAAGAAGTACTACGACGACAACATCGCGCACTACAAGTCGCAGGAAGAAGTGCGCGCTAGCCACATCCTGATCACGGTTTCGAAGGACGCCAGCGCGGCTGATCGCGCGGCTGCGAAGCAGAAGGCCGAGCAGATTCTCGCCGACGTGAAGGCACATCCGGATCAGTTCGCGCAGCTCGCTCAGAAGGATTCGCAGGATCCCGGCTCGGCCGCCAAGGGTGGCGACCTCGGTTACTTCGGTCCGGGCATGATCGCAGGCGGTCAGGCCTTCGACGACGCCGTCTTCAAGCTCAAGAAGGACGAGATCAGCGACGTGATCCAGTCGGACTTTGGCTACCACATCGTCAAGGTCACGGACATCAAGCCGTCGGTGACGAAGCCGTTCGATGACGTGAAGGGGCAGATTCTCAACGACGTGAAGACGCAGCAGGCCGCGAAGGTGCTCGCCGACACGACGGAAGGCTTTACCTCGACGGTCTACGAACAGGCTAAGAGCCTGCAGCCGGCCGCCGACAAGTACAAGCTGACGATCCAGACCGCTACGGTCACGCCGAAGCCGAATCCCGCGCTGCCGCCGGATAGCCCGCTGAACAACCAGAAGTTCCTGGATGCGGTGTTTGCGAACGATTCGGTGAACAGCCACAACAACACTCAGGCAATCGAGGTGGGCAACAGCACGCTGATCTCGGCGCATGTGACGAACTTCCAGCCCGCTGCCGTACCGGCGTTTGCCGCGGTCAAGGATGCGGTGCGTCAGAAGGTGGTTGTGCAGCAGGCTGCCGATATGGCGCGCAAGGACGGCGAAGCGAAGCTGGCCGACCTGCAGAAGTCGAAGTCGACCGATGGTTTCTCGTCGGCGCTGAAGGTGTCGCGTAACGACGCACAAGGTCTGCCGCCCCATGCGCTGTCCGCCGTGTTCAAGGCCGATGGAGCCAAGCTGCCCGCCTACGTGGGTGTCGATCTCGGCAACGACGGTTACGCGATCTACCGCGTCAACAGCGTGACGAACGGCCCCGCAGTCGATGGCCAGCGTCTCGCGGCAGCGCAGCAGCAGCTTGCCGGCGTCGGCGGTCAGTCGCAGACCCAGGCGTATCTGGATGCGCTGCGCGATCGCTCGAAGGTCAAGTACTATGGCACGCTCGGTGGCTCGAACCAGCAGAGCGACGGTGATGGCCAGTAAGCCCTCGCTTTAAAGCTACAAACGAAAACGCCCCGCAATCTGCGGGGCGTTTTGCTTTTTGCGCGTTGCTGGATAAGCGGCGCGCAGGTATTCAGAAGCAGCACATCACAGGCAGGCGCTGATATCGCTCGTGGCGTCGCCTCCCGCACCGCCGCCGGAGCGGAAGCCCACCCACGTCTTAGCGTTGGCGTTCCAGGCCGGACGAACCGTCGCGGCTGCGCCGTTAGGCGGCTGCTGGCCAGGCACATAGACATCCACGGCCTGGTCGTTGGCGAGCACGCTTTGCGAGACCACCTGCGTCTGCGACTTATCGGCCCACTTCTTGGCGATGCACTGGGCAACGGCCGTTGGCGGTTGCTGGCTGGTGCCGACCGATTGCGTACCGGCGGGCATCGGCTGATTGGCGCAGGCAGCAAGGGCTGCCGTTACGACAATAAGAGGTAAATATTTCACGTTTTATCCCTCCAGTCAGGGTCAATCTGAGATTGGACGAAGTCTCTCGTCCGGCGCAAAAAATGTGACCTGATGCACGACGCTCCTCTGTCAGACGCGCTGTCTAAAAATAACAGCGCAGAACAGCGCGTCTGACAGCGGCAGGATACGCGGCACTGCGCCGGAACGCGCGCCACGTGCCCGCTAGCGCTGCGCGCTGCCGCCAAGCAGCGGCTTGAGCGTCGGCCACACGTTGTCGAGGAGCAAGGGCTGTGCCTGCTGGGTGGGATGCATCTGGTCCGTCTGGAAAAGATCGGGTTTGTTCTCAAGCCCCGCGAGCAGGAACGGCACGAGCGGAACGTGCAGTTCCTTCGAGAGCTGGCCGTAGAGACCGTGGAATTGCTGCGTGTAGTCGGGGCCATAGTTCGGCGGCACATACATGCCCACCAGCACCGGCTGCGCATGACCCTGACGGATCTGCGCGACGATGGCGCGCAGATTGCTGCCGGTAGTCGCGAGCGGCACGCCGCGCAAGGCGTCGTTGGCGCCCAGCTCGACGATCACGACCGAGGGCTTCATGCGTTGCATCACCAGCGGCAGGCGCGCCAGGCCTCCGCTCGTGGTGTCGCCGCTGATGCTGGCATTCGCGACGCTATAATCGATCCGCTCGCTCGTCAGGCGCTGACGCAGCAAGGCCACCCATCCGGTGTCGCGCGGCAGGCCGTATTCGGCGGACAGGCTGTCGCCCAGTACGGCGATCACGGGTTTCGCCGTCGCAGGTTGCGCAGCAGGTGGCGTGGCCGCCGGTGTGGCAGCCTCAGCGGCATTGAGCGCGGCGCAGGGCAGTGCGACCGCCGCAAGCAGCACGAATGCGGTTACGAATGACGCGCGGCGTCCAGAGGCGTGTTTCCTGTCGGCTAATCTTTGCTTCATCATGTGCGAATGAATAGCGATCCAGTCATCGAAGTGCGGGGTTTGAGCAAGCGCGTCACCGACGCGGCGGGCGAACTGACGATCCTCGACGGCATCGACATGAGCGTGCACGCGGGCAGCAGCGTGGCGATCGTCGGCGCATCGGGCTCGGGCAAGTCTACGCTGCTGGGCCTGCTGGCCGGTTTGGACAGCGCAAGCGCCGGCTCGGTTCGACTGCTTGGGCATGAGCTTACCGGTATGGCCGAGGATCGTCGCGCCGCGTTGCGCAATGGCGCGGTCGGCTTCGTGTTCCAGTCGTTCCAGTTGATGCCGCATCTGACCGCGCTGGAAAACGTCGCATTGCCGCTTGAACTGCAGGGCGGTCTGAGCACCCGCGAGGCCTTCACGCGCGCGCGTGCGCTCCTGGAGCGCGTGGGGCTCGGCCAGCGCACTGGCCATTATCCCAAGTTGCTTTCGGGCGGCGAACAGCAGCGCGTGGCGCTCGCGCGCGCCTTCGTCACCCATCCATCTGTCCTTTTCGCCGACGAACCCACCGGCAGCCTCGACGCCGCCACGGGCCACGCCGTCATCGACCTGATGTTCGAACTGAACCGCGCGAACGGCGCGACGCTCGTGCTGGTCACGCACGACATCGACCTCGCGCGCCGCTGCGACACCGTCGTGACGATCGAAGCGGGGCGCCGCGTGCCGAACGCGCTGCACGTCGACGGCCCGGAAGACGCCAGCGATCGCATCGAAGCCGCTCGCTAGGCGGCGTCTACAAAAAAACAGGGCGCGCACGGCAATCACCGCGCACGCCCTTTTTACTTCAGCACAACCTCAATCGTTCAACGCTTGAGCGCCGCGCGTGCCCGCGCGATCAGCGCGCTCGTGGACGAATCGTGCGCCTTCACGTCGCCGCTTGCCGCAGTGAGATCGGCTTCCACAACCTTGCCGAGGATCTTGCCAAGCTCCACGCCCCACTGGTCGAACGGGTTGATATTCCACACCGACGCCTGCACCAGCACCTTATGCTCGTACAGCGCGATCAGCGCGCCGAGCGAGCGCGCCGTGAGCGCGTCGACGAGCAGCGTCGTGGTCGGGCGATTGCCGGGGAACATGATGTGCGGCACGAGTTCGGGCTTGTCGGGGCCGGCGATCTTCTTCGCTTCTTCCTCGGTGCGTCCGAGCATCATCGCTTCGCTCTGCGCAAAGCAGTTGGCGAGCAGCTTCGGATGATGATCGGCGAGCGGATGCTCGGGCGTGAGCACGGCGATAAAGTCGATCGGCACGATCGTCGTGCCCTGGTGCAGCATCTGGAAGAACGCGTGCTGGCCGTTGGTGCCCGGCTCGCCCCACGTGATGGCCGAAGTCGCGTAATCGACAAACTTGCCGTCCAGACGCGCCTGTTTGCCGTTACTCTCCATTTCGAGCTGCTGGAGATAAGAGGGCAGGTAGTGCAATGCTTCGGAGTACGGAGCGACCAGGTAGCTTTGCGAGCCGAAGAAGTTGCGATACCAGATGCCGATCATGCCGAGCAGCACCGGCAGGTTCTTTTCCAGCGGCGCGGTGCTGAAATGCTCGTCCATATCGTGCGCACCGGCCAGCAGTTCGTCGAACTGCTGCGGCCCGATCGCAATCATGATGGAGAGACCGACGGCCGACCACAGCGAATAGCGCCCGCCAACCCAGTCCCACATCTCGAAGACATTCTCTTTGGCGATGCCGAACTTGACGACTTCAGCAGGATTCGCCGATACGCCCACGAAATGCTTCGCGAGCGCGTCTTCCGGGCAACCGTGCTTGACGAACCAGTCGCGCATCGAGCGCGCGTTCGTCATGGTTTCGAGCGTCGTGAAGGTCTTGGAGACGATGATTGCCAACGTCTCTTCCGGATCGATGTTTTCGATCACGCGCCACAGATCGGCGCCATCGACGTTCGAGACGAAGTGCGAGTCAAGCTCCGGCGCTTCCAGATGCTTGAGCGCGTGCACGACCATCTTCGGCCCGAGGTCCGAGCCGCCGATGCCGATGTTGACAATGTGGCGAATGCGTTTGCCGGTGTAGCCCGTCCAGGCGCCGCTGCGCACGGCGTCGGCGAACTTCGCCATCTTCGCTTTCTCGGCGAGTACCTGGGCGTGGAACGGCGCGTTCGGTTCGGTGGCGCGCAGCGCCGTGTGCAGGGCGGCGCGGCCTTCGGTCGGGTTGACGACTTCGCCGGCGAACATCGCGTCGCGGCGCTGTTCGACGCCGGCCTCGCGCGCGAGCTGCACGAGCAGCTTGAGCGTGGCGTCATTGATGCGGTTTTTCGAGAAGTCGGCTGCAAGACCGCCGCCCGCGTATGTATAGCGTTCGGCGCGGGTCGGCGCGGGATCGTTGGCGGGTGCGAACCAGTCGCGCATCTGTTCGTTGCGGATCTGTTCGTAATGCGTCTGTAGCGCGGACCAGGCAGGGAGCGGATTCGTCATGTTCGTCTAGCGAGGGAAAACGAATGAAGGGCGGCGGACGGCGTCAGCCGGTCAGGCCGACGCACGCGTCACGCGCTGCGGGGAAGCGCGCCACCGGTGGGCAGCGCACGAAAGATCAGTATAGCGGGCCTGGGCGAGGCTGAGCACCGGGGCGGCTGTGCTAACGGAATCAGCGAAACGTTAGCAAACGCCGTGCCGCGATTTCTCTCACTATGTGGCCGATCTTCAATCGTTCGCCGCGTAGAAAAGCCGGTTGACGAGGCGTCGCACCATCGGCGCGAGTTCGCCCGCGGCGAGTCCCGCCGGACCGTCGCCTTGCGCGACCAGCGCATCGGCGGCGAGGCCGTGCAGATAGACGCCTGCCAGCGCCGCTTCGAAGGGCGGCAGGCGCTGCGCGAGCAGTGCGCCGATCAAGCCGCCGAGCACGTCGCCGGTGCCGCCCGTCGCGAGCGCCGCGTTGCCCGTCGGGTTGATGGCGAGGCGTCCGTTCGGTGCGGCGATCACCGTGCCGCTGCCCTTGAGCACCACGACCGCCTCGTAACGCGCGGCGAGCGCACGCGCCGAGGCCAGCCGGTCGCGCTGCACCTCAGCCGTATCCGTGCCGAGCAGACGCGCGGCTTCGAGCGGATGCGGAGTCAGCACACACGGCGCGCTGCGCCTGCGCCCATGTTCGCAGACGTGCGCGGCGAGCGCCTCGTCGCGGGCGACGAGATTGAGCGCGTCGGCGTCGAGCAGCACAGCGGTGTCTAGCCGCAGGATGCGCTCGACCAGTTGTCGCGCCGATGCGCTACCGCCCATGCCGCAACCCGCCGCCACGGCGCTCATCGCGTCGAGCGCGAGCTTGCCCGCGCTGTGCAGCATCAGTTCGGGATGCGGCGCGTCATAGGGCGGCGCGTCGCTGCCGAGAAACCCGACGTTCACCTTGCCCGCGCCCGCGAGCAGGGCGGCGCGCGCGGCGAGAATCGGCGCGCCGCACATACCTGTGTCGCCGCCGATGACGGCCAGCGTGCCGAAGCTGCCCTTGTGGGTTGCGAAGTCGCGCGCGGGCATGGACGGCCCGAACAGCGCAGTGGCGTTGAGTTGGGCGATGTGTGCGCTTTGCGGCGCAAGCGGCGATTCAATTCCGATCGGCGCCACGCTTACCAGACCCGCGTAATCGCGCCCCACGCCCGTATAAAGCCCCGGCTTCGCGGCGATGAAGGTGACCGTGTGACTGGCGCGCACGGCCGTGCCGCCGCCGACCACGTTACCGGTGTCGGTATCGAGACCGCTCGGCACGTCGAGCGCGAGCACGTGGCCACGCTCGCGCGTGCGTGCCGACAGGCGTTCGGCCAGCGCGCCGAACTCGCCGTCGAGCGCGCGCGCAAGGCCAATGCCGAACAGCCCGTCGACAAGCCAGCCATAGCCGTCGAACGAGGCGGGCGGCGTCTGCGTGATCGGCACGCCGGCGGCGCGCGCTTCGGCGAGCGCCCAGCGCGCGTCGTCGGGTTTCACTTCGACGGGCATGCAGACTTCGCAGTCGATGCCCGCGCGCTTGAGCGCGGCGGCGGCCACCAGCGCGTCGCCGCCGTTATTGCCCGGTCCGGCGGCAAACCACACGGGACGTGCGCTGGCCGCCGACGGCGCATGCAGGATCTGTTCGCGCAGGAAGTGTGCGGCGGCGGCGCCCGCGCGCGCCATCAGCGTATGGGCGGGCAGCGACGCCTGGGCGGCATGCTCGCGCTCGCGCAGTTGCGCGACGGTGAGCAGCGCCACGGCGCGGTCATGCGGATTGACGAGGGTAGGGTGAGAAGGCGTGGCGTCTGTCATGGTGGCGAAGCGTGCAGGCAAGCACGCGGAAAATCGACACTGCAACGATACCCGAGCGACGCCGGCCCGGGTCCGTAAAAAGGCTCGCTGAGAGGCTAGCTCAGAGGCTAGCTGCGGGACTAACTGCGGGACTAACTGCGCCCCGGCGAGAGCGCCTCGACCGTTTCGCCAGGCAGTTCGGGCGCGGTGCCCGATACCTGAGCGGCGATCAGTCGTGCCGAGCCTAGCGCAAGTGCCCAGCCCGACGGGCCGTGCCCCGCGTTGACGAACAGGCGCGGACTACCGGCGTTGCCCACCGCCGGCAGGCCGTCCGCGGAAAGCAGTTTCATCCCTTCCCACGCGAGCGCCGCCGAGATGCGCGCAGCGCCCGGCGCCCAGTCTCGCGATGCTTCGCCGAGCAGGGCGAGCGCCTCTTCGGTGAGCGCCTCGGGCAGGGCTTGCTCGAGCTGCTTGGTGCGCTGGAGCACCGCGCCGCCTGCGATACGCAGCCGGTGATTCGTGCGCGTGACGACGATGCGCCGAGCGGCATCGACGAGCGTGGAACCGGGCACGCATTCTTCGTGTGCGACCGGCGCGTTGAGCGTATGCATGCGCACCGGATAGAACGGCAGCTTGATGCCGAGCGGCGCGAGCAGCTTCGGCGTCTGCGCGCCCGCCGCGACCACCACCGCATCGGCGGAGATGACTTCGACGTCGCGGTGCTTGCCCGCTTCGTCGGGGCGCGGCGCGAGTTCCACAGCAGCACGCTGGCTTTCGACACGAATCGCGCTCACTGTGCGCCCGGTCTCGAACTGCACGCCGCCGAGCGTATCGAGCGTCTGCTTGAGCTGCTTGACGAACAGCGGACAGTTGGCGACGCGCCCCTGATCGAAACGCACCGCGCCCGCAAATGGCGGATCGGCGGGAATCGTGTGCTCGGCGGCCACGCATTCGTGGGGCGTCAGCACGTGATGCGGCGTCTCGAAGCGGCGCAGCAGTTCCAGCGCGGGCTGGTTGAGCGACCATTCGTCGTTGCCGCGCACGAGATAGAGCAGGCCTTCGCGCTGCTCGTATTCAAGCTGGAAGCGGGTTTCGACATCGTCGAGCGCAGCCTGCGCCGACTCGATCAGCGGACGCAGCAGCGCATAGCGCGCCGCGAACGCTTCGGAGCCGTGCAGCGTGGCGAGGCGCTTGACGAACGCGCGCGCCTGGCCAGTGAAGCCGGTCTTGCAGATCACGCCGCCCGACGAGTGCCGGCCGTTGCGCAGAAAGGTGGGGCCGAACCAGACGTCGAGCGGCGTGGGCAGCACGATGCCGCTATGACCGTAGCTTGCGCCCTGCGCGACGGTGGCGTGGCGCTCGACCACGCAGACGCGATGGCCCGCCGCGCGCAACTGGTAGGCGGTGGCGACGCCGGCAATTCCGCCGCCAATGACGATGACATCCATGATGATTCGATCTGCAGGCAGGCGGTGCGCTGTCGGCCGTCGAAGACCTGGCGCCCTGCCGAAGAGGGTGAGACGTGCGACGCACGCGTAGCGCTGCGCCGATCGGGTGAAACGCGCAATCATAGCAGTCAATTGGGCGTCGTCGCCATGCGCGCGGCAGTGCCGAGGTGCGCCAGGATCGGCTCCACGCCTGCGGGCCGATCGCGCAGACATCGCAAAAAAACGGCTCAGTGAAGCGCGAATGATCGCCGCGGCGTTTTCCCATATCGCGAAAAGGCGTACGGACGTGCTTCGCGCAGTGTCGTCAGAGCGCCGCCAGGGCGGTCGGAGAGGGGCTTCCGGGTTATAATCGCGGTCTCCCTTCGCCTGACCGTCGCCACCGCCCCGCGCGACGCATCGCCACCTTGCGACGCAACCGCGCGAGGCGAAGCCGCGATGTAACCTCGACGCAACGCCCCAGTCCATGGCCCACTTCTCGTGTTTCCCCGGTGCTTCGGCCCTTTCCGACTTCCGTCAGACCCGCCTGCTCGACACGCTCCAGCGTATCGACGCCAACATCGTCGGCGTGCACGGCCAGTATCTGCACTTCGTCAACTCGGCCACGCCGCTTAACGCTGACGACAGCGCGAAGATCGAAGCGCTGATGCACTACGGCGCGCCGTTCGCGGCTGCGCAGGAGCGCGGCAGCGCGGTGACCTTCCTTGTCGTGCCGCGCTTTGGCACGGTGTCGCCGTGGGCCTCCAAGGCCACCGATATCGCGCTTCACTGCGGCCTCGAGCAGGTGCGCCGTATCGAGCGTGGCGTCGAATACACGGTGATCCTCAAGAGCGGTTTGCTCGGCGGCAAGAAGACGCTGTCGGACGACGCGCACGCGCAGGTTGCCGCCGCGCTGCACGACCGCATGACCGAGAGCGTGGCGCCGTCGCGCGACGCCGCGCTGCATCTGTTCGACGAACTGCCGGCGCGCCCGATGCAGACGGTCGACGTGCTCGGCCACGGCCGCGCGGCGCTGGAAACGGCCAATGGCGAGCTGGGCCTCGCGCTCGCCGACGACGAAATCGACTATCTGGTCGAGAACTTCACGAAGCTCGGCCGCAATCCGACCGACGTCGAACTGATGATGTTCGCGCAGGCGAACAGCGAGCACTGCCGCCACAAGATCTTCAACGCGAGCTGGACGATCGACGGTCAGGACCAGGATCTGTCGCTCTTCGCGATGATCCGCAACACCGAAAAGATCAGCCCGCAAGGCACCATCGTCGCGTATTCGGACAACTCGTCGATCATGGAAGGCGCGGTCGCGGAGCGCTGGTTCCCGCGCAAGACGGGCGCTGACGGCACGCCGGGCGAGCAGTACGGCCGCCACACCGAACTCACGCACACGCTGATGAAGGTGGAGACGCACAACCACCCGACCGCGATCTCGCCGTTCGCAGGCGCGGCCACGGGCTCGGGCGGCGAAATCCGCGACGAAGGCGCAACGGGCCGCGGCGCGCGTCCGAAGGCCGGTCTCACGGGCTTCACGGTCTCGAACCTCGATCTGCCCGATGCACGCGAAACGTGGGAAAACGCCCGCGACGCCGCCGTGCCGCTCGCGCACCGCAATCCTGCCGATGCGCATGGCACCTATGGCCGCCCGGACCGCATCGCCTCGCCGCTGCAGATCATGATCGACGGGCCGCTGGGCGGCGCCGCGTTCAACAACGAATTCGGTCGTCCGAACCTGGGCGGCTACTTCCGCGTCTACGAGCAGAACGTCGCGGGCACCGTGCGCGGCTACCACAAGCCGATCATGATCGCCGGCGGCCTTGGCAACATCAGCGACCAGCACACCCACAAGCACGACCTGCCCGCAGGCTCGCTGCTGATCCAGATCGGCGGCCCCGGCATGCGTATCGGCATGGGCGGCGGCGCCGCCAGCTCGATGGCGACCGGTACCAACACCGCCGAACTCGACTTCGACTCGGTTCAGCGCGGCAACCCGGAAATCGAACGTCGCGCGCAGGAAGTCATCAACTCGTGCTGGCAACTGGGCGAAGGCAATCCGATCCTGAGCATCCACGACGTGGGCGCGGGCGGTCTGTCGAACGCGTTCCCTGAACTCGTCGATGGCGCCGACAAGGGCGCGCGCTTCGAACTGCGCCAGGTTCAGCTTGAAGAATCGGGGCTCTCGCCGCGCGAAATCTGGTCGAACGAATCGCAGGAACGCTACGTTCTGGCGATCGCACCGGCCGATCTGCCCGCCTTCGAAGCGATCTGCGCGCGCGAGCGCTGCCCGTTCGCGGTCGTGGGCGTTGCCACCGAAGAGCGCGAACTCAAGCTGATCGACACCGACGAAAAGGCGCTCGCGGCCAATGGCGGCCACCAGCCCGTCGACATGCCGATGGACATCCTGCTCGGCAAGCCGCCGCGTATGCACCGCACGGTCGAACACGCGAGCACGCCGCTCGTGCCGGTCGACGTCACGGGCATCTCGCTCGACGAAGTCGCGAAGAGCGTGCTGCGTCACCCGACGGTCGGCAGCAAGTCCTTCCTCATCACCATCGGCGACCGCTCGGTGGGCGGCATGAACGTGCGCGACCAGATGGTCGGCCCGTGGCAGGTGCCGGTCGCAGACTGCGCAATCACCGCGCTCGACTACGCCGGCTTCAAGGGCGAAGCGATGACGATGGCCGAGCGCACGCCGCTGGCCGTCATCAATGCGCCCGCATCGGGCCGCATGGCCGTGGGCGAGGCGATCACCAACATCGCTTCGGCCCCCATCGCCTCGCTCGACAAGCTCAAGCTCTCCGCCAACTGGATGGCCGCGTGCGGCGCCCCGGGCGAAGACGCCGCCCTCTACGACACCGTGAAGGCGATCGGCATGGAGCTGTGCCCGGCGCTGGGCATCGGCATTCCGGTGGGCAAGGATTCGCTGTCGATGCGCACGAAGTGGAACGAAGAAGGCGTCGCCAAGGAAGTAGTCGCGCCGGTTTCGCTCATCATTTCCGCGTTCGCGCCGGTCGAAGACGTGCGCCGCCACCTCACGCCGCAACTGCGCCGCATCGACGAAGCGGGCGAATCGGTGCTGATCTCGATCGATCTGGGCCGTGGCAAGAACCGCATGGGCGGCTCGATCTTCGCGCAGGTCACGCAGCAGGTCGGCGACGCCGCGCCTGACGTCGATAGCGCCGAAGACCTCAAGCAGTTCTTCAACGCGATCCAGAAGCTCAACGCCAACGAGCAGGTGCTGGCGTACCACGACCGCTCGGACGGAGGCCTGTGGGCGACGGTCTGCGAAATGGCCTTTGCGGGCCACACCGGCGTGTCGCTGAACGTCGACATGCTCACGCTCGACGGCGAGCACGGCACGGACTTCGGCGACGCCAAGGACTGGGCGAAGCAGACCAGCGGCCGCCGCGACGACCGCACGCTGCGCGCGCTGTTCTCGGAAGAACTGGGCGCCGTGATCCAGGTGCCGGCAACGCAACGCGACGCCGTGATGGCGGTGCTGCGCGAGCACAACCTGTCGGTCTGCTCGAACGTGATCGGCACGCTCAACAACCGCGACTCGATCGAAATCTACCGCGACGCCAAGCGCATCTATGAAGCGCCGCGCTCCGAACTGCAGCGCGTGTGGAGCGAAGTGAGCTGGCGTATCGCGCGTCTGCGCGACAACCCCGCCTGCGCCGACGCCGAATACGACGCGCTGCTCGACGCCGCCGATCCGGGCATGCAGCCGACGCTCACGTTCGACGCGGCCGAAGACATCGCCGCGCCGTTCATCGGCACGGGCGCACGTCCGCGCGTCGCGATCCTGCGCGAGCAGGGCGTGAACTCGCACCTCGAAACCGCGTACGCGTTCGACCGCGCCGGCTTCGACGCGCACGACGTGCACATGAGCGACCTGCTGGAAGGCCGCGCCACGCTGGCTGACTTCGCGGGCGCAGTGGCCTGCGGCGGCTTCTCGTACGGCGACGTGCTGGGCGCGGGCGAAGGCTGGGCCAAGACGATCCGCTTCAATGCGCAGCTCGCGGACATGTTCGCGGCGTTCTTCGGGCGTCAGGACACCTTTGCGCTGGGTATCTGCAACGGCTGCCAGATGCTGTCGAGCCTCGCCTCGATGATTCCGGGCGCCGAAGCCTGGCCCAAGTTCACGCGCAACAAGTCGGAGCAGTTCGAAGCGCGCTTCTCGCTGGCCGAAGTGCAAAGCTCGCCGTCGATCTTCTTCGCCGGCATGGAAGGCTCGCGCATTCCGGTTGCGGTCGCGCACGGCGAAGGTTTCGCGGACTTCTCGCAGCAGGGCGATATCTCGAAGGTGGCGGTGGCGATGCGTTACGTCGATCACCGTGGCCAGGCCACCGAAGGCTATCCGTTCAACCCGAACGGCTCGCCGCAAGGCATCACCTCGGTCACGACCGCCGACGGCCGCTTCACCGTGCTGATGCCGCACATGGAGCGCGTGCACCGCACCGTGACGATGAGCTGGCACCCCGAAGGCTGGGGCGAAGCGAGCCCGTGGCTGCGCGCGTTCCAGAACGCCCGCAAGTGGGTGGGTTAAACGCCCTGGCCGCCTGAAGGGCGGCTCCCGCAGCATCCCGGAAACCCCGGTCATGGCCGCTACGGCGGCTGTGACCGGGGTTTTTCTTTGGCATGCGGCGAATAGCTGATTTAATCGCTGCAAATTGTGCGGTGATTAAATTGCCCATGCGGCGAATCCGCGTCATAATCACCGCATGAATAGCGGCGATTACACCTACATCTGGCAAGCCGGCGACTGGCCGGACTGGCGCTTCGACATCGCGGCGCTCGCTGGGCCCATGGTCGAAGCCAGCCGCGCCCAGGGCGTGCTGATGGGGCGTCTGGCGGATGTCGGCATGCGCCTGCGCGATCAGGCAAGTCTCGCGGCGCTGACCGAGGACGTGCTCAAGACCAGCGAAATCGAAGGCGAGCGCCTGAGCGCTGCATCGGTGCGCTCATCGATTGCGCGGCGTCTGGGCGTGGATATCGGCGCCTTGGCTCCGGTCGACCGGCATGTGGAAGGCGTGGTCGCCATGGTGCTCGACGCGACGGCCAGCAACCGCCAGCCGATCACGCGCGAACGCCTGTTCGGCTGGCATGCGGCGCTGTTTCCCACTGGCTACGCGGGCCTGTCGCGCATCACCGTCGGTGCCTGGCGTGACGACGCCACCGGGCCGATGCAAGTCGTGTCCGGTCCTATCGGGCGCCAGCGCGTGCATTTCGAGGCGCCGCCCGCGCCGCTGCTCGAAGCGCAGATGCAACGGTTTATCGACTGGGTCAACGCGCCCACGCCGATTCCGCCGCTTATCAAGGCGGGGCTAGGCCATCTGTGGTTCGTCACCTTGCATCCGTTCGACGACGGTAACGGCCGCATCGCGCGCGCGATCGGCGATCTGCTGCTCGCGCGCGCCGATGGCAGCACGCAACGCTTCTATAGTCTCTCGGCGCAGATCCAGCGCGAGCGCAAGGCGTATTACGAGATCCTCGAACGCACGCAGAAGGGCTCGATGGACGTGACGCAATGGCTGATGTGGTTTCTCGACACGCTCCATCGCGCTGTCGATCAGGCGCAGGTCACGCTGGATTCGGTGCTGGTCAAGGCGCGTTTCTGGCACCAGTGGGCCGACACGCCGTTCAACGAACGGCAGGCGAAGCTGCTCAACAAACTGCTCGATGGCTTCGACGGCAAGCTCACCAGCAGCAAATGGGCGGCCATCGCCAAATGCTCATCCGATACGGCCTTGCGCGATATCAACGATCTGGTCGCGCGCGGCATGTTGCGTAAGGCCGAGGGTGGCGGCCGCAGCACGAGTTACGAATTGATGCCGTTGCCACAATGAGTTGCCATGAAAAAACCCCGCGCCTTTGCAGGTCGCGGGGTTTTGCAGCAGCGAAACCGCAATGCGGTTTTACTGGATCTTTGCTTGCGCGCGCAGTTGCTTTTCGAACGCGAGCAGCTTTTCCTGCTGGAGCTGCTGGACGATCTGCGGGCGTACCTGCTCGAGCGGCGGCGGGGCGATCGCGCGGATGTCGTCGACACGGATGATGTGCCAGCCGAACTGCGTGTGCACCGGCGTATCGGTGATCTGGCCTTTCTGCAGCGACGTTGCAGCAGCCGCGAATTCCGGCACGTAAGCCTTCGGATCCGACCAGTCGAGGTCGCCGCCGTTCTTCGCCGAACCCGGGTCCTTCGAGTACTGCTTGGCGAGGTCTTCGAAGCTTGCGCCGGCCTTGATCTTGGCGATCAGGTCCTTGGCCTGCTGCTCGTCGGCGACGAGGATGTGGTGCAGGTGATATTCCTTGCCGCCACCCGCGCCTTGCGTGACCTTGTCGTACATCGCCTTGACCTCGGCGTCGCTCGGCTGGTTGTTCTTGAGGAAGTCCTCGATCCACGCGTGCAGGATGACCTGCTGCTGCGCCATCGCCAGTTGTGCCTTCACGTCCGGACGATTCGGGATGCCCTGGCGTGCGGCTTCCTGCATCAGCACTTCGCGGTTGATCAGTTCCTCACGCACGGCCTTTTGCAGATCCGGCGTATCTTGCTGGCCCTGGGCCACGACCTGGGCGACGAGCGCGTTGGCGCGCGACGTCGGAATCGGCGTGCCGTTCACAACGGCGACATTCTGCGCAAAGGCGGGAGCCGCCGCGCACGCAGCCAGCAACACCCAGAGACGGGTTTTCTTCAAGGTCATCGAAAAATCCTGATAGGGCGAATCAAAGGACAAATAAGGCAAATCAAAGCGGGGCTTGACGGGGCAGCGCTGCGGCTTCTTCGGGCGTGAGCGCCGTGATCGCAAGGGCGTGAATGCCGCGCTGCATGGCCTCGGCCAGCGCATCATACACCAAGCGATGCCTTGCTACGCGGGCTTTCCCCATGAATGCGGCCGCAACGATCGTGACATGAAAATGACCGCCGGCAGACGCGCCGGCATGGCCCGCGTGCAGCGCGCTGTCGTCGCGCACGACGATCGATTCGACCGGCGCGAGCGCTGCGGTGAGGCGCGTTTCGATCAGCGCGAGGCGCTCGGCGGGACTGGCGTTGAGGAACACGTCGCTCATTCTTCTTCCTTCATGTGACGCGACAGCCAGAGGCTCTGGCCGACGATAAACACGACCAGGATGCCGGTCGCGCCAAACAGTTTGAAATCGACCCACGCGTCAGTGGAAAAGTGGAAGGCGACGAACAGATTGAGAATGCCGAGCAGCGCGAAGAAGATCGACCAGACGAAGTTCAGTTGCGTCCAGACGCGGTGCGGCAGGGAGATCTGCTTGCCCATCATCGCTTCGATGAGGTTCTTGCCGAACGCCACCTGCGAGACCAGCAGCACAACCGAGAAGGCCCAATAGAGCACGGTGGGCTTCCACTTGATGAAGGTTTCGTCGTGCAGGATCAGCGTGGCGCCGCCGAATACGACGACGATGCCCAGCGACAGCCACAGCATCGGATCGACCTTGCGGTGCCGGAACGCCACCCAGGCGATCTGCACGAGCGTTGCGACGATGGCCACGGTCGTGGCCGTGTAGATGCCCCATACCTTGAAGGCGACGAAGAACAGGATGATCGGGAACAGATCAAACAGAAATTTCATTATCGGCCTGGAGTCCGCAAAAAGAGCCGCAAAAAGGGGCGCGACATCGGGAAAACACGCGCCCTGCATCGACGGGGCGCGTGCCTGCCCGCGTCACTTGGGCTCGAATTGTAGCGCAGCCGAATTGATGCAATACCGCAGGCCCGTCGGGGCCGGACCGTCTTCGAAAACGTGGCCCAGATGCGCGCCGCAGTTCTTGCAGCGCACTTCGATGCGCAGCATGCCGTGCGTGCGGTCGGTGCGCTCCTCGATCACCTCGCCGTCGATCGGGCGGAAGTAGCTCGGCCAGCCACAGCCGGCGTCGAATTTCGTGTCCGATTCGAACAGCGGCGTGCCGCAGCAGACGCAGTCGTAGATGCCGCGTTCGGTGTGGTCCCAGTACTTGCCGGTGAAGGCGCGCTCGGTGGCCGCGTGGCGCGTGACCTGATATTGGGTCGGATCGAGCTGCGCGCGCCATTCGGCGTCGCTCTTGTGGCCGGGGTAGGCGTCGGAGTTATGGTCGTCCTGGCTCATGTCGGGTTTCCTGTTGAGGGGAGGATTGCGTAGATGGGGGCGCGCTTACGAAGAGCAACTGACTTCGAGCGAGCTGGCCCACTCGGGCGGCAGCGCCGCATAGGCGGCGTTTTCCGGCTGCTCGTCGAAGGGGCGCTTGAGCACGTTGGCGAGCCGTTCGACTTCGCTGAAATCTTTCTGCGCCGCGCGCTCGATCGCCGTCTGCGCGAGGTGGTTGCGCAGCACGAACTTCGGATTCACCCGGTTCATCGCGGCGGCGCGTGCGGCGTCGTCGCGCGTTTCGTGGGCGAGGCGCGCGCGGTAGTCGGCGGCCCAGGCGTCAAAGGCCGGACGGTCGAGGAACAGGTCGCGCACGCTCGTGTCGCCTTGTGCGTCCAGCTTCGATACGCGTGCGAGATTGCGGAACGTCAGCGTGAAATCGGCGCGATTGGCGTTCATGATTTCGAACAGGCGGTTCACGAGCTGGTCGTCGCCCTCGCGTGCGTGCTCAAGCCCCAGCTTCGCGCGCATGCGCGCTTCGAGCGCGGGCGCGAAATGCGATTTGAAACGCTCGAGCACGCCTTGCGCGTCGGCCACGCAGCGCTCACCGCGCGCTTTTTCGTCGGCGATATCGTAGTGCGCGCCGAACAGCGGCAGCAGCGCCTGCGCAAGGCAAAACAGGTTCCAGTAACCGATCTGCGGCTGGTTGCGGTATGCGTAACGGCCCTGCGAATCCGAATGATTGCAGATGTGGTTCGCGTCGAAACCGTCGATGAAACCGAACGGGCCGTAATCGATCGTGAGACCGAGGATCGACATGTTGTCCGTATTCATCACGCCGTGGCAGAAGCCCACGGCCTGCCATTCGACCATCAGCGCCGCCGTGCTGCGAACCGCTTCGTCGAGCAGCCCGAGATACGGATCGTCGGCTTCACGCAGATGCGGATAAAAGCGGCCAATGACGTGATCGGCGAGCTGGCGCAGCGCCTCGACGTTGTCGTTCGAATAGAAGTGCTCGAAATGGCCAAAGCGCACGAAGCTCGGCGACACGCGCGTGACGACCGCGGCGGTTTCCAGTTCCTCGCGGCGCACCGGCTGGTCGGAACCGGTCACGGCGAGCGCGCGCGTGGTCGGAATGCCGAGATGATGCATGGCTTCGGAACACAGGAATTCGCGGATCGACGAGCGCAGCACCGCGCGGCCATCGCCCATGCGCGAATAGGGTGTGCGTCCCGCGCCCTTGAGTTGCACCTCGAAGCGCTTACCCGCATGGTCGACTTCGCCGAGCATCAGCGCGCGGCCGTCGCCGAGCTGGCCCGCCCATACGCCAAATTGATGCCCGGAATACACCGTCGCGTACGACATCGCCGCAGGCGAGCGCTCGCGCGTGAAGTTGCCGCTGAAGAGCGCCGCGAACGACGGGTCTTTCACGGCCGCAGCGTCGAGGCCGAGCATAGCCGCCGTTTCAGGCGAGTAACCGACCACGTAAGGCGCGGCCAGCGGCGTGCCCGGCAGGCGCGTGTAAAAGGTCGCGCCGAGCGCGGCAAAGCTGTCGTCGCGCGGCGCGGTGAGCGCGCGCTCGAAGTCGGCGAGCGGGCCGCTGGCCGGCAGGTTCGTGGCGGTCTGTGTCACTTGGGATTCGCTGGAAGAGGAATTCGGGCCTGGTGAAAACGACATGTTGAGCGCCTGTTGAATAGCCGATATTGTAAGTCCGCGCCCGCTGGCGTGCAGGACGCCGCCGCGGGCCATGTCAGACAGCCTGGAACCTGAGACCCTCGCTGCACATAAGCTGTACACAACACCAACGAGCTTTCCAGACATCCGAGTCGAGGAGACCGCCGACCATGACCGCGCCGACTGCATCGCTTCTGGGCCAGATGATGGACGTGCCGCTGCTGGTGTCGTCGCTGATCGCGCATGCGGCGCGCCATCACGGCAGCGCGCAGATCGTCTCGCGGCGCATCGAGGGCGATATCCATCGATACACCTATCGCGACTGCGAAGCGCGCGCGAAACAGCTTGCGCAGGCGCTGATCGCGCTGGGCGTGGAGCCTGGCGAGCGGGTGGCGACGCTGGCCTGGAACGGCTACCGGCATATGGAGGCGTACTTCGGCGTGACGGGCTTTGGCGCGGTGTGCCACACCATCAATCCGCGCCTCTTTCCCGAGCAGATCGCCTGGATCGTCAATCACGCCGACGATCGCTACGTCCTCTTCGATACGACCTTCGCGGCGCTGGTCGACGTACTTGCACCGCAATGTCCGCAGGTGCGCGGCTGGATCGCGCTGTGCGACGAAGCGCATCGGCCCGCCATGCGCACGCCGGTACGCTGTTACGAAACGCTGCTCGCGGCGCAGGACGGCGAATACGACTGGCCGCTGCTCGACGAGCGCAGCGCTTCGAACCTTTGCTACACATCCGGCACGACCGGTAATCCCAAGGGCGCGCTGTACACGCATCGCTCATCGGTGCTGCATGCGTATGCCGCTTCCTTGCCCGATTCGATCGCTTTGTCCGCGCGCGACGCCTTGCTGCCCGTCGTGCCGATGTTCCATGTCAACGCCTGGGGCATTCCGCATGCCGCGCCGCTCAACGGCACCAAGCTCGTGCTGCCCGGCAAGGACCTCGACGGCAAGTCGCTCTACGAACTGATGGAAGCCGAAGGCGTGACCTGTTCCGCCGGCGTGCCGACCGTCTGGCTCGGTTTGCTCACGTACATGCGTGAGGCGGGCGTGAAGTTTTCCACGCTCAATCGCACGGTGATCGGCGGCTCGGCGTGTCCGCCCGCGATGTTGCGCACCTATGAGGACGACTACGGCGTGCAGGTGATCCACGCGTGGGGCATGACGGAGATGTCGCCGCTGGGCACGCTCGCGAAGCTCAACTGGGAGCAGGCGCAACGGCCGCTTGCGGCGCAGCGCGCGCTGCTCGAAAAGCAGGGCCGCGTGATCTTCGGCGTGGACATGAAGATCGTCGGCGACGACGGGCGCGAGCTGCCCTGGGATGGCGTGGCGTTCGGCGATCTGCACGTGCGCGGGCCGTGGGTCATCGACCGGTATTTCCGGCAGGACGAGGGGACGCCCCTGGTTGAAGGCTGGTTCCCGACCGGCGACGTCGCCACCATCGATCCCGATGGCTTCCTGCACATCACCGACCGCAGCAAGGACGTGATCAAGTCGGGTGGCGAGTGGATCAGCTCGATCGAACTGGAAAACATCGCGGTCGCACACCCGGCGATCGCGGAAGCCGCCTGCATTGCCTGCGCACATCCGCGCTGGACCGAGCGTCCTCTGATCGTCGCGGTGAAAAAGCCTGGTGCCGAGGTCTCGCGCGAGGAACTGCTGGCTTTCTTCGACGGCAAGGTTGTGAAGTGGTGGCTGCCCGACGACGTGGTGTTCGTCGACGAATTGCCGCACACGGCCACCGGCAAGCTGCAAAAGCTCAAGCTGCGCGAGCGCTTCCGCGACCACGTCCTGCCGACTGCGCTCGCGGCGTCGGAGCAGTGTCCGATGGAGCCCCTCGATCTGCATCAGGGCGGCGGCAGCGCGGCCGATCACGCAAAATCGGCCGCTTTGCGCGACCAGACACGCTGAACACGCCCAAACCCTTTTCTCCGGCGCGGCCTTCGGGCTGCGTTTTTTTTTGCCCTTTTTCGGTGCTCGGTACAAACCCTGGCGCTTAAGTTGCCGAAAAAAATGGAACGAGCGTACTTTTTTCGGTATTCTGCCTGCTGACCGGGAATGTCGGACAATGAAGCCGGCGACGCACAACGCGGCCCGCATGCATGGAGGCAGGCAAATGGTAGTGGACAACGCGGCAGTGAATTACACGACTCGCGACGGCGTCGCCGTCATCACGCTCAACAATCCGCCCGTCAACGGCCTGGGTCTAACGACTCGCACCGGCATCGTCGAGGGCCTCGCGCGCGCCAACAGCGATGCGGCGGTGACGGCCATCGTCATCACGGGCGCAGGCAAAGCCTTTTCGGGCGGCGCCGACATCACCGAATTCAACACGCCGAAGGCGACCCAGGAGCCCACGCTCCACACCGTCATCAAGGAAGTCGAAAAGAGCGCCAAGCCCGTCGTGGCCGCGATCCATAGCGTGGCAATGGGCGGCGGCCTGGAACTGGCGCTCGGCGCGCATTACCGCGTAGCTGCACCGGGCGCGCAGATCGCGCTGCCCGAAGTCAAGCTCGGCATCCTGCCGGGCGCGGGCGGCACGCAGCGTCTGCCGCGCGCAATCGGCCTCGAAGCCGCGCTCAACATGATCGTGAGCGGCGCGCCGGTGCCGTCGGAAAAGCTCGCGAAGTCGGGTCTGTTCGACGCGATGATCGAAGGCGATCTGCTGACTGAAGCCATCGCTTTCGCCCGCAAGGCCGCCGACAAACAAGGCCCGCATCCGCTCGTGCGCAACCGCAAGATCGAGCATCCGAACGCCGAAGGCTTCCTGCAGTTCTCGCGCAACACCGTCGGCGCGATGTCGAAGAACTATCCGGCGCCCGTGAAGTGCGTCGATGCGATCGCCGCAGGCGTGAAGCAGGGCTTCGACAAGGGTCTCGCTTACGAGCGCGAATGCTTTATCGAACTCGTGCAGACGCCGGAATCGCACGCGCTGCGCCATGCCTTCTTCGGCGAGCGCGCCGCGAGCAAGATTCCCGATGTGCCGTCTTCCACGCCGGTGCGCGATATCCAGAAGATCGCGGTGATCGGCGCGGGCACGATGGGCGGCGGCATCACGATGAACTTCCTCAACGCGGGCCTGCCGGTCACGTTGCTGGAAACGAAGCAGGAAGCGCTCGATCGCGGCATCGCGACGATCCGCAAGAACTACGAAGCGCAGGTCAAGAAGGGCAAGCTCTCGCAGGAGAAGCTGGACGCGCGTATGGCGCTGATCAGCCCGACGCTGTCCTACGACGATCTCAAGCAGGCCGATCTCATCATCGAAGCCGTGTTCGAGGAACTCGGCGTGAAGGAGCAGGTGTTCAAGCGCCTCGATGAAGTGGCCAAACAAGGCGCGATTCTCGCCTCGAACACCTCGACGCTCGATGTCGACAAGATCGCCGCATTCACGAAGCGTCCGCAAGACGTGGTCGGTCTGCACTTCTTTAGTCCCGCCAATGTGATGAAGCTGCTGGAAGTCGTGCGCGGCAAGGACACGGCGAAGGACGTGCTGGCCACGGTCATGCAGGTCGCGAAGAAGATCCGCAAGACGGCCGTTGTTTCGGGCGTGTGCGATGGCTTTATCGGCAACCGCATGATCGAGCAATACGTGCGTCAGGGCCTCTACATGCTCGAAGAAGGCGCGCTTCCCGCGCAGGTCGACCGCGCGGCGGAGAAGTTCGGCTTCGCGATGGGGCCGTTCCGCATGGGCGACCTCGCAGGCAACGATATCGGCTGGGCGATCCGCAAGCGCCGCTATCAGGAAAAGCCGGACATCAAGTATTCGAAGATCGCCGACCGTCTGTGCGAAGCGGGCCGTTTTGGCCAGAAGACCGTCGCGGGCTGGTACGACTACAAGGCCGGCGAGCGCAACGCGCTGCCTTCGAAACTCGTCGATGACATGATCGTCGCGTATTCGAAGGAAGCGGGCGTCGAACGCCGCAAGATCAGCGACGAGGAAATCGTCGAACGCCTCGTGTTCGCGCTCGTCAACGAAGGCGCGAAGATCCTCGAAGAAGGCATTGCTTCGAAGGCTTCGGACATCGACATGGTCTATCTGACGGGCTACGGCTTCCCGCTGTGGCGCGGCGGCCCGATGCTCTACGCGGACACGGTCGGCCTTTACAACGTGGCGCGCGCAATCCGCCGCTACGCGGCGCAGCCCAACGGCGACGCCTGGCAGATCGCGTCCTCGCTGGCTGAAAAGGCCGAAAACGGCGGCACGTTCAACTAAGCCCATCGATTTAAAACCGGACGGACATCATGAGAAGCGCAGACGACGTGCTCCTGTTGATCGACCTGCAATACGACTTCATGCCTGGCGGAGCGCTGGCCGTTGCGCACGGCGACGAAGTCGTGCCGGTCGCCAACCGGCTCGCGCAGGGCTTCCGGCATGTGGTGCTGACGCAGGACTGGCACCCGGCGGAGCACGTGTCGTTTGCGGCGAATCACACGGCACGCGCGCCTTTCGAGACCATCGCGCTGCCGTATGGCGAGCAGGTGCTGTGGCCGACGCATTGCGTGCAGGGCACGCAGGGCGCGGCGCTGCATCGCGATCTCGACGTGCCGCATGCGCGTGCGCTGATCCGCAAGGGCCATCACGCCGACGTCGACAGCTACTCCGCGTTTCTCGAAGCCGATCGCACGACGCCCACGGGCCTCGCGGGCTATCTGCGCGAGACCGGCGCGAAACGCGTCTATTGCTGTGGCCTCGCGACCGACTATTGCGTCGCGTGGTCCGCGCTCGATGCGCGCGCCGCTGGCTTCGAAACCGTGCTGATCGAGGACGCCTCGCGCGCCATCGATCTGAACGGGTCGCTGGCCGCCGCGTGGGAGCAGTTGCAGGCTGCGGGCGTGACGCGCGCGCAGTCGGCCGATGTGCTCGCAGGCCGCGTTTGAAAAGCGCCTTGATGAACGTCCAACGCCACCATTCGCAGCATCCAAAATTTTGCTGGAGACACGCATGACTGACGCCGTAATCGTTTCGACTGCCCGTACGGGCCTCGCCAAATCGTGGAAGGGCGCCTTCAACATGACGCATGGCGCCACGCTGGGCGGCCATGTCACGCAGGCCGCCGTCGAGCGCGCGAAGATCGACCCCGCGCGCATCGAGGACGTGATCATGGGCTGCGCGAACCCAGAAGGCGCTACCGGCGCCAATATCGCGCGCCAGATCGCGCTGCGCGCGGGCCTGCCGGTTTCGGTGCCGGGCATGACCGTGAATCGTTTTTGTTCGTCGGGACTGCAAACCATTGCGCTGGCCGCGCAACGCGTGATCGCCGGTGAAGGCGACGTGTTCGTGGCAGGCGGCGTGGAATCGATCTCGTGCGTGCAGAACGAGATGAACCGCCACATGATGGCCGAAGGCTGGCTCAACCAGCACAAGCCGGAAATCTACTGGAGCATGCTGCAGACCGCTGAAACCGTGGCGAAGCGCTACGAGATTTCCAGGGATCGTCAGGACGAATACGGCGTGCAGTCGCAACTGCGTGCGGCGGCGGCCCAGGCCGCAGGCCTCTTCAACGACGAAATCGTGCCGATGACGGTGCTTGCGGGCGTGGGCGACAAGGCCACGGGCCAGCTCATCACGAAGGAAGTGACGATTGCCGCCGACGAAGGCATCCGCGGCGACACCACGCTCGAAGGCGTGTCGAAGATCCGCACGGCGCTGCCGGGCGGCGTCATCACCGCCGGCAACGCGAGCCAGTTCTCGGACGGCGCGAGCGCCTGCGTGGTGATGAACGCCAAGGTCGCGGAGCGCGAAGGCCTGCAACCGCTGGGCATCTTCCGCGGCTTCGCGGTGGCCGGTTGCGAGCCGGACGAAATGGGTATCGGCCCGGTGTACGCGGTGCCCAAGCTGCTCAAGCAGGCGGGCCTCAAGGTCGAGGACATCGATCTGTGGGAGCTGAACGAAGCTTTCGCCGTGCAGGTGCTGTACTGCCGCGACAAGCTGGGCATTCCCGCCGATCGCCTCAACGTGAACGGCGGCGCGATCGCGGTCGGTCACCCGTATGGCGTATCGGGCGCGCGTCTGACGGGTCACGCGCTGATTGAAGGCAAGCGCCGTGGCGCGAAGCTCGTGGTCGTGACGATGTGTATCGGCGGCGGTCAGGGCGCGGCGGGTCTGTTCGAGGTCGTTTAAGCCTGTGTTCGCGGGCGGGCGCGCAGCCACGCGCCCGCCCGGAACAGTCGTTTTGCCAGCGCCGTCCATGCGGCGCGGGCGGGGCTGTGCGGCGCTTGCATCAGAAAGCGTGCGCCGCTCGCTTGCGCGGCGCTAACGGCATAAAAGGTGCGCTCGCGGGCGATGTATTGCTCGCCTTCCTGCAGACGCAGCGTCTGTTCTGGCGCGAGCTGCCCAAGCGAGGCAAGCGACGCATCGCGATACCTGATCAGCAGTTCGCCCTCGAGCGCAACAATTGCCGCGCCGCGGCGCAACTCGATCGTCTGGAGCGCGCCGCGCACGAGCGCGATCGTGCGTGTATTGGCGGGCAGGATGCCATTTTCCGAGCGTGACGAGTCGTGCATGGTCGATATCCGGTCGTGAAGCGAAAATGAGGCGAAATGATGCGAAGTCAGGCACCCAGCTTAAAAGTGCGCGCTTGCCTGCAACAGCCGCAGGACGGCATCAATCGCTGCGCTACAGCGCTTGTGCGGTGCGTGCTGTACCGGTGCAACCGTCGCTTGCGTGTATCTGTCGCGGTACGCCGCGCGTCTGGCATCATCGACCGATGAACGTCCTGCCTCAGCGTAATCAGCCTCTCTACCGGCAACTGGCCGGCCAATACCGGCGCAGTATCGAAAGCGGCGTACTGCGCGCGGGCGACCGTATGCCGTCGATGCGCGCCTTCATGCGCCAGCACGAAGTCAGTCTCGCCACCGCCACCGAAAGCTATCGCGTGCTCGAACGCGAGGCGCTGATCGAGGCGCGTCCGCGTGAAGGCTATTTCGTGCGCGCCATCGCCAGCACACTGCCTGCGGCGCGCGAGCCCGACTGGCAGGAAGCGCAAGCCGAAGCGCAATTCGTCGGCATTCACGCGAGTATTTCGGCGCTCGTCGCGCGCTGGCAGCAGGTGCCCGACGCGCTCAATCTGGGCGGCGTAACCGCCGCCGATGCGCTCTTTCCCGGCGAAGCGCTACAGAAGATCGCCGTGCGCACGCTGCGCCATCGCCCGGACCTGCTGACCGCGCCGGGCCACGAACGGGGCGACCCCAACCTGCGCGCCGTGATCGCGCGCCGGGCGCTTGCCGCCGGGTTCACCGTCCATCCCGACGAAATCGTCATGACCCACGGTGGCACCGAGGCCGTCAATCTCGCGCTGCGCGCGGTGACGCAGCCGGGTGACACCGTCGCCGTCGAATCGCCGTGTTTCTATGGCTTGCTGCAGGTGCTCGAAAGCCTCGGCTTGCGCGCGCTGGAAATCCCCGCGAGTCCGACTACGGGGCTGTCGATCGAGGCGCTCGATTTTGCGCTGCGCCAGCAAGCGGGTGTGAAAGCGCTGGTGGTCGTGCCGCATCTGCAGAATCCGCTTGGCTGCGTGATGCCGGATGCGCACAAGCAGCGCATTGTCGAGCTGTGTACTGAAGCGGGGGTTGCCGTGATCGAAGACGATCCCTATCGCGAACTGGTGGAGAGCGAGACGCCGCCGCGCGCGCTCAAGTCCTGGGACACGCAGGGCTGCGTGATCCATTGCACGTCGTTCAACAAGACGCTCGCGCCGGGCATGCGCGTGGGCTGGATGGCGGGCGGGCGCTGGCATTCGCGCATTGCGATGCTCAAGTTCGCGCAATCGCGCCTGAACGAACCGCTTTCGCAGGCCGTGCTGGCCGAATTTTTGCAGAGCCAGGCGCACGAGCGGCATCTGCGCCGTCTGCGCGAGCGTCTGGGTTTGCAGCGCGCACGCATGGCTCAGGGCATCAGCGCGTCGTTTCCCGAGGGCACGCGTTTCACGCCGCCCAGTGGCGGCATGGCGTTCTGGATCGAGTTGCCGGCAGGTGTCGATTCGATGGCGATGTTCGATGCCGCGCTGGCCGAGCGCATCCGCATCATGCCGGGCACGGTGTTCTCGAATTCGGGCCGTTTCGAGCGGTTTATCCGCGTGAGTTGTCCGGGGCCGGACCCGCAGAGCGCCGACGCCGCGCTCGCGCGCATCGGCGCGATTGCGCACCGGTTGGCGGCTCTCGCATCGCACAGCGCGCGGTTATCATGACGGCAGTTTCGCGCCCTCGCGGCGCGGCTCTTTCGTTCAAGACAGACAGAAAAGGTGATTACGTGATTCGTCATATCGTGATGTGGAAGCTCAAGGATTCGGCCGAAGGTGCAACGCGCGCCGAAAACGTCGCGAAATTCCGCACGCTGCTCGAAGGCTGCCGCGATCTGGTGCCGGGCACGCTGCATCTCGAAGTGGGCCTGGCGGGCGAGGGCCTCGATTCGACTTACGACCTCGTGCTCGTATCCGATTTCGCCGATAAGGCCGCGCTCGACGCCTATCAGGTTCACCCCGAGCACCAGAAGGTGAAGGACTTCGCCAAACGCGTGGTCGAAACGCGCCAGTGCGTCGATTACGTGGCGTGATTGAAGCCATGACCGTCGATATGAAGCAAGACGCAAAGCACGGCACCGCGCCTGCTAACCAGCAGCCCACGATCGAAAGCCCGTTCGTCGATGAACTCGGCGCGAAGCTCGTGAGCGCGCGCGATGGCGCCAGCGAAGTGCTGTTGCCGCTCGCGCCGCGCCACATGAATACGTGGCAGGTGGCGCACGGCGGCGTGACCATGACGCTCGCCGATATCGCGCTAGCGATGGCCGCGCGTAGTGTCGCCGCCGACGGCGTGGGCGTCGTCACCGTCGAAATGAAGGTGAATTTCATGCAGCCGGGGCGCGGCGAATTGCGCGCCTATGGCCGCGTGCTGCACCGCTCGACCACGATGGCCTATTGCGAAGGCGAAATCCGCGACAGCGAGGGCCATTTCGTCGCCAAGGCGCTTGGCACGTTCAAGTACATGCGGCGTCTCGCCGTGGGCCGCGATGTGGTGCGCCAGCGCCTGCGCAGCGACCCGGACGCGACGCCCGGTCCCAGCGACGGCTGAGCTTTTCCGCTCGCCATCGCCGTTTTTCCATCCGCGCGGTGCAAGCCGCGCTTTCTTGAAGCCATTCCGAACGCCATGACCCAGACCAATCGCCAGATCCTGCTCGCGTCGCGCCCCGACGGCGTCGCCAGCGTCGATAACTTCCGTCTCGTCGAAACGCCGCTTGCGCCGCTCGCGCAAGGTCAGGTGCGCGTGCGCAATCACTGGCTCTCGCTCGACCCGTACATGCGCGGCCGCATGAGCGACAGCAAGTCGTACGCGGCGCCCCAGGCGCTCGATTCGGTGATGATCGGTGGCACCTCGGGCGAGGTGGTCGAGTCGCAGAACCCGAAGTTCAAGGTCGGCGACAAGGTGGTCGGCATGAGCGGCTGGCAGGAATTCGGCACGTCAGATGGCAGCGATCTGCATGTCGTCGATACGACGCATGTGCCGCTTTCCGCGTATCTCGGCCCGGTCGGCATGCCGGGTGTGACGGCCTGGTACGGCCTGAACCGCATCATCGCGCCGAAGGCGGGGCAAACCGTGGTGGTGAGCGCGGCGAGCGGTGCGGTCGGCAGCGTGGTCGGCCAGCTTGCGAAACGCGCGGGCTGCCGCGCCGTGGGTATCGCAGGCGGCGCGGACAAGTGCCGCTACGTGGTGGAAGAGCTGGGCTTCGACGCCTGCGTCGACTACAAGGCCGGCAATCTCTTTCAGGATCTCAAGACCGCGACGCCGGACGGCGTGGACGGCTACTTTGAGAACGTGGGCGGCGCGGTGCTCGACGCCACGCTTGCGCGCATGAACGCGTTTGGGCGCATCGCGCTGTGCGGCATGATCGCGGGCTATGACGGCGAGCCGGTGCCGCTCAAGTATCCGCAATTGTTGCTCACGCAACGTCTGCTGGTGCAGGGCTTTATCGTGTCCGAGCATCTGGATGTGTGGCCGCAGGCGCTGACGGAACTCGGCGGCCTGGTCGCGCAGAAGAAGCTGGTCTATCGCGAAACGGTGGCCGAAGGCCTGGAAAACGCGCCTAGCGCGTTCCTCGGCATGCTCAAGGGGCAGAACTTCGGCAAGCAGCTCGTCAAGTTGATCTGAGCGGGCAGCACACCCAGGCCGGCTCTCGTTGCGCCGGCCTGTTTTTTCGACGCATGAAAATACTCATGCAGTCCTAATGAACCACAGAGGAGACGCTTGTGTCCGATCCGTTCCAGTTCGAAGGCCGCGTGGCCGTCATCACCGGCGCCGCCAGCGGCTTTGGCCGCGCGTTCGCGCAGCAGGCGGCTGCGCTCGGCATGAAGCTCGTGCTCGCCGATGTCGATGCCGCTGCGCTCGAAGGCGCGGTTGCGGCGATGCGCGATCAGGGCGCGCAGGCGATCGGCGTGCGCACCGATGTGCGCGATCCGGCGCAGGTGGACGCGCTCGCGAAGGCCACGCTCGACACCTACGGCAAGGTTCATCTGCTCTTCAACAACGCGGGCGTGGGCACGGGCGGCTTCGTGTGGGAAAGCAGCGCGAAGGACTGGGATTGGGTGTTCGGCGTCAACGTGATGGGCGTCGCCAACGGCGTGCGCAGCTTCACGCCCGCCATGCTCGCGCAGGGCGAGCGTGCGCATATCGTCAATACGGCGTCGGTGGCGGGGCTGCTCGCGCCGTCCGCGATGGCCGTCTACAACGCCTCGAAGCACGCCGTCGTGGCGCTCACCGAAACGCTTTATCACGACCTGAAGAGCGTTGGCTCGAACGCAGGTGGCCAGGTGAGCTGCTCGCTGCTGTGCCCGGCCTTCGTGCCGACCGGCATCGCCAACGCCGAGCGCAGCCGTCCCGACGATCTGCGCAACGACGCGCCGCCCACGCGCTCGCAGCAGGCCGCCGATCTGCAATTGCAGCGGGCCGTGCGCTCGGGCCGCCTCACGCCCGAGGACGTGGCGAAGCTCACCTTCGACGCCGTGCGCGAGGGCCGCTTTTATATCTTCACGCATCCGGGCATACTCGCGTCGGTCAAGCTGCGTCACGAGGACATCGAGACGCTGCGCAACCCCACCGATCCGCTCTCGCTCAAGCCCGAAGTCAAGGAGTCGCGCTCGCAATAGCGCCTCGCCTCGCCACGGGCACGCCACGAACGCCTATGCCGCTGAACGCGAAAATTGCACTCGTACTCGATCTTGTAGCCCGCGCGGGCCGCAAGCCGTACCACGAACTCACGCCGCAGGCGGCGCGCGCGTCATATGACAAGAGCGCATCGGTGCTGGACATTCCGGCCGCGCCGATGCATTCGGTCGAAGATATCGAGGTGCCGGTGCGCGACGGCGCATCGATTCGCGCGCGGCTGTATCTGCCGGTCGAGCCGCAATGGTCCGAGCTGCTGCCCGCGCTGGTTTATTTTCATGGCGGTGGCTTCACGGTGGGCAGCGTCGACACCCACGACGCGCTGTGCCGCATGTTCGCTCACGACGCGCGCTGCGCGGTGCTGTCGGTCGATTACCGGCTCGCGCCCGAGCACAAGTTCCCGACCGCCGTGCACGACGTCTTCGACGCCTATGCGTGGCTGCACGCGCATGCGGCGCAATTCGCCATCGACCCGGCGCGCCTGGCGGTAGGCGGCGATAGCGCGGGCGGCACGCTGGCGACGGTGTGCGCCGTGATGGCGCGCGACGCGGGCATCGCGCCCGTGCTGCAACTGCTGATCTATCCGGGCACGGGCAGTCATCAGCAGACGGGTTCGCACCGGCGCTTCGCTCATGGCTATCTGCTGGATGCGCCCACGATCCAGTGGTTTTTCAATCACTACGTGCGCGACATGTCCGATCGCGACGACTGGCGTTTTGCACCGCTCGACGGCACGGGCGGCGCGCCCGATTTTCATGGCGTGGCGCCTGCATGGATCGCGGTGGCGGAATTCGATCCGCTCGTCGATGAAGGGGTGGCGTACGCAGAGAAACTACGCGCGGCGGGCAACGTCGTCACCCTGGTGCGCTACGAAGGCATGATCCACGAGTTCTTCAAGTTCGGGACCTTCGTGGAGGAAGCGCGGCGCGCTCACGCGCAGGCCACGCAGGCGTTGCGCGAGGCCTTCGATTCCGCGCGGTGAGTTTTAGGCCGGGTCGAGACTGCCGACCGTCGCGCTGACCGTGTAGCGCTCATGCCGCTCGAAACTGCCCGGGCGCGTAATGCGATGCGAGCCGTCGTCGTCGCTGCGCTCGCAAGCTTCCACGTCCAGATGTTCGCCACGGATGCGCACGCGTAGCGCTGTCGTGCCGCGCGTGCCGTAGTCGGGCGTATCGATAAAAGCCGCCGACAACGCCCGTTCGCGCTCCAGCGGAATGCCGGTGGCCGGGAGTTGGGCGTCGGGTGCGGTGCGCGGGTCGCGCATGACGCCGATCAGCGTATCCAGCGGCACGTCAGGGCCGTTCGCCACTTGCTGCGCCAGTTCGGCGCGCTTGTGCACGAGCTTGGGCCAGGGCGTGTCGAGCACGGCGTTCGAGATGCCGTGCGTGCCGTCGGGCAGCAGGGCGGGTGCACGGTCGGCCCGATTGCAGTACCAGGCCAGCTCGCGGCGCGTCCAGTCGCCGACGATCAGATTGAAGCCGTTGTACAGATCGCCTTCGCGCGCGACCGCTTCGAGATAGCCAAGCGGCGTGTCTGGAAGATCGGCTGCGCCGGTAAGCCAGCGCGAGACCAGCGTGCCGCGCGTGGGCGCGTCGGGGCGCATCTCGTGCGGCGCACGGTAATTGGTGAGCGCGGCGAAGCGCCCGCCGCGCGTCATCCCCAGCCATGTCCCGCCGCCGACCAGATCGCGGCCCGCCAGCACGTCGGGCGCATCGGCCCACCATTGCAGGGGCTCGGCGGTGCGACGCAGGAATTCGTCGCGGTTGGCCGCAAGCGTGAAGAGCGCGCCGTCGCTCGCGCGCGGTCGCCAGTCGAATACGATCAGGCACATGGCGCGCGGTCTCCTTCGGGCGCAGCGACGTGTTGCGTCAAACGCGGCGTCAAGGCATCAAACCTCGGTGGGCAAGGCGTAGGGCAGCGGCAGCACGCGCAGCGCCGGCCCGTCGGCGGCACCCAGATGCACGCTGCCTGTCTCCAGCGCGGCGAGCTTGATCTCGGCCAGCAGATCGACGCCGCCTTCGGGCGAGGCCGCGGCGTTCACGATCATGCCGCAGGGCTGGCCCGGATCGTCGGAGTGGAACAGCTCGACGCCCGCATGCGCGGCGTCCAGGCCGGTCGCGACGCTCGCCAGCGCCGTGCGGCGCTTGATCGTGCCGCGATACTGGCTGCGCGCGACGATTTCCTGGCCCGGATAGCAACCTTTCTTGAAGTTCACGCCGCCCAGTACGTCGTAGTTGACCATCTGCGGCACGAACTGCTCGCTCACCGGCTGGGTGATGCGCGGTTCGCCCGCGCGAATGTCGAGCCAGTCCCACACGGCGGGCGACACGGCCTTGATTTCGTCGCCGAGCGTGGCGAGCTTCGCCTCGACGGCTTCCTTCGGCCCGACCCACAGATAACGCAGGCGTCCAGCCGCGTCCGGCATGCGGATCAGCGTGCCGGCGGGGTCGTCCACCTTGACGTGCACGCCGTCGGGCAGCGCGTCGAACACGCGGGCGAGCGCGCCGCGCACTTCACCGGCGAGGCCGACGACGAGGAGCTTGTCAGTGTCGTCGGTGAGTTTGGCCTTGGCGCGCAGCACGAACATCGACAGGCGCTTTTGTACCGGAGCCTGCACATCCTTCGAAATCAGCAGGCGGATGGTTTCGCCGGTCTTCCAGGTAAGGAACGAGGCGAGCAGGCGGCCCTTGGCGGAGCAGTAGCCCGCGAGGCGCGCGCCCGCGACATCGAGATGCTGGACGTCGTTGGTGAGCTGGCCATGCAGGAAGCTGGCCGCGTCGTCGCCATTGGCGTCGATCACGCCGAACTGCGGCAGGATCGCGTAGCCGCCTCCTTTGAGGACAGCGTCGAAATCGGCCGCGGAGGGGGTGTCGGGGGTCGGTTGTGCAGCGAGCGGTGCGTTCATGGATTCGGGGAACAGTCAATCCTGACTTTAGCGAGGGCAAGCGGTTATTATATGAGGTCCCCCAGAGTCATGTTTCCATGTCCCTTCTGAAGAAATGCCTTGCAGCGGGCGCAGCGCTCGTGGTGCTCGGCGCAGCCGCCGCGGGCGGCGTCGCATATTGGGCCACGCAGCCCATCCCGCTTGCCGTCCAGCAGCTCGACGTCACCATCAAGCCACATAGTTCGGTGCGCAGCGTCACCACGCAGTTGCGCCGCGGCGGCGTGCCGGTTCAGCCCCAGCTATTCGTGCTGATGACGCGCGTACTCGGCCTGCAAAGCCAGCTCAAATCGGGCAATTACGAGTTCAAGGCGGGCATCACGCCCTATGAAGTGCTGCAGAAGATGGCGCTCGGCGACGTCAACGAATACGTCGCGACCATCATCGAAGGCTGGACCTTCAGGCATATGCGCCAGGAACTCGACGCCAATCCGGCGCTCAGCCATGACACCGCCGGCATGAGCGACGCGCAGTTGCTCGCCGCGATCGGCGCGCCGCCCGCGCCGCAGGGCAGCGGCGAAGGTCTGTTCTTCCCGGACACCTACCTGTTCGACAAGGGTTCGAGCGATCTGGACGTTTACCGCCGCGCCTACAAGCTGATGCAGACGCATCTGAACGAGGTGTGGGCCGCGCGCGCGCCAGGCTTGCCGCTGAAGTCGCCTTACGAGGCGCTCACGCTGGCCTCGCTAGTCGAAAAGGAAACCGGCAAGGCCGGCGACCGCGCCCAGGTGGCGGCGGTGTTCACGAACCGGCTCAAGGTGGGCATGCCGTTGCAGACCGATCCGTCGGTGATCTACGGGATGGGCGAAACCTACATGGGGCATCTGCACAAGCGCGATCTGCAGGCCGACACTCTTTACAATACGTACCTGCGCCTCGGGCTGCCGCCGACACCAATCGCGCTGCCCGGCGCCGCCTCCTTGCAGGCGGCGCTCAATCCGGCCGCGACCGCCGCGCTGTATTTCGTGGCGCGCGGCGACGGCAGCAGCGTTTTTTCTGACAATCTCGTCGACCATAACAAAGCCGTCGACAAGTACATCCGGGGTAACTAAATGGCGCGGGGCCGATTCATCACGTTCGAGGGCATCGACGGCGCGGGCAAGACCACGCATCTGGCGTGGTTTCGCGAGCAGCTCGAACAGAAGCTTGCCGCCGCCGGACGCACCGTTGTCATGACGCGCGAGCCGGGCGGCACGCCGATGGGCGAGAAGCTGCGCGAGATCCTGCTCAACGAGCCGATGGATCTCGAAACCGAGGCGCTGCTGATGTTCGCGGCGCGCCGCGAGCACCTCGCACGCGTGATCGAGCCTGCGCTCGCGCGCGGCGATTGGGTACTGTCCGACCGCTTCACCGACGCGACTTTTGCCTACCAGGGCGGTGGGCGTGGCCTGCCGCGCGACAAGCTCGAAACGCTGGAGCGCTGGGTGCAGGGCGGTTTTCAGCCCGATCTGACAGTGCTGTTCGACATCGACCCCGATACCGCGAGCGAGCGCCGTGGCGCCGCGCGCGCGCCGGACCGTTTCGAGAGCGAAACCGATGCGTTTTTCACGCGCACGCGCACCGAATATCTGCGCCGCGCCGAAGAAGCGCCGTATCGCTTCGCCATCGTCGATTCGTCGCAGAGCATCGAGGAGATCCGCCGCAAGCTCGAACAGGTGATCGCCGCGTTCTGAGTTGCGCTGCGTTTCTTCGCGCATCTAAAAGGTTGATTTGACACATGATTTATCCCTGGCAAAGCGGTGATTGGGAACGCCTGCAGCAACTGCGCAGCCACTGGCCGCATGCGCTGCTGCTGCATGGGCAGGCCGGCATCGGCAAGCTCCAGTTCGCCCAGCATCTGGCGAAGGGGCTGCTGTGCGAGTCGCCGCAAGCCGACGCTCAGCCCTGCGGCGCGTGCCCGGCCTGTACGTGGTTCGCGCAGGGCAATCACCCGGATTACCGCGTGGTGGTGCCTGAAGCGCTGGCGCACCTGGTCGGCCCCACGGGCGCCGAGGACGACGCCAAGGCCGACAAGGCCGACGGCGAAGAAGGCAAGAAGACCCGCACGCCCAGCAAGGAAATCAAGATCGAGCAGGTGCGCGCGCTGCTGGACTTCACCAGCGTGGGGTCACATCGCGGCGGACTGCGCGTGGTCGTGCTGTACCCGGCCGAGGGACTCAATGTCGCCGCGGCCAATGCGCTGTTGAAGACGCTCGAAGAGCCGCCCGCGAGCGTGGTCTTCCTGCTTGTGTCCGCGCGCATCGACCGGCTGTTGCCGACCATCATCAGCCGCTGCCGCCAATGGCCGATGGGCACGCCTTCGCCGCAGGAGGCGCAGAGCTGGCTCGCGCAGCAGGGCGTGGCCGATCCGGTGGGGCTGCTGGCCGAAGCGGGCGGCGCGCCGCTTGCGGCGCTGGCGCTCGCGAGCGACGAAAACCGCACGCTGCGCGACTGGACGCTCGGGCAGCTTGCGGCCGGGCCGAACTGCGACGCCTTCGCCTGTGGCGAGACGCTGCAGAAGCTGCCGGTGCCGCTCGTGCTGGGCTGGTTGCAGCGCTGGGCCTACGATCTGCTCGCCGAACGCACGGCGGGCCGTCCGCGTTATTACCCGCAGGCGGCAGACGCCCTGGCGCGCTGCGCGAGCAAGGCCGACGCAAGCGCGCTCGCGCGCTTCCTCAAGACCGTGACGCGCCAGCGTGCGGTCGAGAACCATCCGCTGAATGCGCGCCTCGTGTTCGAGGAGCTTTTTCTCGGCTATCGTGAAATGTTCGCCTGAGCTTGGCATCTAGCCCGTTTCAAGCCACTACCCCCGTTTTCCGTCTCTCTTCGCAGGACCGCTCATGTTTGTCGATTCGCATTGCCATATCAATTTCGAGGGCCTGGCCGACCGGTTGCCCCAGGTGCTCGAGAACATGCGCGCGCAGGACGTCACTCACGCGCTGTGCGTCTCGGTCGATCTGGAGACGCTGCCTTCGGTGCTCGATATCGCGAGCCGCTTCGAGAACGTCTATGCGTCGGTGGGTGTGCATCCCGATCACGAGGACGTGCAGGAACCCTCGGTCGCCGATCTAGTGGAGCTGGCGAAGCACCCGAAAGTCGTCGCGATCGGCGAAACGGGGCTTGATTACTATCGGCTGGGCGAGCGCACGATCGAAGACATGGAGTGGCAGCGCGAGCGTTTTCGCAATCACATCCGCGCCGCGCACGCGACGGGCAAGCCGCTCATCATCCACACGCGCGCGTCGTCCGAAGACACGCTGCGGATCATGGAGGAGGAGCGCGCTGGGGAGCCCGGCGGCGTGATGCATTGCTTCACCGAACCCTGGGCGATCGCGGAACGCGCCATCGCGCGGAATTTTTACATTTCGCTTTCTGGCATCGTCACCTTCAAGAGCGCGACGGACGTGCAGGATGTGGCGCGCCGCGTGCCGATCGAGCGTTTGCTGATCGAAACGGACTCGCCGTATCTTGCGCCAGTGCCATTTCGCGGCAAACCGAATGAACCTGCGTACGTTAGCCATGTCGGAAGGTTCATTGCCCAGCAACGCGGATTGCCGGACGCCGAACTCGGCGCTGCCACCACGCAGAACTTTTTCCGGCTCTTCAAGATCCCGGTTCCGGCCTGACGCTGATCCGTCGTCGTGCTGAACAACCGTCCGCTGCTGGCAAGTTCGACTTGTTATCAATCAGATATCGAATAACGTTAAGGCCTGACATGAACCTGAATTCGCTTACGTCCTCCGTCCAAGCCACGCGCGCACCGCGCGCCGCCGGTCTGCGCAGCCTTGCCGCCGCGCTCGCCATCGGCGTGGGCGCCGCCTTCGTCGCGAGCGCGCCGGCCTATGCCGCACCGATCGACTCGCTCGTGAAGGGCGTGAAGTTCGACGACGACAAGGGCGTCGGCAAGGACATCGCGAACGGCCAGGACCCCAACGCCACTGACGACCAGGGCATGCCGCTGCTCGTGCTGGCTGCGCGCGAAAAATCCGACAAAGTCGCGGCGCTGCTGCTCGACAACCCGAACACGAAGATCGACGCCGAAGACAAGGCCGGCGAAAACGCGCTGATGCTGGCGTCGCTTAACGGCGACGTCGATCTGGTCAAGCTGCTCATCACCAAGGGCGCGGCCGTGAACAAGCAAGGCTGGACGCCGCTGCACTATGCTGCCGCGAACGGCAACGACGACGTGGCGAAGCTGCTGATCGGTTACTCGGCGGACGTGAACGCGCCGTCGCCCAACGGCACCACGCCGTTGATGATGGCCGCGCGTGGCGACCACATGAGCACGGCGAAGCTGCTGCTCGACCACGGCGCGAACCTGCAGGCCAAGAACCAGATCGGCATGACCGCGCTCGATTTCGCCAAGCAATACAAGGCGCCGGACGCGATCAAGGATCTGTCGGCGCGCATGGGGCAGGCCGCGCAGTAAGCAGGCAAATTCAACGCAATATCGACGCAACGAGCACGCAATAACCCGGTTGTGCGGGCCCGAGCCCAGGCTCGCGGCCCGCGTATGAAAGGACGCCGCAAGCGGCCAGCCGCACGGCAGTCGGGAAAAACAGTGCACAATAGCGGAATTGCCTTTCGCTGCCGACGCCGCCACCGGCTCGCGCCAGTGACCGGCACGCGGCGCGGGGGCGCCGCCCCACACGACGAATCAAGGAGAACCATGCTGCGGGCTCTGTTCTGCGCCGGCGCGCTCATGTTGCCGCTCTCGGCTTTCGCATTCACCGCCAGCGACCTCAACCGCCTTTGCTCGAAGACCGACGTAGCTTCGCGTAGCGCCTGTGCGGCTTATATCGAAGGGGCCGCCGACGGCATCTTCAATACCATCGACGCGATCGGCGGCACGACCGGTCCGCGGGTCGGCCAGTATTTCTGCCTGCCGGCGGATGCGCGCTCCGCGCAACTCACCGACGCGGTGCGCAAGTACATCGCCGACAATCCGAATGTCGCCGGCTATAACGCCAGCACGGCGATTTCGCTGGGTCTGGGCAAGGCGTTTCCCTGCAAGACGGGTAGCTGAAACCGCTGGCTTTCCACTGGATGGGCTCACCATCCAGGGACCGATCATTAGCTGTGTCCTTTAACCGGCTGCGCGCCCACGCGCGCAGCCGCGTCCAATTGCCGTTGAACCTACGGCGAAATCCTCAGTCGATTTAGATGCGCGCGTGCTGCGACGCCGCATTCTTGAGCATGCTGCCCCATCCCACGCGTGTCCGGGCGCGCTTTGCCCCTTTCCATCCGATGCCACCCCATTCAGGAGGAACCGGCTGCCGATGCCCACGATCGACTCGTTTTCCGATTTCGCCACGCGTCTGGCCGACGCGCCCCTGCAGAACTGGCTCGGCACGCTGATCGTCAGCGCGTTGGCGCTGGCCTTTGCTTTCTCGCTTCACTGGCTCGGCGCGCGCGTCGTGCGCCGCATCGCGCGGCCGTATCCGCATGTGAGCGTGTTCGTGCGCTACGTGCATCAACCTGCGCGTGTGCTGCTCGGGGTGGTCGCGCTGGAATTCGTCTGGTGGCAGGCCCCCGACACGCTGCGCTTCATCTCGACCCTGCGCGAGCTGTGCGCCTTTGCGCTGGTCGGCGCCATGACCTGGCTGTCGGTGCGCTGTGCTGCGGCCATCGGCGAAGCCATCGTCGCCGCGCATCCGCTCGATATCGCCGACAACCTGCATGCGCGTCGCATCCATACCCAGGCGCGCGTGCTGGCGCGCACGGTGATGGTCGTCATCATTATCTTCGGCGTGGGCGCGGCGCTCATGACTTTTCCCAACGTGCGGCAGATCGGCGCGAGTCTGCTGGCGTCGGCGGGCGTGGCGGGTCTGGTCGCCGGTATCGCGGCACGCCCCGTGCTAGGGAATCTGATCGCGGGTTTGCAGATTGCGATTTCGCAGCCGATCCGGCTCGACGATGTGGTCGTGATCCAGGGCGAGTGGGGGCGCATCGAAGAAATTACCGGCACCTACGTGTCGGTGCGTATCTGGGATCAGCGTCGCCTGATCGTGCCGCTGCAGTGGTTTATCGAGAACCCGTTCACTAACTGGACGCGCAGCAGTTCGCAGATCATCGGTTCGGTGTTTCTGTGGCTCGATTACCGCATGCCGCTCGCGCCCTTGCGCGAGGAACTGGCGCGCATCGTCGAGCACGCGCCCGAATGGGACCGGCGAGTGCAGGTGCTGCAGGTCACGGACGCCAACGAGCGCGCGATGCAGTTGCGCGTGCTGGTGAGTTCGCAGGACTCGGGGCTGAACTGGGATCTGCGCTGCCGTGTGCGCGAAGGGCTGCTGGATTTCGTCAACGCGCGCTATCCGGCGTATCTGCCGAAGGCGCGCGCCGAGGTCGCGGCGCAGATCGACGGCGGGCTGTTCGAGTCGGCGGGCGAGGCGATCTCCGCGAATGGCGCACAGCGTCCGATGCCGCCGTGGCGTGCGCCCGCCGAGCCCGCGTCGAGCACGGCGGCGCACACCGAAGCGGATCCGGTGGCGGGCAGCAGCCTGCGAGCCGGTCAGCAGCGCGAGGGCGAAGTGCGCGAGACGGAGAAGGCGCAGGCGGCGCAGGTGGAGGAGGACATGCAGACGACGCGCTGAATGCACCCTCCGTACAACCCGTGCGCCCAGAACCTATAACAGAGGAAGCTAGCAGATGAGACGGGAAGGAGTGCAACGATGGCGCGGCTAATAGTCGTCTCGAACCGTGTGGCGACGCCCACGGAGACCAAGGGGTCGGCAGGCGGGCTTGCCGTCGGCGTGTTTGGCGCGCTCAAGGACGCGGGCGGCGTATGGTTCGGCTGGAGCGGCGACGTGGTCAGCGAGACCGTGGCAAACGCCGGTCCCACGCTGGTCCAGGAAGGCGCCGTCACGTTCGCGACAATCGGCCTCACGAAGAAGGATTACGACCAGTACTATCGCGGCTTCTCGAACGCTACGCTCTGGCCCGTCTTCCACTACCGCAACGATCTGGCGCGCTACGAGCGCGATGAATACGCGGGTTATCGGCGCGTCAACGCGTGGCTTGCGCACAAGCTCATCAAGCTGATCGAACCCGACGACATCATCTGGGTCCACGACTACCATCTGATCCCATTCGCTGAAGCGCTGCGCGGCGAAGGCGTGCGCAATCGCATTGGCTTCTTCCTGCACATTCCGTTTCCGTCGCCTCAGGTGCTGCAGACGATTCCGCCGCATGACGAACTGGTGAAGTCGCTGTGCTGCTATGACCTGCTCGGTTTTCAAACGCGTAACGACCAGCAGGCGTTTCATGACTACGTGGCGCGCGAGGCGCGCGGCGTCGTGCGCGATCTCGGCGATAAAGGCAATGAGGGCAAGCACGGCGAACACGAAGGCGAAATCGAAGCCTATGGGCGCAAGCTGCGCACGGGCGTCTACCGTATCGGCGTGTTTCCCGACGAGATCGCCGAACAGGCCGCGCGCTACGAGAGCCGCCAGCATGTACTCGATCTCAAGCAGAGCCTCGAAGGCCGCAAGCTCATCATGAGCGTGGATCGGCTCGATTATTCGAAGGGCCTCGTCGAGCGCTTTCATGCCTTCGAGCAATTGCTCGAGCATTCGCCCGAATGGCGCGGCAAGGTTACGCTCGTGCAGATCGCGCCACCCACGCGCTCGGACGTCGCCAGCTACAAGGTGATTCGCGAGGAACTGGAGCGCGAAGCCGGGCGCATCAATGGGCGCTACTCGGGCCTCGATTACACGCCGATCCGCTATCTGAGCCAGCAGTACGACCGCTGGAAGCTGATGTCGCTATTTCGCGAATCCCAGATTGGCTATGTGACGCCGCTGCACGACGGCATGAATCTCGTCGCGAAGGAGTACGTAGCAGCGCAGAATCCCGACGATCCCGGCGTGCTGGTACTGTCGATCTTCGCGGGCGCCGCGGCGGAATTGAGCGGTGCGCTGCTCGTCAATCCGCACGACGCGGCGGGCATGTCCGAGGCGCTGGAGCGCGCGCTGTCGATGCCGCTCGCCGAGCGCAAGGAGCGCTATCAAACCAATATGGAAGCGCTGCGGCACAACGATCTGGGTGTGTGGCGCGACCGCTTCCTGCGCGATCTGGCGAGCGTGCCGCAGCCGCGTTGAGCGAAGCTTGCGCCACGCATCGAGAGCGGGCGGGGACGATTGCGTATCATCCGGCGTTGGTCCTTGCCTTCCTGACGCACTCTCCACGCCTCATGCTCACCACGCTCGCCATCGCCAACTACCGCTCGCTGCGCGAGCTTATCGTGCCGCTCGGACCGCTCAACGTCATTACCGGCCCCAACGGCAGCGGCAAGTCCAATCTCTATCGCGCGTTGCGTCTGCTTGCGCTTACGGCGCGCGGCGGCGTGATCCCCTCGCTGGCCCGTGAGGGCGGTCTGCAATCGACGCTGTGGGCCGGACCTGAGCGCTTCTCGCGTGCTGTCGCGGCGGGCGATTATGCGGTGCAGGGCACCGTGCGCAAGGACGCGGTGAGTCTCAAACTCGGCTTCGCGGGCGAGACCTTCGGTTATGCCATCGATCTGGGCTTGCCGCCGCCCGCATCGACATCGCAGTTTTCGCTCGACCCGGTCATCAAGCGCGAATGCATCTGGAGCGGGCCGGTGCTGCGTCCTTCGGCGCTGCTGGTGGATCGCCAGGGACCGATGATCCGCATCCGCGATGAAGCCAGGGGCAGCGGCGAATGGTCCACGCTCGCGCAGCCCGTGGCGAGCTTCGACAGCATGATGACGGAGTACGCCGACCCGCGCAGCGCGCCCGAGATGATCGCGGTGCGCGAGCAGATCCGCTCGTGGCGCTTCTACGACCATTTCCGCACCGACGAGCACGCCAGCGCCCGCCAGGTGCAGATCGGCACGCATTCGCCGGTGCTTGCCGATGACGGTTCGAATCTCGCTGCGGCCTTGCAGACGATCCGCGAGATTGGCGATGGCGCGGCGCTCGATGCGACCATCGGCGATGCATTTGCGGGGGCGCGTGTCGAGATCGTCAATCACGACGGTCGTTTCGAAGTGGCGCTGCGTCAGGAAGGGCTGCTGCGGCCGCTACGCGGCGCGGAGTTGTCGGACGGCACCTTGCGTTATCTGCTGCTCGCCGCGGCGCTGCTTAGCCCGCGTCCGCCCGCGCTGCTGGTGCTCGACGAACCGGAGACCAGTCTGCATCCCGATCTGCTGCCGTCGCTTGCGCGCCTGATCGCGCGGGCGTCGACGCAGTCGCAGGTGCTGGTGGTCTCGCATGCGGCGCGGCTGGTGGCCGCGCTCGAACGCGAGGCGGGCAGCCAGTCGATCGTGCTGGAGCGGCGTCTGGGCGCGACGAGCTTCGCCGATCCCGATACGCTCGATATTCCGGCCTGGAAATGGCCGGCGCGCTGATTTCCGCGTGATTCGTCGCTTTTATGCGAAGGCTATGTTTCCGCATGTAAGCCGATATGAGAAATTGAAAGACCCGGGGCGCAGCGCCGACGATTCCCCAATAATGACTGTTTGCCGGCATGCCGGGCCACATCAGGCGCGCAATGTGCGCCGCCTGAACCGCGCCCCGAATTGACCCCGTCATGAATGGCCGAACACTGGAGACACCCGATGAGAATTGCGCAGATCGCTCCGCTGACCGAATCGGTTCCGCCCAAGCTTTATGGCGGCACGGAACGCGCCGTGTCGTACATCACCGAGGCGCTGGTCGAACTCGGCCACGACGTCACGCTGTTCGCGAGCGGCGATTCCGTCACCAGCGCGAAACTCGAACCGGTCTGGCCGCGCGCGCTGCGGCTCGATCCCGCGATCCGCGACCGGGTCGCGCCGCACATGCTGCTGATGGAACTGGTGCGCCGCCAGGCCGATCAGTTCGACGTGCTGCACTTCCATATGGACTACTACTCGTTTTCGGTGTTCAAGCGCCAGGAAACGCCGTTCGTGACGACGCTGCATGGCCGCCTCGATTTGCCCGAGCAGCAGCCGGTGTTCGACACCTTCAACACCGCGCCCGTCATCTCGATCTCCAATTCGCAACGCCAGCCGATACCTCAGGCCAGGTGGCTGCGCACGGTCTATCACGGCCTGCCCGAGCACCTCTATACGCCGCAGCCGGTGGAGCCGCGCTATCTGGCCTTCCTCGGCCGTATTTCGCCGGAAAAGCGCGTCGATACCGCGATCCGCATCGCCCAGCGTTGCGGCCTGCCGATCCGCATCGCCGCCAAGGTGGACGAGGCCGATCGCGAGTATTTCGAACGCCAGATCAAACCGCTGTTCGCCTTGCCGAACGTGGAGTTTGTCGGCGAAATCAACGATAGCCAGAAGGCCGAGTTTCTTTCCGGCGCGCACGCGCTGCTGTTCCCGATCGACTGGCCCGAGCCGTTCGGTCTGGTGATGATCGAAGCGATGGCTTGCGGCACGCCTGTGATCGCCTTCAATCGCGGCGCGGTGCCGGAAGTGGTGGACGACGGCGTGTCGGGTTTTATCGTCGAGGATGAGATCGGCGCGGTGGCCGCCGTGAATCGCCTCGCGCGCTTGCCGCGCGAAGGCGTGCGCCGCCGCTTCGAGGAGCGCTTTACCTCCCATCGCATGGCGCAGCAGTATGTGGAGGCCTATCAGGCGGTGATTCGCGCGAACCGGCGCTCGCGCTTCAAGGTGATCGATACGTCCGCGACCTGAGCTAATGGCCGGGCCGCGGACGTAGCGCTTTCAAGCGTTAGAGCTTCAGGCGCGTGATCTTGGTGGTGCCCAGCGACAGATCGCCGATCAGGCCGCTGTTGGTGAGCACGAAGACTTCGACCGGCTTGACGGCGGTGGTGGTGTCGATCGAGCCGTTGGCGCCGACCTTGACGAGCGCGACCGATGCGTCGCCGCCCACCGACCAGCCTTCCGAGGTATGCAGACGTTCCAGCGCGTCCTGCGTCATGAAGAGATAGACCACGGCCTTCGACTGCATGCCGAGCGTCGCACCCACCGACGCGCCGGTCGTGCTGTAGTAGCCGACGGTGCTGCCGCCTTCGCGCAACGCGCCGTCGCCGTGCTCGCCGCCGATACCGATACCCGCCTGGATCACCTGCGGGAAGACCAGCACGCCGCGCGCCTTGCCGACCAGTTCACGCGCACCCGGCACGGTCTGGAACAGACGCGACAACGTGCCGTCGACGCTGGCGTCGATCGACTGACGGCGTGCGTCGTTGCCTTGTTCGGTAGGCTGCGAGCTGCCGGTGGTGGAGCAGCCTGCGAGAGCTGCGCTGGCCAGCGCAATGGCGACAGAAGTCCTCAGGATGAAGCGACGTCCTTGCATGTTGTTCTCCGTTATGGTGTCCGGAAAGCCAAACCGCTGCGGCGCTGCCGATCGCGGATCAGCCTCGTCGTTATAGCACAGCGTTTCAAATGAGCTTTCGGAGCGGGCACGGAATTCGCGCAAGGCGGCGCGCGCGTTGTAGCGGAGGCTTCACAGCCTCGCCAGCGGCAAGCGTCAGGGTTCCGCCACGGCCTTGGCGGCGGGAGGGCGGCGCAGCGCCCGCCGCAGCGCGCCAATCAGCATGCCGAGGGCAAGCAGCGCGACCGCCGGAACCACCCAATAGCCGACGAACGCGTGCCAGAGATAGCGCACGAGAGTCGCGCGTCGCACGGCGTATTCGTCGCGGGCTTCCTGCCATGTGGCGGCGTTTTCGGCCAGCACGGCCGATGGGCAGCCTGCCGCGCGCGCCTGATCGGCATTGTCCTGGCAGTGCTGGGGGGCGCCTGCGGCGCGTTGTGCGTCGGTGAAGGTCCACGAGGTAAGCGCGCGCTGCAGATCGGCACGGTTGTAGGCCATTTCGTCCTGGGTCTCGCGCACCGCGACGATCATCACCGGCACCAGCCAGAACACCATCACCAGCATCCAGCGGCGAAACCAGCGATTCTTGTGTCTCCATGCCATCTGCGCCTCCGTTCGATGCCGATGGCATCAAGCAGGATCAGCCTGTGTGTGACGGCCCGATGGCGATGACGTTTCGTGTTAGGGCGGGGGCCGCTGGAGCCATCATAGGAGAAAAACGGCGCGCCGTCGTGGGCCGACCTCGGTCTGTGGCGGTCTGCGCGCCGCCTGAAAAAAACGACGCGCCGCAGCATGAGCTGGGGCGCGTCGTCTGGCAGCACGGTCTTCAGGCAGCGGATTGGCCAGATTAATCAGGAATGCCTGGCGGATCCGTATGCCAGGCAATCAGCTCTTGGTCGACAGGCAGGTCTTCATGAAAGCCTTGCGGTCGTCGCCTTTCTTGTCGCCAGCTTGCGCGTTGCAGGCCTTCATGCGGTCCTGCTGCGTCATCTTCGGAGCGGGTGCGCCGGCAGCCGACAGGCATTGCTTCATGTAGGCCTTGCGATCGTCGCCTTTCTTGTCGCCGGCCTGCGTGTTGCAGGTCTTCATTTTCGACTGCTGGCTATTCGTGCCGGCGGCGGGCGCGGCCGGTGCAGCGGTTTGCGCGAAAGCCGGTGCGGCAAACACACCGCCCAGCACGATTGCAGCAATGACGGATTGGATCTTCATCGTTCACTCCCATGGGATATTCGACGTTGTCGGTAGTCGTGCGCGCAGGCCGCTAATCGGTCCATCCTCGCCCATCGCCGCAACCATTATGGCAAAGCCACCCTGAAAACGGCCCGGCGCCGCCTTCGGTTGACGCCCGCTGCGGCACAATGTGTATTAACTTCGCTACGAGCGCCAGGAGACAGACCATGCATTACCTCTTGATGTACGACCTCGCCGACGATTACCTCGAACGCCGCGCCGAGCATCGCAGCGCGCACCTCGCGCTGGCGTGGGCAGCGGCGCAACGCGGCGAACTGCTGCTTGCCGGTGCGATTGCGGAACCGGTCGACAATGCGCTGCTGCTGTTCCAGGGCGACAGTCCGGCCGCCGCCGAAGCGTTCGCGCGTGCCGATCCCTACGTGCAGGCGGGACTGGTGAAAGCGTGGCGCGTGCGGCCGTGGCAGACCGTGGTGGGCGAGCACGCGGCGAATCCGGTGCGTTGATTTGCGTGCGCGTGCAACGGTCGCGCAGAATGCTGGCCGCCTGGTGCGGTCAGCCTGAAGTAGCGACATCGGCGCCCGGGCTGCCTTGGCCATGTACCGCCGCGCGATCGAGCAGGTCGCGCACGGTTTCGTCGTCGATCTGATCGAAATCGGCATAAAACTGGCCGACGCTCATGAACGACGCCGGCATCTTCACGCAGACCAGATCGTCGATAACGCCGGCCAGGCGCTCTCTCGCACCTGCGGGCGCGACCGGCAGCGCCGCGACGATGCGTGCCGGCCCAAGCGACGCCAGCGCCAGCGCCGCCGCCTTGAGCGACGCGCCCGTGGCCATGCCGTCGTCGATCACCAGCGCGACGCGTCCCGCCACCGGCAGCGGCCCACGCTCGCCCCGATAACGCGCTTCGCGCCGGCCCAGTTCGATGCGTGCGAGCGCGAGCGCGCTTTGCAACTGCGGCTCGCTCACGCCGGCTTCGCGGATCAGCGCTTCGTCCACGTATTGCGCGCCGTTCGAGGACAGCGCGCCCATTGCCAGCTCGGGCTGCCAGGGCACGCCCAGCTTGCACACGGGCAGCACATCGAGCGGGGCGCACAGCGCCTGCGCCACCTCGAACGCCACTGGCACGCCGCCGCGCGGCAGCGCGAGCACGACCACATCGCGCCGCCCGCCATAGGGCGCGACAAGCGGCGCGGCAAGCAGGCGACCCGCCTCGCGGCGATCGGCAAATGGGCGTTCCATGACGGTTTCCCCTCGATGCGCAGCGGTGTTTTCGATTGTTGGATGCACGCGCTGGCGTGAAAAACGGTGCATCCAGTGTGCCACGCGCGGCGCACGCACGGCGCAAATTCTGGGACAAAACCGCTAGCCGGGAATGAATGTCGTTCAGGTCGCGAAATTGCGAAATCGGCTTGCGCAATCCATAGCGCGCAGACCGCAAACATCTCCCGCCGGGCACTGATTTGCATACGCGGATTTCTCGTTTGGCGCAGCCTGTACGCGTGGTTAGCATGAGACCCGTGCCCATCCTTGCCTTCCACCGACGAGGTCCATGCCATGCCCGACAGCGCCTGTTTTTCTCCCCGTGTGGTCGAACCCGCCGAAGCCGATTCGCCCGAGGGCCGCGGTCTCGCGCTGGAGCTGCGCCTGGCGCGCCCCATTGACGGCATCGCGGGTCACGCGCTGCGCATCCATCTGCGGCGCGGCGCGCGCATGCATCAGGCGGAAACCTTGCGCGACCTGCTGCACGAGTTCGGCGCGGATATCGTGGTGGCCTGAATCCGACGCGTGACTGGCGCGTTTAGAGTCGCTAACACAACCTGGACATCAAGCCATGGACGCAATATCCTGGCGACATGGCAAGACGAAAAATCAGTAATGAATTGTGGGCGGCGCTGGAACCGCTGATTCCGGTGTTCACGCCGTCGCCCAAAGGCGGAC
>NZ_DASZJJ010000241.1:0-19009 GCF_035948235.1 Paraburkholderia sp. | reverse complement strand
GTCAGTTCGTCGTGATTGCGCAGGAAAATCGCCCACTGGTTGGTTTCTGCCAGGTCTGGCGTTTGCCGCATGATGTCGGTGATCGGAAAGCGGTCTTCGCTGGCGATCGACATATAAATGCGCGGCATCAGCGGGAAGTGGAACGCCATATGACATTCGTCTTCGTTACCAAAGTACTCCTGCACGTCTTCCGGCCATTGATTGGCTTCGGCCAGCAGCATGCGGTTGGGGTAATGCTTGTCGATGGTCGCGCGGATCTGTTTAAGGATCGCGTGCGTTTCCGGCAGGTTCTCGTTGTTGGTGCCTTCGCGCTCGACGAGATAGGGCACGGCATCCAGGCGCAGCCCGTCGATGCCCATGTCGAGCCAGAAGCGCATGACGTGCAGCACTTCGCGCAGCACGGCGGGATTGTCGAAGTTGAGGTCGGGCTGGTGTGAATAGAAACGGTGCCAGTAGTAAGCACCGGCGACGGGATCGTGCGTCCAGTTCGACGGCTCGGTATCGATAAAGATAATGCGCGTGCCCTGGTAGCGCTGATCGGTGTCCGACCACACGTAATAGTTGCGATGATTCGAGCCGGGTTTGGCGCGCCGCGCGCGCTGGAACCACGGATGCTGGTCCGAGGTGTGATTGATGACAAGCTCGGTAATCACGCGCATGCCGCGCGCGTGCGCTTCCTGAATGAAGCGCCGCACGTCGGCGAGCTGACCGTAATCGGGGTGCACGTTGCGGTAATCGGCGATGTCATAGCCATCGTCGCGGCGCGGCGAAGGATAGAACGGCAGCAGCCAGATTGCTGTCACGCCCAATCCCGCGATGTAATCGAGCTTGGCGAGCAGGCCCGCGAAATCGCCCACGCCGTCGTTATTGGCATCGAAGAACGACTTGACGTGAACCTGGTAGATCACGGCGTCCTTGTACCAGTGCGGATCGTCCGAGAGCATCGAGGGCTTGCCGCGTTTTTGCGTGGCGTGTCCTTCGCGCGCTGCGTGGTCGTCGTCGGTCTGTGTGGTGGGGTCGTGCGTAACCGAGGGATCGCGTTTCATGTCGCTCCTCCGGGCGGGAAGTCCTCGCCCAGTTCGGGGTGGCTTTCTAGCTCTGAATCATCGGATTCGGGCGGCGGCGTTTCGCGGGGCAAGCCGTCGATCGGCGCAATGCGCCAGATCGCAAACGGCTTGGTGTGCGGATCGAGCCGGACGTGCTGCCAGCGGCCCTGCCATTCGAAGCGCTCGCCGGTCATTTCATCGACCACGGCCAGGCGCGCGTGATCGTCGATCTGCCATTGCTGGAAGGTGGCCCAGGACAGTTCGATATCGGCGCCTTGCTCGTTCCAGGCATCGAGATTGATGGCCACGACGATCACGTTATCGCGCGCTGGCGTGGCCTTTTCGAAGCACAGAATGGCGTCGTTGTGCGCGCTCAGGAAGGTGACGCCCAGATGCGATTGCAGCGCGGGATTGGCGCGGCGAATACGGTTGAGGGCGGTAATTTCCGCCATGATGTTGCCGGGCCGGTTCCAGTCCCATGCACGCAACTGATACTTTTCGGAGTCCAGATATTCTTCGCTATTGGGCAGTGGCCGCGCCTCGCACAATTCGAAACCGCTATACACGCCCCACAAGCCCGAAAGCAGGGAAGCCAACGCCGCGCGTATCAGATGGATCGAGCGCGCGCCGTTCTGCAGATAGCGCGGGTTGATGTCGGGCGTGTTGACGAAGAAGTTGGGCCGATAGAAGTCGCGCACCTCGCTCTGCGTGAGTTCGGTGAGATAGGCGATGAAATCGCGCTTCGATTCGCGCCACGTGAAATACGTGTACGACTGCGAAAAGCCGATCTTCGCAAGGCGGTACATCAGGCGCGGACGCGTGAAAGCCTCGGAGAGAAAGATCACGTCGGGATGGCGCGCACGCACGTCGGCGATCATCCACTCCCAGAACGGCAGCGGCTTGGTGTGCGGATTGTCGACGCGGAAGATGCGCACACCCGTATCGGCCCAGAACAGGATCACGTCGCGCAACGCGAGCCAAAGATCGGGCCTGGCGTCGTGCGCGTAGAACTCGGGATTCACGATGTCCTGATACTTCTTGGGCGGGTTTTCCGCGTAGCGCAGCGTACCGTCGGGACGCCACGCGAACCAGCCGGGGTGCGCCTTAAGCCACGGATGGTCGGGCGAGCACTGAATCGCAAAGTCCAGCGCGATTTCCAGGCCGTGCGCGTGCGCCGCGTTGAGCATGCGGCAAAAGTCTTCCAGCGTGCCCAGTTGCGGATGCACGGCGGTGTGACCGCCTTCGGCCGCGCCGATCGCGTAAGGGCTGCCCACGTCGCCGGGTTGCGCGGTCAGGGAGTTGTTGCGGCCCTTGCGATTGGCGGTGCCGATCGGATGGATCGGCGGGAAATACAGCACGTCGAAGCCCATGTCGCGCACGCGCGGCATCTTCGCGATCACGTCGTCCCAGGTGCCGTGGCGCGATTCGTCGTCGCTCATCGAGCGCGGGAAGATTTCGTACCAGCTTGCGAAGCGCGCGGCGGGACGCTCGGCGTCCACGCGCTGCACGGTTGCATCGCGCGAGAGGAAGGGACGGTGATGGGCGGCGCGCACGGCGGCGGCTGTTGCGGGTGCTGAGAGCAACGCGCAGCGCGTATCCGTATCCGCGCTAATAAAACGCCTGACGATATCGTCGAGCGCGGCGCGATTGAGCGCGTGTTCTTCGCCGGGCACGTCCGAGGTTTCCGCCGTTGCCAGCACGAGGGCGAGCAGGCGGCTCGCTTCTTCGAGTTCGAGATGGACGGGCTGATTGGCCGCGCGCTTTTTCTGCAGATGATCGACCAGCGAAGCAAAGTCGTCGCGCCACGCGATCACCACGAATTCGTAACGGCCCACGCGTTCGAGCGGGAAATGACCGCTCCACATATCGGTGCCGGCGGGCGGCACGGGCGACATTGGCGCTTCGTGCCAGGCGGTTTCGTCGGCGGCGCGCCAGAGAATTGCGCCGTCGATGCGGTCGTGCCCTTCGGCGAAGATCGCGGCGCGCACCTCACAACGCTCGCCGACGATGCGCTTGGCCACGAAGCGCCCATGATCGACCGAGGGCGTCACGCTTTCGATGGCGATGCGCGGCGCGGCGATCGCTTCCAGCACGCTCTTGTGGCCGCTGGTGGGCGACTTCGCCAGGTCCTCGGGCGGCGCGAGCGACACGAGGGGGCTGGCGAGCGCGCGGAACATCCAGCACGCGCCGGCGGGCAGCGTGAAGCTGTCGGGCACGGCGCTGGCGTCGCGGCGCTCGGGCAGGCGCGCGCCGCGCAAGGTCTGGGCGTCGAGCGGCGTAAAGCGCGTGAAATTGCCGGGCACGCCGTCGAGCAGATGCGCCATGTTCACGCGCACGGGCGCGGCCAGCGCCGGGTTGACGAGCGTGAGCAGGGCTTCTTCGGCAACCCGCAGATCGTCGCGATCGCCGCGTAGCAAGGCGGCCACGGGCGCGCCTGCGCCATTGAGCGCGCGCAGCTCGCCATTGGTCTGCAGGATGAAGGTTTCGCGCTGCAAGGCGTTGGCGTGCGCGATATCGGCGGAGAAGTCGAAGGGCGCCTGCGCTTTCAGTTGTTCCCATGAGGGCGCGCCGCCAGGCGCATCGCGGCCGCCGTGACTCGTGGCGTCGTGCAGGCCGTACTCGAAACCCATCGGCACCAGCCAGCCAGTGCCCAGCGCCGCCGCCGTGCGCAGCATGCGCCGGTAGGCGCGCTCGACGGCGCGCGCATCGGCGGCGCCTTCCATATCGTGGGCCAGACGCGTGCCGTAGGGCGCTTCGGGAAACGTGAGCGGCGAGCCTACGCGCCGCACCACGTCGTGTTCCTCGATCATCCAGCGCTCGGAAAAGTCCCACCAGCGCAGCGATGTGAAGGCGGCGTCGAACCCCGCTTCTTCGAGGCCGGCTATTTCGTCGCGCGCGAGGCCTGGTGTTGCCGCGAGCCAGCGCGTTTGCACATGGCTCGCGCGCACGGCGTCGAAGATGGCGCGCAGCACGCCCGCGGGCACACGATGCGGCGAGTCGATGCGAAAGCCGCCCAGGCCCGCATCGGCCAGACGCGTCGCCAGTTGCGTCCACCAAACGGCCAGCGGTGCGCCCGCGCGATCGAAATCGGCATAGGCGACGTTGGCGTCCAGATGGCCGTGGCGCGGGTCGAGGCGCGCATCCTCCGGCTCGAACGGATGGAACCATTCGGGATGCTCGGCGTAGAGCGCGCCGTCCGCCGCCGTGCGATCGAGCGTGAGATCGGCGAGCAGGGTGATGCCGCGCGTTTTCGCAGCGGCGACGAGCAGGCGCAACGCGTCGTCCACGCGTTCCTGCGAGCCGAAGGCGGGGTGCAAGCGGGTGTGATCGGCAATGATGCGGTCGTCGCCTGATGCGCCGGGCGCGAACAGGCCGCCGATCAGGACATGGTCGAAGCCGAGCGACGCCGCATGCGCGAAATGCGCAGGCCACGCGTCGAGCGGCCCGACGAGGACGGAATGGACGAAGTAGATCCGCGGCGCATAGGCGTGGGGAAGTTCCATCGGTCGGATTCCAGGGTACGTCGGGCGGCGTGGATGCAAGGCCGATGTGTCACCGGATGCGATCACGTTGCCCGTGGGCTGCCGGAGCGGGCCGCGCGGGCTCGCGGCGCGTCCTGTTCAGAGTAGTGCAAGAGCAGGCCGGAACCAAACCGCGAGCGACGCGTAGCGTCTTGGCGGGAGATTCAGCAAGGCATGTGCCCAGGGCGGCCATGCTGTAGGCCATGAGCGCGGGCATGCCGCTGTGCGCGGTGTGGCGGAGAACGCAGCGCATGGCAGCCGAATTCCCGCCGCGCGATATTTGCAAAGGCCGCGTGGAAAAACGGCGCGTACTAACCGGTCAGTTGCCGATTCAGTTGCCCACCATGCTCGCTGCGATGTTCACGCACAGCCCGAGCACGGAAACGTTGAAGTAGAACGACAGGATCGACTGCGCGAGCACGCTGCGGCGCGCGCTGCGCCCGCGCATGCCGACATCGGCGGTCTGCGAGGCGCAGGCGATCGTGAACGAGAAATACAGGAAATCCCAGTAGTTGGGCGTGAGGTGCTTGTCGGGGAAGGCGAGCGCGGGCGACTGCGGATCGGAGCCGTAATAGACGCGCGCGTAATGGAGCGTGAAGATGGTCGGAATCAGAAACCACGCCCCGATCAGCGTCATGCCCGTGAGCAGCGAATGCAGCACCTTCGAGGCCGTGCCCAGATCCTTCGTGGTGCCCAGTTCCAGCACGATGGCGACGATGCTCGCGACCGTGGCCGCGCACACCATGAACAGCACGGTGCTCGCGCTCTGGTCCTCGCGCTGGGCGTTGGCGCGCACGCTCTCTTCGTCGGTGCGCGCCATGTGTATCCAGATCAGCACGAGGTAGGTCCAGATCGCCGCATCCCAGCCGAGCAGCACGCGCGCCACGGGCCGCATGGCCGCCGGCACGAGCGCGCCGAGCACGATCCCCACCGCGATGCCGATTGTCATATGCGGACGGTTGCGCAGGACTTGCGGGAAAAGTTTCATCGCTCGTTCACTCTGGTGGAATGTCGCTGGCACGCGCGGGCTTGTATCGATCTTTGCAACGATCTTAGTCCGACCGCCGATGCGGCGTTATTTTACGGATCGCGCCTTACGGTTTGGCTAACGCCGCCAGGTGAGGCTATATTGCCTGGAAGGCACACCATCTGGACCTTTCTTCGGGCTGCACGATTGCAAACCTTGTAGTCAATGCAGGCGACTTCATCGGGAGTCCGCATGAACGGCCGGGCGCAGGACGGGAGATCGGATACTCCGCACGATCGTGCCGCCGCTGAGTCTCGCCGCCGCTTCATGAGGCGGGGTTGCGCACTGGCCGCAGCGTTGGCTTTCGCACAGATTGGCCGGCGCGTCGCGCCATATGGTTTGGGTGTGGGTTTGGGTATGCCCCAGGCGTTTGGCGCGGCGCCCGCTACGTCTGCTGTGTCTTCCGATTCTTCCGATAGCGCTTATCGCGCCTTCATCGCGCTCTCGCAACGTCTCACCGGGCGCACGCATTTTGACGCCGTGCTGGGCCAGCGTATCCATGCCGCGCTCAAGCGCGCGAACGGCCAGTTCGAGCGCAACGTCGGCGCGCTCAATGTGTGGCTGCAGGGTCATGGCGGCGTGCCCTCGGACGTCGTCACCGCCGCGCTCAAGCCCGATCTGCCGGAACTCGCCGCGACCGTGGGCGACATCGTGCGCGCGTGGTATCTCGGCGTGATCGGCGAGATGCCGAAGGTGCAACTGATCGCCTACGAGAAAGCCTTGATGTTCGGCGCCGTCGATGACGTGCTGCCGATTCCGTCGTATTGCCGCGACCTGCCGTTCTACTGGACGCTCAAGCCGCCGGATTACGCAATTCCAGCCTCATAGGCGCACTGGCGGTTCGGCTCGCGACGCGCGCGCACAAGCAACAACAAGAGAGATGGCGATGGCGATAGAGCACTCTGCCGATGTGGTCGTTGTCGGCTCGGGCGTGGCGGGGAGCCTGGTCGCCTGCAAGCTGGCCCAGGCCGGCGCCTCGGTGATTGTGCTCGAAGCCGGGCCGCGTCTCGCGCGCTGGCAGATCGTCGAGAACTTTCGCAACTCGCCCGTCAAGGCCGACTTCGCGTCGCCGTATCCGGCGGTGGCGTGGGCGCCGCATCCGCAGTATTCGCCGCCCAACGGCTATCTGGTGCAAAAGGGCGACGCGGCGTACAACGCGCAATATCTGCGGCTCGTGGGCGGCACGACCTGGCACTGGACGGCGGCGGCGTGGCGACTGTTGCCCGCGGACTTTCGCCTCAAGACGCTGTACGGTGTGGGCCGCGACTGGCCCTATGCCTACGGGACGCTGGAGCCGTGGTACCAGGCCGCCGAAGTCGAACTGGGCGTCTCGGGCCCGGACGCCTCGCACGATCTGGGTTCGCCGCGCTCGCAACCCTATCCGATGCCGATGCTGCCGCTCTCGTACATGGACCAGCGCTTTGCCGAGGTGCTCAACGCCAGCGGCTTTCGCGTGGTGCCCGACCCGGCCGCGCGCAACAGCCGTCCCTACGGCGCGCGCCCGACCTGTTGCGGCAACAACAACTGCATGCCGATCTGTCCGATCGGCGCGATGTACAACGGCATCGTTCACGCCGACAAGGCCGAACAGGCGGGCGCGAAACTCGTGCCCGAAGCCGTGGCGTACCGCATCGAGGCCAGCGACAAAGGCCGCATCCTCGCGGTGCATTACAAGGACCCGCACGGCAACAGCACGCGCGTGACGGGCCGATACTTCGTGCTGGCGGCCAACGGCATCGAAACGCCCAAACTCATGCTGATGTCGACGAGCGCGGCGTTTGCTCGCGGTATCGGCAATCGCTCCGACCAGGTGGGCCGCAACCTCATGGACCATCCGGGCACCGGCATGACGTTTCTCGCTAATGAAGCGCTGTGGCCGGGACGCGGGCCGATGGAAATGAGCTCGGTGGTGAACCTGCGCGACGGCGCGTTTCGCGCCACCTACGCCGCCAAAAAACTCCATCTGTCGAATGCTGTGGCCACGCCTCCCGTGACCGCCGCGCTCATCAGGAACGGCCTCACGGGTGCGGAACTCGACCGGCAGATTCGCGACCGCGCGGCGCGCACGCTTACGATCAGGAGCTTCCATGAGCAGTTGCCCGATCCGCAAAACCGCGTGCTGCCGTCGAGCGAGCATAAGGATGCACTGGGCGTGCCGCAGCCCGAGATCCATTACTCGATCAACGATTACGTCAGGACGAGCGCAGCCAATACGCGCGAAATCTACGCGCAGATCGCGCAATTATTCGGCGGCGCCGAAGTGATGTTCGACGATGATTTCGCGCCCGGACATCACATCATGGGCACGACGATCATGGGCGCAAACGCGGCCGATTCGGTGGTCGATGCGGACTGCCGCACACACGACCATGCGAACCTGTTCATCGCCGGCAGCGGCGTGATGCCGGGCGCGGCGACGGTCAACTGCACGCTGACCGTCGCCGCGCTGGCGCTCAAGCTGGCCGACAAGCTGCGGCATGAACCATGAAGCGAAGCGCTCGCTATCTTGCCGCGTTCGCGCTGCTGTTCTGCGTTTTCTCGCTTTATGTGGCGTGGCGCGTGGTTCAAGAAACATCGACCGTTCCCGTCGATGAATGGCCGCTGCCCGCCGCACACGGCGAAGACCCGGCCACGCACGCCGATGCAAACACGACTGACACGCGTTCAGAGATCGTGCAACGTGGCGCTTACCTCGCGCGAGTGGGTGATTGCGTCGGCTGCCATACCGCCGATCCGCGCCGTCCATTTGCGGGCGGCGTGCCGATCGACACGCCGTTCGGCCGTCTCTATACGCCCAATATCACGCCCGATCCTGCTACCGGCATCGGCCAATGGAGCGACGCCGATTTCCTGCGCGCGATGCACGAAGGCATCGGCCGGAACGGCGAGCGGCTCTATCCGGCGTTTCCGTACGTCGAGTTCACGCGCGTAACCGATGCCGATGTGCGGGCGATCCGCGCGTATCTGGGAACGCTTGCGCCGATCCACTACACGCCGCCCGTCAACGCGCTGCATTTTCCGTTCAATCAGCGCTGGCTGATGCTGTTCTGGAATCTGCTCAATTTCGAACCGGCGCGCTTTGTGCCCGATCCGCGTCAAAGCGCGGAGTACAACCGCGGCGCGTATCTCGTCGAGGGCCTTGCGCATTGCGAGGAATGCCACACGCCGCGCAATCTCACGCAGGGCTTGAGTAAAAGCGAGCGCTTTTCGGGCGGCACGCATGCGGGCTGGCAGGCGTACAACATCACGCCTGATCGAGCCGGTGGCATTGGCGGCTGGAGCGACGACGCGCTCATCAGCTATCTGACGACCGGCGTGGCGGTGGGACATGCAAACGCCGCCGGGCCAATGGCCGGCATCGTGCAGAACTCGACGCAATATCTGACGCCGGAAGATTTGCGCTCGATAAGCGTGTTTTTGCGCGCGCAAGCGCCCGTGGCGGGCGGTGCGACGCGCTCGCGCGATAGTTTCGGCCAGCCTGCCGACGACGATGTCGCGACGCTGCGCAGCAACGCCGTCACCGCCTCGAACGGCGCGCAACTGTTCGTGGCGAACTGCGCAAGCTGCCACAACTGGACCGGGACGGGCGTGGGCGCCAGCGCGCCGGGTGCATATCCATCGCTGATCCGCAACAGCACGGTGGGCGCGGCGCATGCCGACAATCTCGTGATGTTGATCCTGCAAGGCGTGCATCGGCAGACGAAGGACGCCGACGTGCTGATGCCGGGCTTTGCCAGAGAACTCGGCGACGATCAGATCGCGGCGCTAGCGCGCTACGTGACGCAGCGATTCGGCGATCCGCGGGCGACGATGACCGCCGATCGCGTCGCGGCGTTGCGTGCGCAGGCGCAATAAATGCGCTACTGCGACGCTTTCATTTAAGGCGTGTGAAACCCCGCCGGAAAAGTCTGCGCAAAAGCGGGTATGGACGCATACGCTGCGCGCTCGCAGGGCTATCATGAAGCGATGACGCCCACTCCTGTTCCTGACGTTGTGCATCACGCGGCCAATGCGGCCGGTCGCGATTTCGTGATCGGCGACCTGCACGGCTGCGTGGACCCGTTGCGCTATCTGCTCCATATGGCGGCGTTCGACGGTGCGCGCGACCGGCTGTTTTCGGTGGGCGATCTCGTCGATCGCGGCGACCAGTGCGAGGAGGCGCTGGCGCTGCTCGACAAGCCGTGGTTCCATGCCGTGCTCGGCAATCACGAGGACTCGCTGTGCGCCTTCGTCGAAGGGCGGCTCGCGCGGCATCGCTGGTACGGCATCGGCGGAGGCTGGTCGCAGGCGCTGCCCGAGCGCACGCTTGCGGCGCACGCTAAACGCCTGCGCGAACTGCCGCTCGTGCGCACCGTCGGCGAGGGCGACGCGCGCTTCAATGTGCTGCACGCAGAGTTTTTCGGCGACGATGCCGAACTCGACGCTGGCCAGTTCGACGCCGCCACGCGCGAGCGCATGCTATGGGGACGCGAACTCGCCCTCAACGCCGGCACGCCGCCGCGCCACGCGCTGTCGCTCACTTACTGTGGACACACGCCGGTGCGCGAGTTGCGCCAGATCGGCTCGCAGATGTTTATCGACACCGGCGCGTTCATCCCCGAAGGACGCCTGACGCTGGTCGAGGCGTTGACGCCCAGGCACTGGTCGATCTCCGTGCAGGCCGCGCGTGCCATGGGCGCGGCGAATATCGCGCTGCCCTGAATGGACGATTTTTTCGATGCTTGCAGCGCCGATAGCGGCCGATGCCGGTTGGGTATAATCGCCGCCCGGTTCGGACGAACAACAGCGCGGACGAACAACATCGGAATACAAGCGGAGGCGCGGCGTGCGGGCAGTAGTGGTGATGGTCGCGGCAGGATGGTTCGCGACGGCGACGGCATGGGCAGCCGCGCCAACGGCGGCGCATGCCGCGAAGGCGCAGACGGCGGCGCATAAAAATGGCCACGTTGCGAACACGGCGCAGCATAAAGCGCACAGGAAGGGCGTAAGACCGTCTGCTGTCCATGGAGTGAAAGCGCAGGCGACGGCGAGGCACGTTGGCACTCGCGACCGGGTCGTGGCGTCCAGCGGCCATGCCGGCGCGCCATCTCACGCACAGCGCACACCGCACACACCGCGACAGGCAAGCGCGCACAAGCCCGCCAAACCGGCCGCCGTGCGTCCCACGCCGCGCCGCAAACTCATGGTCGATGCGCCTGCGCCTTCCGTGCCCGCCGTTTCGGTCAAGCGTACGAACCCGCCGCCGCAAGAGCTTCCGCCGATCCTGAGCTGATACGGCTGATACAGATCAGGCGCCGCGCTCAGGCGCTGCCGAGACTCGACGCGAGCAACTGCAGTGTCGCCGCCGAACGCGGCTCGTGCACGCGCGAATGCAGCGTGACGCGCGACACGGGCAAGGGCGGCAGCCCGAACTTCGCGCCGACATCGACGAGCGTGCGCGGCGCCACCCGCCGCGCGAGCGCCGACACCGCCAGGCCTGCCTCCAGCGCAGCGCCCACCGCGGCCACGCCGCCGCCCACGAACACCTCGTTCCACGCCATTCCCGCCGCATCGAGCGCGCCGATGGCGGCCGCGCGCACCGCGCAAGGGCCGGCCAGCAGCGCGAGCGGCAGCGGCGTGCCGGGCGACCATTGCAGCCCCGGCGAGGCGAGCCAGACCAGCGGCTCGTCGAACAGCAGGCGTGCGTCGCCGCGTGGCGACTCATCGGCCTCCTGGCGCACGATCACGGCGTCCAGCCGCCGCTCGTCGAACTGCGCGAGCAACTGCGCCGATAAATCCAGATGCAGCGCGATCACCAGACCCGGATCGTGCGCACGCAGCAGCGCCAGTTGACGCGCGAGCTGGGCATCCGCGACGTGCTCGCTCAGGCCGAGCGCAAGTCGCCTCGAATCGCCCGTCAGCGCGCCGAGCGCGCGCTCGTGCGCGCCCAGCAGATCGCGCGCGGCGCCGAGAAACGCCAGGCCGTCCGGTGAAAGCCGCACGACGCGCGGCGTGCGTTCGAGCAACTGTCGCCCGAGGTGGTTTTCAAGGCGTTTGAGCTTGAGGCTGACGGCCGATTGCGTGGTGTCCAGTGCGTCGGCGGCGCGCGTGAAGCTATGCAATTCGGCAACCAGTACGTAGGCGCGTACGGCGTCCAGATCCAGCGGTTTCATTTCCATCGTAAATGAATGAAATATGCAGTGATATCTGTTTGTTATGATAGACCCACACTAAGCTGATGTCATGTTCAATCAACCCGATGGAGCCTGACATGCCTTTCACCCGAATCGCCGTTCGCGCCGGCAAGCCCGCCACCTATCGCAAGGCCCTCATGCAGGGCGTGCATCGCGCGCTCATGGAAGTGTTCAAGGTGCCCGAGGACGACCAGTTCATGGTCGTCACCGAGCATGATGCGGATAACTTTCTCTTCGGTCGTAGTTACCTGGGGATCGAGCGGAGTGACGATCTCGTCATGATCCAGATCGCCGTGACCAATACCCGTGGACAGGATCTGAAGAAGGCGCTGTTCGCGCAGATTGCGGAAAACCTGGCGCAGGAGCCGGGGGTAAGGCGCGAGGACGTGTTCGTGAATCTGGTGGAAGTGGCGAGGGAGAACTGGTCGTTTGGGAATGGGGTGGCGCAGTATGCGACGTAAGCGGGGCGTGTTGTCGGGAGTGGAGTGCTACGTTCATGCGAACTGGCCGGGCTTCGCCGCTCCTTTCGAAATTAGCTTCCCGGCTTTGGATCGTGTGGCTGGCGCACATAGTAGATGTCCCATTCGCTTTCTTCAGCGAGTACGAACCCATGCCGTTGGTAGAAGCGGTTTGAATCGCTGCCACGCAAGGCACCGACGCGGATTGGCATGCGCTTCGAATCGGCGTTCGCAAAGACGTTCTGCAGAACGGACGCGCCAACTCCTTTGCCTTGGTGCTCGGGCAGAACGTATAGATGGTCCAGCAGCCAGTGGTCCGCCTGCGGGCGGACCACGATAAAGCCAGCGCGAGCGCCTTCGACCTCTATGAATCGACACAGCGTCGGGTCAAATGATGCGAGAAAGCGCTCACTGGCGCGCTGCGGGTCGAAACGACCGATACGCTCGAGGCTCTCGCGCATCGCAGCGATACGAATCGCGACGAGAGTGTGGGCGTCGGACAGGGTTGTGGCGGCGAAGGTGATGTTCATGGCTTTCTACTACCACAGTCGTCTGAGTCTGGCGACGGTGCGCGCCGCCAGCGTGCTGACTTACTGATCCTTCGCGTCCTTCACACGCGCATCGGCGTTTTCCTTATCGGCATCGGCTTGTGCGTCGGTCTTTTTCTTATCGGCTTTGGCCTGGGCGATGGCGGCCTTCTTGTCTGCCTTCGACTGAGCTTTCGCTGCCTTCTGATCCGCGTGCGTGACCGGTGTGGCCGCTGGATCACTGTTCGTCTGTGCGGATGCGTCGGTGGCGATCGTCAAGGCGCTAACGGCTGCGAGAGCGAGCAGGGCGGCACTAAGGCCTTTTGCGGGTTTGCGGATCGGCGACATAGGTTTCTCCGTTTTCTGTTGAACGTGGACCTGATCCCGCAATCGTCATGCCAAACCATTGGGCCCGCTAAACCACGCCAAACCGGTCCGCAAGTTCCCCACCGGCGTGCGCAAAACGCTCAACCAGAAATTCGATCAGCCGACGCACCCGGGGAACCGCGTAGCGAGTGCGATGGAGAACCGCATAGACGCCTGGTTCGGGACGAATATAGTCGGGCAGCAGAATCTCCAGCGAACCATCGCGCAAATCCGCAGCGGCGTCCCAGATGGTCTTGCGCGTAATCCCATGTCCCGCCAGCGCCCAACGAAGTATTTCAGACTGATCTTCCACCCGGACATGAACTCCGCCATCGCCGTCCATTGAGCGCACTCCCCTCAAACCGCCCGACTAACCAGCAACGTATCAACCGCTCCAACCGCGTTGATTTCCCGGCTCGCGTTCGGCAACTTCTGCAACACATAGCGCATCGCATTCAACCGCGCGCGCTTGCGGTCGGAGCGGATCAGCGTCCACGGCGCGTCGGCCGTATCGGTTTGGGGCAACATGGCTTCCGTCCCATCTGCCGAGCGAGGCGAGATCGACGGGACTCAGCTTCCATTGCTTGAGCGGATGCACGCTGCGTTCCTTGAAGCGCCGCCGTTGCTCCGCGCGGACGAAGGAAGACGAGGAGCGCGCCGCTCAGGCGTTGGCGGTTTTGCGCAGGATCGTGTAGAGCGAATCCTTGAGGTGCAACTTTTCTTTCTTGAGATGTTCGATCGCCATGCCGTGGGTGGGAACGATGCCGGCTTCCATATTCTTGATCTGCTGATCCAGTTCGTGATGGCGATTGAATAGCCGCGCGAAGTGTTCGTCGTGGACCTTGAGATGCGTTATCTGTTCTCTGTATTCGGGAAACATTAATAGTCCTCATAAAAATGAGATTAATCGAAGGAATTATTTAAGTATTTTTCCACTTTCTTCTCGTGTCGATCTTGATCGCCGTCAGTCAGCCAACTGAAGGGCGGCGCATCGCCGGTACCAGCGTGCAAGCTTGCACGTCGTGTACTATCGGGGCGGTAACGCGCTCGCGCCAACGAACCCCTGGAGTGTTCATGGTCCGTCGTCTGGAACTCGTGCTGGATGTCGTGCATATCGAGCCGCAGGCCTCGAGCGCGACTGCCGTGGTGACCGATTGTGCGGCGACCTTGAGCGCTGCGTTACCGTCTTTCGTCGTGCAGGCCGAGGCCGCCGAATCCGTCTCGATTGTCACGTTCGACCATGATGGTGCGCTCGCGAAGGCGGGCTGGCGGATCGCGGTGGAAACGCGCGGAACGGTGCGCTGCGTTGTCGTGTCCAGCCGGCGCGAATGGACGCCCGGCATCATCGTTGTCGAGCCGATATTCTCGGCGCATCTCGAAACTCCGGAGCTAGACGGTGCGCTTTTTGACGCTGCACCTGCGGCGTTTCGCGAGGCGCTGGCGGCGGCGGGGCCGCTGACTCCGTCGGCGTCGCTGACGGTGGTGCGTAGCGCCTGGGCGTGGCCGCGTGCGGCGGGCGAAGTGGGCGACCTGACGCTCCAGCTCGATGCCGATGTGCGTGCGCCAGGTGACGACGTGGCGCGCTTGCACGAGTTACGCGTGAGCGCATCGTGGCCTGAGGACGCGCAAGCGGCATCGCTGGTCGATCGCGTGTTCGCTTGCGCGCATGAACTCGTCGATGCGCTGCCCGCATTCGTGCGTGTGACCGATGCGCTCGATCGCGCGGCACAAGGCAGCGTTGTCGGCGATGAGCGCGCGGTGCACGCCGCGCCCGTCGACCTGCGGGGCGCGTCGAGCGCGCAGCAGGCACTGGCGGCGATCGGCGCCAACATCAGCGCGCAATGGTTCGGCAACGACGCGGGCGTGCGCGATTCGGCCAACACGGAGTTCATCCACCAGATGCGCGTTTCGCAGCGACGGCTGCGCACGGCCATGCGGATCTTCTCGCACTGGCAGGACGAGGCATGGAGCACACGTATCCAGCCCGATCTCAAATGGATCGGTGCGTTGCTCGGCGAGGCGCGCGACCACGATGTGTTCGTCGAGTCGACGCTGCCGGCGCTGGCCGACGCCGACAATGACCCTGCGCGCTGGCAGGCCGTGCGCGCCGAGGCCGAAGCCGGCCGGTCTGCCGCTCGCGCGCGCGCGCGCGAGGCGCTGGCGTCGCCGCGCTATGCGCATGCGGCGCTCGCCTGGTTGCAATGGCTGGCGCGTTTCACCCAGCAAACGGTCGAGCCAGACGCGCCCGACGCGCCAGGCGAGGTCGGCCCGTCGCTGCATCGTCATGCGAAGAAGCGCGTGCGCCGCTATTACGAGCGCCTTGCGCAGGCGCAAAAACTCACCGCCATCGACGAGGCGAGCCGCCATCGCGTGCGCATCAACGCAAAATATCTGCGCTATACGCTGGAGTTTTTCGCACCCGTCACGTCGCGCCGCACGCGCGCGCAGATCGCACGTACGCTGGCGCGCCTTCAAGGCGTGCTGGGCGACGGCAACGATGCAGCGGTTGCGCTGGGCTTCCTCGAGCACATGGACGCCGGGCCCTATCAGCTAGGCTTTGCGCGCGGCTGGTGCGAAGCGGTGAAGCGCTATACCGCGAAAGAAGGCGAACGGCTGTTGCGCGAACTGCGTGCGCCGAAGGTCACGCGCGACGGCGCTTGAGTCATGGGATGGGCGCATCGGTGAGGCGAAGCGCCGTCTCTATAATCGGAGTCACGTTTTGGCTCTCGATGGCTGTGTCGCGATGAATACCGCTTCCCCAAATCCTTCTGATTTCGATTCCGATCATTGCGCCGACGATCATCGCGCCACGCCCGGACTGGGTCTCGGCGGCTCGGTCTGGTTTCAGGCCGGTCCGCAGATGCTGGGCGGCAGCGCGCGCATCGCGCTGCTCGCGGCGATTCGCGATACCGGTTCGATTACCGGCGCCGCCAAGGCCTTCGGCATGAGCTACAAGGGCGCGTGGGACAGCGTCGAAGCCATGAACAATCTCGCCGGTGAGCCGCTCGTGGTTCGCGCGACGGGCGGCAAGGGAGGCGGCGGCACGACGCTCACGCCGCGCGCGCTGCGCCTGATCGCGACGTTTGCGGCGATCGAGCGCGAGCATCGGCGTTTCCTGGAGCGCGCGGCTGCCGCCGTGAGTGCACTGGATATCGGTGCGGGTCAGGATGCGGAGCAGGCCGTGTCCGGCGATCTGGCCGTGCTGGGCCGTTTCGGCTTGCGTACAAGCGCGCGCAATCAGCTCTACGGCACCGTCACGGCACTCGCGCGCGGGGCCGTCAACGATGAAGTGTCGATTGGGTTGCCTGGCGGTCAGCGACTCGTCGCCACGGTGACGCGGGAAAGTGCCGAAGCGCTGGGTCTTGTCGAAGGCGCAGCGGTGGTGGCGCTGGTCAAAGCGTCGTCGGTCGTGCTGGTGGCGGGCGGCGAGGGAGCGGCGGCGCGGCTGTCGGCGCGCAATCAGTTGAGCGGCGTGGTGAACGGCGTGCGGCGCGGCGAGGTCAACGCGGAGGTGACACTCGAACTGCCAGGCGGCCTCGTGGTCGCCGCCGTGGTCACCGATGCCAGCGTCGAGGCGCTCGGCCTCGATATCGGCGTGAGCGCGACGGCTATTTTCAAGGCGTCGAGCGTGCTGCTGGGCGTGGGCAGCTAGATAGCGTAGAGCGGCGTCAGGCGTGGCGCTGTGTGGACGGCGTGAACGTGTCGCGCGTCTGCGAAATCGGCGCGGTCGGCGTGCCTGGCGTGCCGAGCGTGCGATTGGGCCGATTGGCCTTCCACTTGGCGCGTACATAGGGCTGGTCGTGACCCGAGACGGTCAGGGCGATATCTGTGACCCAGCGGTGCGTGGGCACGCGCACGTCATGCAGGGCGACCGTGAGGGCCGCCAGACTCACCGTGACCACCGCCGTCGAAATCCCGCCCGAGCGCGCTTCCCACCAGTAGCGCACGAACACCAGCGCCGTCAGTGCGCCGACGATGGTGCCGGTGACGGCCTCCGACGGCGAATGTGCATCCAGCACGACGCGCGAGAACGCCACCACGATCCCCACCACCAGACCCAGCGCGACACCTGCCGCGCGCAGCGTGGGCCGCGCGCCTTGCAGTATCAGGAAGAAAGCCACCGGATAGACCGAGGTGGACATCATCGCGTGGCCGCTCAGGCCCGTGAAATCGTACGAGCGAACCCCGACTCCCCAGCCGAGGAAGGCGATTTTCGTCAACGTGCAGAGACCGATTGCCGCACCTAGCAGTGCCAGCCAGCTGGCCGCCATGCGCAACGAATAGCCCGCGGCGAGCCACAGCGCGATCGCGAAAGCAAGCGGAAACGTGAGACCCGCGCCACCGAGGTTGGTGATCGAGGTCCAGAGGTTAAGGGGCAAGTCGGGCATGAGTCGGCGCTACGGCGGCGCATTCGCAGGGTGAGGTTGCTTGAATAACGTACCAGCGGCGAATCGGGCCGACAAGTGCGTCCAGGGACTTTCCAGTATAGCCGCGATTTGTTGTGCCTAATGCGGTGCAACGAACATCGCATTTCTTTAGAACTCGTTCGACTGCAGGGCGGTCAGATTGGTGTTATTGTGCATCGCACAACAATTTTACGTAGTGAGTTTTTACTACGTATCCGACCCCTTTCAAAGGCCACTGATGACGAAAGATCTGACGAAGCTGTGGGCGGGTGGCATGCGACGTCTGCTCGCCATCCAGAATCGCGCGGCCCGTACGGCGCTGCGCGAGGCCGGTTTGCGCGCATCCGATGCGCAGGCGATGTGGCTGGGCGCGCAGGCCGCTGCCGCCGCGCCGGCTGCTGCTGAAAAGACCCAACCGCGCCCGACGCCAAGCGGCGCGCCCATGCGCGAATCGCGCGTGGGGCCTCGCGCCGCAGCATGGGCCGCGGGCGAATGGCAACGCGCCGAACATCTGCCGAAGGGCGCGTCGCGTGCGCTGCCCTACGGCCTCTATCTGCCGCCGGATCGGCCCACGGCGGGCATGCCCGTCGTCGTGATGCTGCACGGCTGCAAACAGACCATGGATTCGTTCGCCGAAGGCACGCGCATGAACCTGCTGGCCGACCGCCACGGTTTTGCCGTGGTGTACCCCGAGCAGTCGGTGCAGGCGCATCCGCATCAGTGCTGGCACTGGTACGACGCGCGTCAGTCGGCGGGCGGCGGGGAGGCTGCGGCGATCGTGTCGCTTGTCGATACGCTCGTTGAAGAGCATGGTTTCGACCGCTCGCGCGTCTATCTGGCCGGGCTGTCCGCGGGCGCGGGTCTCGCGTCGCTGCTGGCGATGCGCGCGCCGGGCCGCTTCGCGGCGCTCGCGTTGCATTCGGGGCCGGCGTTCGGCGAGGCGCGCTCGGGCGTGGCCGCGCTCGATGTCATGCGGCGCGGGCTGCACCACGATCCGGCCGCGCTGGTCGAGAACGAACTGGCGGGGCGTCAGCATCCCGGCATGCCGGCGTTGATCGTGCAGGGCGGCAATGACGCCGTCGTGGCGCCCGTGAACGCCGATCAGTTGACCACACAGTTTCTGCATCTGAACGGTCTCGCCGATGGCGAAGGCGTGCGCCAGGGCGTCGTCGCGCACGAACACGACGCCGACGGCTACACGATCCACGATTACCTGCGCGATGGGGCGAGCGTGGTGCGTTTCTGCCGCGTGGACGCGCTCGATCACGCCTGGAGCGGCGGCGACGATACCGTGCCGTTTCACTCCTCCACCGGTCCGGATGCCAGCACGATGATCTGGGACTTTTTCGAAACGCAACGCCGCGCCGACGCGGACACCGCCTTCGACGACGAACTGGCGCAGGGCGCGGGCTGATTGCGTCGACCGCTGCGGCGCGGCGCGCGGTAGCCTGCGACAATCCGCATCAATTCAAGGGTTTACCCTAT
>NZ_DASZJJ010000240.1:0-23741 GCF_035948235.1 Paraburkholderia sp. | reverse complement strand
GGCATTCGACGCAGCGCCAGCCGCCTTCTGCCAGACGCCCATCGCATAGATCGAGGTGCGCTTCGACAACGCATAAGCTGTCGTGAGACCCACCTGGTGATAAATCGGCACCTGCTGGCTATAGCCGATATTGCCGTGCGTATACACGTACTGCGCGCCCACATACCACGCCGAAGTCAGGTTATAGCGGCCCCATGCTTCGTAGTTGGTGAAAATCACGGTGCCGTTCGTGCCGTTGGCATCATTGAATTTGGTGTTGGTGTAATCGACACCTAGCGTCGCCGATCCCAACGTGTAATTCAGTGCTGCACCAAAAACCTGCTCGTTAGCGGGATTGCCGACATAGCTGAACGGCCCGCTCGCGCCGATGGCCGAACCCGTCGTGTTGCCGACGAAGTCGCCATCGCTCAGCAGTACGGCGGGATTTTTTGCGTACAGGTAGGCCGCCGCGATATTGAAACCGCCGATGGCGTAGTTGACGCCAAGGCTCCATAGTCCTGTCGTGCCACGCCCCGGCGCGTTCGTATTCGTGAACGAATAGAGACCGCCGAAAGTCAGGCCGCCGATCTTCGGGCTCGCATACTTGATCGCGTTATCGACGCGAAATGAGTTGTCCGTATTATCGATGTCGCCGGCGTGAACGAGCGGGCCGCCTAGTTGCCCCGGCGCGGTGAGCGGCTGCAAATAATCGACCACCGAATCATACTGACGCCCGAGCGTGATCGTGCCGAAGCGCGTGTCCGAAAGCCCCACATAAGCCTGACGCCCGAACAGACGGCCTCCCTGGCGGCTTTGACCGTTTTCCGTGCTGAAACCGGACTCGAGTTTGAAGAGCGCACTCAGTCCGCCGCCGAGATCCTCACTGCCCTTCAGGCCCCAGCGGCTGCCGTAGACGCCGTCATAGGTGCCGTCGCGCATGCGCCACAGCGAATGGCCGCCGCTGTTGTTGACGTAATCGATCCCCTCGTCGATCACGCCGTAGAGCGTGACCGATGATTGCGCGTGCGCGTTCACAGCGATCATTGCGCTACCGGCCAGCAGCCACGCAATCTGCGCCTTCCTTGTAGAACGATGCTTCATGCTTTCTCCTTTCCTCGTCAAATTCGTTGCTATCCAGCATTTTTTATTCGGCATCCTTATCGTTCTGCTTGTCTTGCCTGACGCGAAATGCACGCGATAGCCGCGCGGCCGATCCGCGTGTGGACCCGACCGTATGCGGCCAGACACATGCCGACGACCCGGTCAGTGCGTTGGTCTCACTCGTCAAATAATATGGTATGCCATGTTATAGACGAGCAAAATCACAAAATATTATGGTATTCCATAATATTTTTAGCAAAACACCGTCTGACGAAAGCTACGCGAAAGCCAACGAATAAATTGGGGCGGAATCTGCGCGCTGGCCGCTGGCGCGGCGGCGGCGAGGAAGGATTTGGGGCGATGCGGGAAAGGACGGGAGGAGGAGATCGAGAGACGCTTAAAGGAAACCGACAGGCGCGGACCAGGCTGGCCGTCGCCCGTGCGACCATCCGCGCTCACTCACAATCAACACAGACAATACTGATATTCACGGCTTGTCCTGAAGAGCCAAACATATTGACCGAAGAGACGGATTTCATGAGATCAGCAAGATCTGAATTCTCGAATCGCTCGCGGCGCCCGCATTTCCGGCAGGTAATCGTATGCATCCTGTTCGGGCCGCGGGGACATTGCAGAAAGAACGTGGCCGATGCGCCAGACTTATCGGCATTCCATTGTCGGGAGACGATGCGTACACGCTCGAAATCCACCAGATTCCGATAGATCGAAGCCTGGCTCAGACCGATCCCCTTCCTGTTCGCAAAGCTGTAAATCTCGTCGGCCCTGACGCCCTGCTTCATTTCGAACAACGAAACCAGGACGGCAATACGTGTCGGCGTGGCGCGCAGCCCAAGATCGTTCATATGCCTGGTGACAAAATCGCGCCAGGCAACGTCCTTCGGACTATGAGGTTCAATTTTTTCCATATGACAATCACCGGGAAAGTCGAAGCGCGGCCACGACAACTTCCCCGATTTCTCAGCTATTCCGCAGTGGTATCAAGCCGCAGCCAGTTCGGCATGCGGTTGCATCGCCCCGACCAGTTCACGCCACGAGTCGAGTTCAGGGCTGCCGGGCTTGCGCGCGCCAAACAGCATGGCGATGTTTTCACCTTGCGCGTCGAACAGTTCGACCGACGTGACAATACCGTCGACAGTCGGCTTGCGCACGAGCCAGGCGCTCGCCACAAGATCGGCGCGCAGGTGAAGATTGAAGCGCTCGTCCAGCACGTTGACCCATGGGCCCATGGTGCGAATGTTCGTCACCTTGCCGGTGTGAATCTGGATCATGCCCGGATTGCCGACGAACACCATGACAGGAATCTGCGCACGCGCGGCCTCGACCAGTAGCGCCTCGATCACATCATCGGCCAGGCGCGTCACATAGCGCGGCTGCGCCAGACGCAGCGACTGCGTGCGCGTCAGCCCAAACTTGCGCAGCAGCGGAAAAAAGTCGTGGGTGTCCTGCATGCCATCCCACGCAGCATGAAAGCCGGTGACATCGATATCCGCATCGTCTCGCGTCGGCGGCGTGGGCGCCGCCGGTTTCAGAGCGAGTACGGACGATTGCTCAGGATCAGCCCACTGCGCCACCAGCGCATCAAATGCCGCATGATCGCTGTGAGCGCGCAGGAAAACCTTGAATACGGCTTCTCCCTGTCCATCATAAAACTGGAAACTCTTCATTTCGCCGTTTGCAGGGGTATCGCGAACCGCGAACGCGAAAGCCCAGCCTCGATGAAACACACGCAGATCGATATCCGCGCCGAGCACGAGGCCAACATGACCTTCCGCGCTCACCTTCTCGAATATGCCGTCTTTCTCGTGCACGGCCGCTTCGTTGCGCGTGAGCGTCATCACCGCGCCAAGCCGGGGCATTTGCGCGATCAGGCCCATGAAATCGGGCTTAAGGCGCACGACATTAACGCCGACAAACGCTGCCACGGCTTGCGCTTCACTCACCTGCATCGCAGCCGCCGCGTCGCGCTGGCGCAGCTTTTGCGCGCTCTTATGCGCCAGATAGGCATCCCGCCAGTGCGCAACTGCCTGGGTGTCCGAAAAATCAACTGGATTCATTGTGTTCCTCTATAAGTTCTAAAGACGGAATATCAGAAGTCGACTTTCATGCCGACATTGAAATTGCGTCCCGGTGCGGTATAGGCGTTGAGGGTCGCGTAGCTCGAACTGCCCGAGAGGTCGCGCACGTCGCTCCAGCGCCAGTATTTACGGTTGAACAGATTGTTGATGCCGGCGGTGATGCTCACGTGCTGCGTGATCTTGTAGCCAGCATGCAGATCGACGATCGTGTACGAAGGCGTCGAAAAATACTTCGTCGTCGATGTATTCACGTCGCTGGTATTGCGGCGCGAGTTATACGTCACGTCGGCGCCCACGAACCAGCGGTCGTCGCCGCGGTATTTGATGCCCAGCACCGCAGCAAGCGGCGGGATGGACATGATGCCGCTCGTCGTGCCGTCGGTGTTCTGTTCGGTGCCGTCGGTATAGGCAACGCCGCCTTTGATCTCCAGCGATTCGCCCGCGAACCAGTCGAACTTCGCTTCAACGCCTTTAATCGTCGCGCTGCTGAAGTTGATGTACTGGTACTTTTCCGGGTCGGTGGCCGAGGTCAGACTGCCGCCCACGACTTCCGAATCGATAAAGTTCTTGTAACGACCATAGAATGCCGACGCGCTATACGACACGCGGTTCGTGCCGAACGCAAGCTTGCCGCGCATACCGGCTTCGAACGAATTGCTGGTTTCCGGCTTCAGGTTGGGATTGCCAACCTGCTCGTAGTACGTGTGGTATTCGGACGCCGCCACGCCGCCACCGTAATAGCTGTTGACCTGATTGGCCGAAGGCGCCCGGAAGCCACGCGCATATTGCACGTACGGCACCATCGCCGGACTAATCTCATAGAGAAACGCCAGGCGCGGCGACAAGGCATTGCCACTGGAATTGGAAAGCGGTTGTGTCGATGCACTCGCCGCCGACGTATAGGTGCTGTCGGCGTCGGGCGTCATATGGTAATAATCGAAGCGCAAACCCGGCACGAAGGTCAGCTTGTTCCAGCTAATACTGTCCTGCATATAAGCGCCCAGATTGAGCGTCTGCGTCTTCGGGAAATTCTCCAGATAGCCAGATGTCGCGTCGGCGGTATTGCCGTTGGAATCGGTGTTGTATTGCGACACGCTCACGTCGAACCCGTAGACCAACTTATGCGAGAACGGTCCCGTATTGAACGAGCTTTCCGCCACTGAATTGCCGCCTACGATGCTCTCGCCATAGTGGTTGTAACGCGTCACGTCGCCTGTCGTTTCGCCAATCAGCAAAGACTGGTCGGTCGCGGCGTTACGGTAAAACACCGAACTCTTGACGTGCTGCACCCAGCGATTCGATTCGTCGTCGTGATCCCATTCGAGCTTGACGCGATTGCTGCTGACGTCGTTGGTCGTGTTGTACGAAGTCGTGTTCGACGTGTAGTTGCCGATCTCGTACAGACTATCGACAGAACTGGTGTTGTTGAGCGTTTCCGCGGTCAGCTTGAGCTTGTCGGTGTGCGAAAGCGTGAATACGAGTTTCGCCAGCGCGGAGCGGTTGTTGTAGGTTGCCGGGTCGGCTTCGTCACGGCTCGCGCCAGTCCCGCCGGTGCTGCCGTGGTTGTCCAGTTCATGGCCGTGGCGGCCAGACAGCATAAGCAGACCCTGCACCGCGCCATTCGCGGCGCTGAACGCCGTCGTGGCCGTACCGCCCCAACTGCGATCGCTCGAATCATAGTCCGAGCGCACTGAGAAATACGTGTTCTTGCCATAAATGCCGAGCAGATCGGACGGATCTTTCGTCACGAAATTGACCGCGCCGGTCAAGCCGTCACTGCCGTAGAGCACCGACGCCGGTCCGCGCAGAACCTCGACACGCTCGTACAGATCCGTATTCAGATAGTCACCGCGGCCAGCCGCGCCCGAGCCAAACGAAAAGGTCTGTGGCAGCGGAATACCGTCTTCGAGCAACAGAACCTGATTGCCTTCCAGGCCACGAATATTGATGCCGTCGTTACCGGCGCGACCGGTCGATCCGCCGATGCCGCTCGGTCGATAGGCCTGGCGATTGACTGCTACGCCCGGTTCATATTTCAAGGCGTCCTTAATATCCTTGGCGTTATTTTCCTCCATGTCGTCGGACGTGATGACCGACACGGTTGCAGCCGATTTAGTAGGATCAGTCGTGCCGATACGGCTCGCAGTCACCGAAACCACGTTCAGTTGACTGTCGACGCGCGACGCCGCGTCTGCCGTTTTTTTAACCGCCGCTGCCGTGCCTGCGGTGACGTCCGAAGCCGCCGTCGCCGTCGTGGACGATTGGACCGAGGTTTGCGCCCAGGCGCTGTGCGAGCCGCACAATTGAGCGAGGGCAACTGGAATCAGGGTTGCCAGAATTCTTCGTTGAAACAACATCTTCCCCTATCGATACGCTTGCCGGCCCGCGCAGGCCGAACGATTTAGTAACGACGGGAATATACATGAGAATCATTCTCATTTACATTTGATAATATTACGCTTTGTTGCGTTCCAGTTTTCAGAACCTTTCAGAAACCTCGAAACGCGCGTGCTTCAAGCCTTGAGCGCCACCCGCGCCGACGCCGTGGCGAGCGTGAAACTGAACGTCGCGCCACGATGCTCGCGTTCGACCAGTTCGATGCGGCTGCCATGCAGTTGCAACATTCGTTGCACGATCAACAATCCCAGCCCGCCCTGGCGGCGCACATCGCTTGAACTGAGCGCACGAAGGAACAGGCCCGCGCGCAGCTCGGGCGCAATACCCGGCCCCGTGTCGCTGACCACCACGCTGACCTTGTCGCCAACGCGGGCAAGTTCGACGCTGACTTCGCCGCCCTGGGGCGAATGGCGGATCGCGTTGTCGAGCAGATTGGTCAGCACGCGCTCAATCATGCCGAGATCGGCGCAAACCGCCGGCAAATGCGGCGCAATATCCGCCAGCAAACGGATATGGCGCGCCTGCGCGGCAAGCTCGAACTTCTGGAACACGTCCTGCACGACGTCCGCGAGCGGAAACGTTTCGAGCGTGAGCTGTACGTTTTCGTGCTCCAGGCGCGCCAGTTCGAACAGCGATTGCGCAAGACGCCCCACCTTCGCGCTTTGTGCCAGCGCGATCGCCAGATAACGCCGACGTTCGGCCCCCTCCAGCGTATCGTCCTTCAAGGACAGCGTCTCAAGATAACCGTGCAGCGAAGTCAAAGGCGTACGCAGATCGTGCGAGATATTCGCGAAAAGTTCGCGCCGCTCCTGGTCCTGCCTTTTGAGTTCGCGCCACTGCAGGCCGATGCGGTCGGCCATCTGCGCAAAGGTGCGTTCGAGCATCGCAATCTCGTCGCGTGTGCCGGTATGGGCCGCCGAGCGGCTGAGCGCGAGCGGCGCGGGTTCCGATCCTGCGCGTATCGACGCATCGAAGCGGCTCACCGTGTCGGTCAGGCGTCGCAGTGGCCGCGTGATGAGGCCAAATGCGATCAGACCGGCGATCAAGCCCAGCGACGCAACAACGGCCATCAGGCCGAGTGTGGTGCGCAGCACCGTGCTTTGCGCGAGCCGCGAGGCCAGCGCGTCGCGCGCCTCGCCAATCAGGACGACGTAGATATAACCGGCGGGCCGGCCATCGGCGCCCGTCACCATGGCGGCGCTGAACACCTTGCGGGCATCGGCGCTGCGCGGGTCGTCGCCCAGAATCGGCAACGGATCGTTGGCCAGAAAGCGCCTGACCGGCTGCAAGTCCACTTGCGTACGCCGGATATGGCCCGGCGGCGCATCGTCGCCCGTGATGTGCCCTTGCGCATCGAGCAGATAGACCTCGACGCTCGGATTCACAGCCATCAGTTGTCCGAACAATGTGCGCAGCGCCGCCGGTTTGGGACCGTCTGCGCCCATCAGTGCCGAATTACGCGCGATATGGGACGCCAGGTCATGAGAAAGCACCTGGATGACCTCCTGATCGTGCAGATCGGACGCCCTTATCTGCAGCCACGCCGACGCCCCGCAGCAAGCGAGCAGCAGCACCGAAAACACGATGGATACCCGCTGCGTCAGTGAAAGTCTCACGACGCCTCTCCTTTCGACTCATCGCGCGCGACGTTGCCCGAAGGCACCGGCGCGAGCGGGTCGAACTTGTAGCCGCGCCCCCACACGGTCAGGATGCGCACGGGCTGCGCCGGATCGGCTTCGATCTTGGTGCGCAGGCGGTTGATATGCGTGTTGACCGTGTGCTCGTAGCCCTCGTGCTGATAACCCCAGACGGCATTGAGCAATTCCATGCGCGAGAACACCTTGCCCGGATGACTGGCGAAGTGATAGAGCAGGTCGAATTCGCGCGGCGTCAGCTCGATGCGCCTGCCATCGACCTGCGCTTCGCGCGTGACCGGGTCGATCGAAAAGCCGCCGAGCATCAGCGTGCCGCCCTCCAGCCGCAAATCCTTCGCCATCGCTTCGACCCGGCGCAGCAGGGCCTTCACGCGCGCAACGAGTTCGAGCACCGAAAAGGGCTTCGCGAGGTAATCGTCCGCGCCGAGTTCGAGTCCAAGAATGCGGTGCACCTCGCTCGAACGTGCGCTGGTGATGATGATCGGCGTGTAGCGCGTCATGGCGCGCGCGCGGCGGCAGATCTCCAGGCCATCGACGCCCGGCAGCATCAGGTCGAGGATCAAGGCATCCCAGCCGCCCTGCTCCAGCAGCCGCAAGCCTTGCGCGCCGTCGGCGCTATGCACGACCTCATAGTTCTCGTCGCGCAGATGCAGCATCAGCACGTTGGCGATATCCGCGTCGTCCTCGACGATCAGCACGCGTTTGGTCTGGTCCATGTGTCTTCAGGCAAGAGAGGCAAAGCGGTGCAAAGAAAGCGCCCCGGATTGAAGCGCCCATTGTGCAGAGTTTTCCGCTATCGAGTTATCACAATTAATTTTACTTTTCGTGAGGACTTCGATATCGGCCGCCGCCTAAGCTTCGTGTAAAGGATGCGCGCCGTCCCAATCCGACGGGCGACGCTGCATCGCACAAGGAGAACACAATGGATATCCGTAGACGGCTTCTGTTGTCCGGCGGCGGCGCACTCGCGGTGATGGCCGCGCTAGGCCAGTGGCGCGCGAAAGCGGCCCAGTCAGGCGGCGGCGATACGGCGGCGGCCAGCTCGAGCGAACATTTCGCCGTGGTCCATACCGACGCCGAATGGCACAAACTGCTCACGCCCGCCCAGTTCGAGGTGCTCAGGAATGAGGGGACCGAGCGGCCCTTCACTAGCCCGCTCAACGACGAACACCGCACGGGCACCTTTGCCTGCGCGGGCTGCGGGACGAATCTGTTCGCTTCCAGCACCAAGTTCGACAGCGGCACCGGCTGGCCGAGCTTTTATGCGCCGCTCCAGCATGCCGTGGTCGAGCGCGAGGACACCTCGTTCGGCATGGTGCGCACGGAAGTCCACTGCCATCGCTGCGGCGGCCACCTCGGCCACGTCTTCGACGACGGTCCGAGGCCAACCGGCCTGCGCTACTGCATGAACGGCATCGCCATGACGTTCAAGCCCGGCGCGGCCTGACTACCCCAGTGAGCGCCCCAGTGAGTGCCCCACCCGGCGCCTCAAACCCAACCCCGACACCATCATGTTACTCATCGTCCTCGCGTATCTCGGCGGCGTGCTCACCATCCTGAGCCCGTGCATTCTGCCCGTGCTGCCCTTCGTGTTCGCGCGCGCCGACCAGCCCTTCGTGCGCTCCGGGCTGCCGCTGCTCGGCGGCATGGCCGCCACCTTCGCGCTGGTCGCCACGCTCGCCGCCGTGGGCGGAGGCTGGGTCGCGCAGGCCAACCAGTATGGCCGCTGGCTCGCCATCATCCTGCTCGCCGTGTTCGGCCTGACGCTGCTGATGCCCCGCTTCGCGGACCGCATCATGCAACCGCTCGTGAACGCCGGCAACCGGCTTTCCAACGCGGCACAGCATGACGGCGCGCCGGGCGTCGGCTCGTCGTTTCTGCTCGGCATCGCCACGGGTCTGCTGTGGGCGCCTTGCGCCGGGCCGATTCTCGGCCTCGTGCTGACCGGCGCGGCGCTCAAGGGAGCGAGCGTGGGCACGACGCTGCTGTTGCTGGCCTATGCGGCTGGCGCGGCGACCTCGCTGGCCGTTGCGCTGCTGCTTGGCGGCCGGGTGTTCGCGGCGATGAAGCGCTCGCTGGGCGCGGGCGAATGGATTCGCCGCGGCATTGGCGTGGCGATGCTCGCCGGTGTCGCCGCGATTGCCCTGGGCCTGGATACGGGCTTCCTCACGCGCGTTTCGACCGTGGCGACGGGCGGTCTGGAACAGCATCTTGTCGATGCCTTCGCGCCTGCGCGGCATCCCGATCTTGCGATGAGCGGTCCGGCCAAACTGGCCAACGTACCTGCAGACACGTCGAACGCCATGTCCGCGAACGGCGGCGCGATGATGCGCACATCAAGCGCGATGCAGGCCGCCACGCAACCCGCGCTGCCGGTGCTCGGCCAGTTGCCGCCGCTTTCGGGCGCGGTGCAATGGCTGAATTCGCCGCCGCTCACGGCTGAATCGTTGCGCGGCAAGGTCGTGATCGTCGACTTCTGGACCTACTCCTGCATCAACTGCCTGCGCTCGCTTCCTTACGTCAAGGCGTGGGCGCGCAAGTACCAGGACAAGGGACTCGTCGTGATTGGTGTGCATGCGCCCGAGTTTGCCTTCGAGCGCAACATCGACAACGTGCGCAAGGCGGTCCACGATCTCGGCGTCGATTACCCCGTGGCGATCGACAACAACTACGCCATCTGGCGCTCCTTCGACAACGAATACTGGCCTGCCCACTATTTCGCCGATGCAAAAGGGCAGATCCGCTATGAACACTTTGGCGAAGGCGAATACGACCAATCCGAGCGCGTAATCCAGCAACTGCTGGTGGAAGCGGGCCACCCGGACGCCGCGAATGTCGCGCTCGGCCTCGGCAACGCGAAAGAGAGCGGCGTGCAGGCGCAGGCCGATAACGCCGATATGCGCTCGCCCGAGACCTATATCGGCTTCGAACGCGCCAAAGGATTCGCATCGCCGGGCGGCGTCGCGCAAGACCGCGCGCACGACTATCGCGCGCCCTCGAATCCCGGCCTGAACGATTGGGGGCTCGCTGGCGACTGGAGCGTGAGCGCCGAACACGCCACGCTCGCCAAACCCGGCGGCGAGATCGTCTATCGCTTTCATGCTCGCGACCTGCATCTGGTGCTGGGACCGCGGCCGGACGGCAAGCCGGTGCGTTTTCGCGTGACGGTGGACGACAAGGCGCCCGGCGACGCGCACGGCAGCGACGTGGCCGCGGACGGCACCGGCACCGTAACGGGACAGCGCCTCTATCAACTCGTGCGCCAGCCTGGCGATGTGGCGGATCACACCTTCGCGATCCAGTTCCTCGATCCCGGCGTGCAGGCCTTTGCCTTTACCTTCGGTTGACCCAACCCGATCAGCCTCACAAAGATAAGGATGACATCGTGAATCCGATTTTTATGAAAAGTACTTCTGCATCGATGCGCAAGCCCGCCTCATTGGGCAGGTTTGCCCGATTCGGCGCATTGGCCATCGTCATTGCGGCGGTCGCGCTCTGGCAGCGCAGTGCCCATTCCGATGAGCGCCCCGTGCCGATTCCCGCGCCGCTCCAGGACGAACATGCCGGCAGCGCACACACGGAAACCGCCGTCGTGGCAGGCGGCTGCTTCTGGGGCGTTCAGGGCGTGTTCGAGCATGTGCGCGGCGTCACCCAGGTCGCCTCCGGCTACACGGGCGGCGCGGCGGACACGGCCGAATACGAGCGCGTGAGCGACGGCGACACCGGCCACGCGGAATCGGTGCGCATCACCTTCGATCCCGCCGTAATCAGCTACGGCAAGATCCTGCAGATATTCTTCTCGGTCGCGCACAATCCGACGCAACTCGACTATCAAGGCCCCGACCACGGCACGCAGTACCGCTCCGCCGTGTTCCCGATGAATCCGCAGCAACGCAACGTGGCGCAGGCGTATATCGCGCAATTGCAAGGCGCGCATGTGTTTTCAGACCCGATCGTGACGCGCGTCGAGCCGTTCAAGGGCTTTTATCCTGCGGAGAATTACCACCAGAATTTTCTCGCCCTTCATCCCGACTATCCGTATATCGCGATCAACGACATGCCAAAGGTCGACGCTTTGAAGAGCCTGTTTCCTGCGCTTTATCTGACGAAACCGGTGTTGTTTCAGACGGCTGCCAACATGAAGCAATAGATCAGCTGCGCAGTCTCGCGAGCGGGAACGAGCACTCGACCAGCAGACCTTCCCTGCGCCAGTGCGTCACGAAATTGCCACCCAGTTGGCGGATCAGCGTATTGCGCAGGAGGATGCTGCCGAAGCCCTGTTGTTCGGGCGCGGCCTGGACCGGCGGCCCGCCCTCCTCCTGCCAGCGGATCGCAAGCGTTTCGCCCTGCGCGGCCCAGCTAAGCGAGACGCGGCCGACCTCGCCGCTCAGCGCGCCATATTTCGCGGCATTGGTCGCCAGCTCGTGAAAGATGAGCGCGAGGCTCGTCACCGCGCGATCGCTCAGCTCGAAATCCTCGCCCCGCACCTCACGACGATGCTGGTCCGCCGCTTCGTACGGTTTGAAAATGGCATCGACGAGTTCGCGCAAAGTCGATGTCGGCCTCTGCGCGGCGGTCGCCTCAAGTCCAAATCCCCGGCGCACGAGCGCGTGCGCCGCCGCCAAAGCCTGCAAACGTCCGGAGAGCGTGTCCGCGAATTCTGGCGTGGACGTGGCAGTGCGCTTGCCGACGTGAATCATCGCGTCGATCACAAAGAACACGTTATTGACGCGATGTTCCATTTCCCGGCTCACCATCTCCTGATGAGCGAGCGCGTCCTGCAGTTGTTGCTGGTTCTGCAGGACCGACAGCGCAATCCCGGCGAACGAAGCCAGCTCGCCCATGATTCTGGCGTGCCCGCTGTCGAAGTGTCCTTCCTGCTCCGATACGACCCACAAGGTGCCAAGCGGCTGCCCGCGCGCGACGTAGAGCGGCACGAGCAGCACTTCCGGACAGACCGCGCCGGCCTGCGCGATCCACTCGTAGTAGCGCTCCGGGCGCCGGGTCAAGGTCGGCTCGAAGCGGTCGAGGCAAACGCCGCACGGGCTGTAGTTGCGCGGCGTGGTGGCGCCTTCGAAACGGGCCAGATCGCCATGCAGGTCGCGCCAGCGAAATATCCCGGGCGTGCCTTCCTGGGGCTCGAAGGCGCTGATTCCGGCGGAAGCCGCGCCCGTCACCTGCATCGCGCGTTCCACGAGCCGCGGCAGGACCTGCTCGGGATGATCGAGCATCTGCGCGCCGATATCCTGAAGCGCAAGCTTCTCGCCGAGATAATCCGTCACCCTCGGAATTCTGCGGTGCAACTCCGCGGTGATGTACAGATCTCGTGGCTGCGCCGGATCGTGGGTCATGCCGTTCTCCGTAGCGACGGGGAAATCGAATGCGTGGTCAGTGTGATAGCCGTGGCGATGCACCGCGAACTGCCGGCCGCGTGCATTTTGACCTGCTTTTTGCGCGGCTTTTTGCACCGGCTTTTGCACGGCTTTTGCACCGCCGCTTGCACATTACCACGGCGAGGCGCGGGCCCATCGGCGCTTCCGCGCATTGTGCGGTAGAGCGCGCTTACGGTGCAATCCAGCCTTGAGACCAGCGCTCCCCTTCGCGATAAAAACGTGCACGCTCGTGGTGATCGTTCTTCGAGTGTTCCAGCCAGTCGAGACTGTCCACGCGCACTTTCACGACGCAGAAATGATCGAATCCCGTTGCTTCCTCGCCCGCGCTGGCGGGGTTTGCGTCAAACGCCTCGTCAGGATGTTGAATCGGCGTTCCAGGCGCGAGCGTGGTCCGATACACCGTCAGGGTGTGGTCGGGACTCGACTGCCAGGCCTCCAGACGCTCCGGCCCGCTGCGCACGACTTCGGCGCGGCCCGTCACGCGGATCTGGAGATTGTGTACGGGATCGACGCCGACGAGCGCGATACGCGGCTCCCGGCTCAACTCGACGATCTTTGGAGAGCGCAGATCCGTATGAAAAATGATTTCGCCGCGCGGCTCGCTGACGCTGCGCAGCACCACGGTGCGAACGTTCGGGGCACCATCCAGGCCGATCGTCGCGGCTTGCATCGTCTTGAATGGCTGGTTTTTCTCTGCTGCCGCGCGGGCGAGACTGGCCCATATCCGCGCGTAAATCTGTTCAAGGTCCATCACGTTTCCCTATTTTTCCTCAGCATGGTCGCTCAGCCCGCCGCAACCGTCTGGACGCGGGCCTTGCGCACCGATCTGGCGAGCAAGCGGGTCAGGCGCGTGTCGCCTGCTGCCCCATTCCTGCGCTCACGTGCGCGCCGCTTCGCGTCCTTCTGGAGGAATACGATCAGCGCGGTCTCGTCGTTCTTGAGGCCGCGCCGGCGCGACGCGCACATCGCCGCCGCCAGTTCTCCCGCTTCGAATGCGTCGATGACGGCCGGATGAACATAGCACTTGCGGCAGACCGCGGGCGTATTACGTAGCAACTGCGCGACCGCCTTGATCGTGCCGACAACATGCCGGTGCGCCTCGGTCACCGTTTCCCATTCGAGCTTTCGCAGCGCGGCGAGCGCAAAGACACTGCCGGCCCAGGTGCGGTAGTCCTTGGCGGTGAAATCCGCGCCGGTTATCTCGTGCAGATACTGATTGATGTCCGCCGATCCGATCGAATGGTGAGTGCCGTCGGCATCGAGATACTGGAACAGATCCTGCCCCGGCAGATCCATGCAGCGCCGCATGATGCGAGCGATACGCGCATCGCTGATGGCGACATCGTGCTCGATGCCGCTCTTGCCGCGAAACTTCAGACGCAGCGTATGCGAGGAGATTTTCAGATGCCGCTTGCGCAACGTCGTCAAACCATACGAACGATTTTCGCGCGCATATTCCTCGCTGCCGACGCGAATCAGCGTGGTGTCGAGCAGACGCACCACGGTCGCCAGCACCTTGTTGCGCGGCATGCCGTCAAGCGCCAGGTCGCGCTGGACCTGCGCGCGCAGTCGCGGCAGCACGGCGCCGAACGCCAGCAGCCGCTCGTATTTATTGGCGTCGCGCGATTCGCGCCATTGCGGGTGATAGCGATACTGCTTGCGGCCACGCGCGTCGCGCCCCGTGGCCTGAAGATGGCCACGCGGATCAGGGCAAATCCAGACGTCGATGTAGGCAGGCGGAATGGCCAGCGCATTGATGCGCTGGATTTCCCGCTCGTTGGCGATGCGCTTTCCCTGCGTGTCGAAGTATGCGAACGTGCCGTCTATTCGCTCCCGCGTGTAGCCGCGACGCGAATCGTCGACATAGCGCAGGCCCGCCGGCAGCGGTTCCGGTGCGCCTTCGTCACCGGCAACGGCGACACTTTGCGTGCTCTTTCGTTTTGTCGCCACAGCTTGTCTCCCGCAGTTACTGCTTTCTGCCGAGCAACAAGCGTGCCTTGGCGGTAACGCTTCACGCCGATCTGCGCTCCGCCTGCGAGCGGATAGCCGCAACAAAATCCTCCTGTCGCCATGCCTCGCGCAGCGCGCGGTTCATCAAACCCTGCTGGCTTTCGGGCGCCAGGCCGCCCAATGGCGGATCGCTATCGAGATTCGTTGGAAACGGATAGCCCTCTGCACACGAGGCGATCACGGCTTCGACTTCCGCTTCCTTCACATCATCACGCGCAATCCGCTCCAGCAGCACGGGATAGAGCGCCTCGCACATTGCAGTGCGATCGAGCGACTCCATCGCCCGGCCGTAGGCCGACGAGACCTGCAGCAGGTTCGCCATACGCTGCACGTCGGCCGTGCGGTTCTCACCGGCGGCATGAAAAAGCGCGGGGTTGAAGAAAATCACGTCACCCTTTTCCAGCGGTATTTGCCGCTGATGCGCCTCGAAGTAATCGCGAAAGTCCTGACGCCGCCACGCCAGATAGCCCGGCGCGTAGCGCTGCGAAAACGGCAGCAGTTTGGTCGGACCGCTTTCGACCGGCATATCGCTATGCGCCACCGCCCCCTGCAGCGTGAGAAACGGTGACATCGCATGCACCTGCGCCGGATAGCGCTGCGCCTGCTCGACCATCTGGAACCCTAAGTGATAATCTCGATGCGCCTGTTGCGCCGCACCGCCGGGCCGCACGACATTGACCTGCGCGGTCATCTGATAGCACGGCCCCAGCCAGGCTTGCGAAGCGGCCACAAGAAACGGATTGGCATAGTAGCGCGCGAAGATCTCCGGCGCGCGCACACACAGCTTTTGCTGCGCATTCCAGATGCGGTCGTTCGCGCCCGCCTTTGCGAAGTGGTCGGCCGCCGCGCTGCCCGCCGCGCGCTCGTCGCGAATGATGGCCTCGAATACGGCGGTTGCCGCGTCGATCGTCGCGGTATCGGCATAAGCGCGCTTGAGCACGAACACGCCCGCGCCCTGTTCTAGCACATCGGCCCATTCCTCCTGCAAGGCCATGCGATCCACGGCATCGTCAAGCATGCGATCCAGGCGCGCGCAGTCGTAGACCGGCACATGCTCGTGGACGCTGTGCGCATGCGTGGTGCGCACAGCGTCGCGGTCACCCTCCACTACGGCGATGAACTCCTGCAGCAAACAATCCTCTTCGCGATAGTGCCGATGCGGCTTCATGTTATCTCCTGACTACGTTCTGATTGATAGGTCGAAGATATCGCCGTTCGGCCGCCCTGCGTGAACCGGAACACATCAGGAATCCCTCAAGCGCCGCAAATATTCGTGCTGCTGCGCCCGTTTTCGCATCAACTGCTGCTTGGAATGCGGCCCGCGCCGCGATACCGTTGGCGATCCGTTCCAGCCGGCTTTCACCGCCGTTACACGCAGTCACCATGTATCGCTACAACGAATTCGACAAGGCCTTCGTGGCGAGCCGCGCCGCGCAGTTCCGCGACCAGATCGGGCGCTGGCAGCGCGGCACGCTCAGCGAGGACGCGTTCCGCCCGCTGCGCCTGCAAAACGGCTGGTACGTCCAGCGCCACGCACCCATGCTGCGCGTCGCGGTGCCCTATGGCGAGCTGTCGAGCGCGCAATTGCGCGTGCTTGCGCATATCGCGCGCGAATACGACGCACCGCACGCCGAGGTCTATCGCAATGCGCTCGACGCGCAGCGCAAGCTGGGCACCACACATCTGCCGACGCATCACGCGCACTTCACGACGCGCACCAACGTGCAGTTCAACTGGATTCCGCTTGAAAGAGCCGCCGACGTAATGGACCTGCTCGCCACCGTCGATATGCACGGCATCCAGACGAGCGGCAATTGCATTCGCAATATCTCCTGCGACGAGCGCGCGGGCGTCGCCCCCGACGAGATCGCGGACCCACGCCCGTTCGCGGAAATCATGCGCCAGTGGACCACGCTGCATCCCGAGTTCGCGTATCTGCCGCGCAAGTTCAAGATCGCGATCAGCGGCGCCGCCGAGGACCGCGCCGCCACCGACTGGCACGACGTGGGCCTGCGCCTCGTGCGCGACGCGCAGGGCGAACTGGGCTTTCGCGTGGCGGTGGGCGGCGGCATGGGGCGCACGCCGCTCATTGGCGTGGTGCTGCGCGAATACCTGCCGTGGCGGCAGATCATGAACTACATCGAAGCCATCGTGCGCGTCTACAACCAGTTCGGCCGCCGCGACAACAAGTACAAGGCGCGCATCAAGATGCTCGTCAAGACCGAAGGACAGCGCTTTATCGATGAAGTCGAAGAAGAATTCCGCCAGATCGTCGAATGCGACGGCGGCCCGCATACCCTGCCCGACACCGAACTCGCACGCGTGAGCGCTTATTTTCAGGTGCCCGCGCAGGCCTTTTCGCAGCGCGCCGCCGATCCTCAGGCCACTGCCGCACGTGAAGCGTATGCCGCAAACACGCCGCAGTTCGCGCGCTGGCTCGCGCGCAACGTCGCCCAGCATCGCGAGCCGTCGCTGCGTATCGTCACGCTGTCGTTCAAACGACTATTGCAGGCGCCAGGCGACGCGTCCGCCGCACAGCTCGAACGCGTCGCCGATCTCGCCGAGCGCTTTTCTGCGGGCGAAGCGCGCGTCACCCACACGCAGAACATCGTGCTGCCGTGGGTCCACGCCGACGACCTGCTCCCGCTCTGGCAAGCGGCCGTGGCAGCGCAACTCGCCAGCGCCAACGTACACCTGCTCACCGACATGATCGCGTGTCCGGGCGGCGACTTCTGCGCGCTCGCCAATGCGCGTTCGCTGCCCGTCGCGCAACGCATCATGGAGCGCTATCAGGATCTCGACGAACTCGACGATATCGGCGAAATCGACCTGCATATCAGCGGCTGCATCAATTCGTGCGGCCACCATCACAGCGGCCACATCGGCGTTCTTGGTGTGGATAAGGACGGCGCGGAGTGGTATCAGATTACGCTTGGCGGCGCGGACGGCTCCACGCGCAGCGGCGACGCGCGGCCCGGCAAGGTGATCGGGCCATCGTTCGCGGCACACGAAGTGTGCGACGCCGTCGAGGCGCTGCTCACGCGCTATCTCGCGCTGCGCGAGCCGCGTGGCGCACGCAAGGAAACCTTTATCGAAACCGTGCGACGTGTGGGGCCGGAGCCGTTCAAGGCGGCGGCGGACAGCGCACGGGCCAACGCCCAGGCCGCCGTATGATGAAGCCACGCATCCGACTTTTGAGCGCACACGAGCATGCGCTCGACACACTGGACAACGTTCTCACGCTCCCCAACGACGCCGATCCGCTTGCGCATGCCCTGGAGATCGCCAGCGCGGCTCGCGTGGAGCTGCACTTCCCCGCCTTCACCGATGGCCGCGCGTTCAGCCAGGCCTGGCTCGTGCGGCGGCGTCTGGGTTTCAGGGGCGATCTGCGCGCGACCGGCGACGTGCTCGCCGATCAACTGCTGCAAATGGAGCGCACCGGTTTCACCAGCGCGGTGCTTCAGGCAGGCGTCGAGCGCGCCGAGGCCGAGCGCCAGCTCGAACGCTTCGCCTCGTTCTATCAGGCCGATGTGCTCAGAGACGCGCCGTGGCGTGGCGGCGCGGGCAATTAAGTATTGATGCGTTCGGCGTTGTCGATCAGCGGACGCCGTGCCGGGCCTAACCAGCGTCGTATGCGCCGGTTCAAAGGCTCGGCGTAAAACCGCGCGATCGCCATGCTCACAAGCGCCGACAGCAGCAGATAGACCGCCAGCAAAACCAGCTTTTCGTTTCCACTCACGGCCGGCGGCGGAAGTTGCGTGCGCAACATTCCGAGCACGATCAGGTGAAACAGATAGAATTCATAGCTCAATCTGCCGAACCACTGTAGCGCGGGCAACGTCGCCTCACCGCCACGCGAGGTCAACAGCAGGATGGCGGTGCCGAGCGCCATCGCTGAAACGCCGAACACATTGCTCTGCGAAATCGGCCAGTAAAGATACAGAAACGTCATGGCCGAGACGGTGCCCAGGCGCAAAAGCGTTCGTGCCAGTCCGCTCAAAGTCCAACGCCTCGCGAGGAGTGCAGTACAGCAGCCGATTGCAATGCCATCGAAACAGGCGAAATACCCGTACAGGAATTGACCTTCATCCGCCTGATGGGTGAATCGATACCACGGCCCAATGACGATGAACACGGCCCACACCGCCAACAGCTGGGACTCGCGCCGCAACGCGAGACAGAGCAGCGGAAACGCGAGGTAAAACACCTCTTCGACAGACAAGGACCACAGGACGCTCAACGGATAGTTCGCCCACCCGTGCGCGCCAATCAGCACGTTCATCCAGAACGTCAGCGACGCCAGGTTGACGATCCAGAACGAGACGGGTGTGCCCATCGGCGCGTGATTCTGGAAGATCGCGACGCCGGCCCACGCCAGCGCATTGACCAGCGCCAGCAGCAAAATCAACGGCGGGGCAACGCGCGCGATGCGCAGACCGTAGAACGCCTTTGCATCGATATGGCTCAGACCATTCCAGCGTTGATAGGCGTGACTCGTGATCAGATAGCCGGAAGTCACGAAAAACATCGTCACACCATAGTTGCCGTTACGCGCGACGGCGCGCAATGCGTCCCAACCGACCATGCGTGTCAGCGCCGTATCGTTCAGGCGGTACGCGATATTGAAGTGATGAAACAGCACCAGCAGGATCGAGACGCCGCGAATGATGTCGATCTGTGCGTTTCGCGTCGCGTGTGAGAGTTGCGAACGCATCATGCCGCCGTCGTCGCCCACTGTACGAACACCTTGCCAGCCTCGCGCAACACCGCTTCGCGCGCATCCATGCTCACGCCAGGGGCGTCGTAATACGCGGCCACCAGCAGGGGCGCACGGCCAGGCGGGCGCACGAGCGCGTAATCGTTGGTCTGCTCCTCGACGCTCGTGCCGGGACGATCCGCCGCCAGCCAGTCCGCCGGCAAAACCGCGCGCAGACGGTTGAGCCCCGGCTTGCAGTCGATCATCCAGCGCTCCAGTTGCTCGCGCGATGGCGCTCGCAGCACATCGCCCAGCAGCACGGCGCGCGCCGCGCCCGCCATCGCGCGCGGCGTCGTGGTGTCGAGCACGCCGCTGTAGCGGTTCGATTCCGGCTCGTAGCGATCCGAGCGCGTCACGCTATCGCCAATCCCGCGCATGAACTGCGTCAGCGCGGCAGGCCCGCCCGCGCTGCGCATCAAAAGAATTGCGGCGGTATTGTCGCTTTGCTCGACGATCGCCTGGCAAAGCGTGCGCACCGGCAGCGCGCCGCGCGCGACGTTGGCCTTCGTGACGGGCGACGTGAAGATGAGGTCCTGCGCCGTGTAATGCACGAGGCGATCCAACTGCTCCTTGCCTGCATCGACGCGCGCGAGCACCTGCGCCGCGAGCATGCCCTTGAAGGTGCTGCACATCAGGAAGCGCTCGTCGGCACGATGCTCGAGCGTGCGGCCCGTGCCGGTATCGATGGCGTAGATGCCCAGTCGTCCGCCATGACGGCGCTCAATATCGGCAAGCGGCGAGGTGCTTTGTGCGAAGGCGGCCGGCGCGGCGAACACGCCGGCCAGCATGGGCAAACCGAGGATCAATCTGCGGCGGGTAAGCGAATGAGTCACTGTTTTTTCCTGTTCACGTAGAGGCAAGTTCGTCCAGCGAAGCGCCAGGCATGGTCACACGAAAACGTAGCGGCTGAAAAGCGGTAGCTATTGCGCATTGAATGGCTTTTGATTGGGCTTCCAGTCTTCAAGGTGTGCCTCACAATCCGGTCAACACTCTCGACGCGCTATGCTTGCGGCTCGCTTACGTTTAAAACGCGCGGTCAAGGAGGGCCAGGGGCATGAACAGCAACATCGGAAGCAAAGTGAGCGTCGCCGGCGTGATCGGCACGGGGCTGATGGGCGTGGGCATCGCGACGCAATGCGCGCTGCACGGCCTGCGCACGATCGTCCATGACGTCGACGCCGCGCGCCTCGCCGGTGTGAGCGCAAAGGCACAGGCCGTGCTCGACGAACTGATCGACGCCGGGCGTATCGATGCCCCCGCGCGTGAGGCGGCGCTCGCACGCATCGAAACAAGCGCGCAACTCGACGTCATGACGCAGGCGCAGTTCGTGTTCGAGGCCGTGCCCGAAGTGCTCGACCTCAAGCATCGGCTTTACGCACAACTCAATGACGTGCTCGCGCCCGATGCGATTCTGGCGAGCAACACCAGCGGTTTCGAGCCCGACCGTCTCGCCCAGGCGCTGCGCGCGCCCGAACGCTTCGTGATTGCGCACTTCTGGAATCCGCCACATATGATTCCGCTCGTCGAGGTGGTGCCGGGCAGCGCCACCACGCCCGAAGTCACAGCGCGCACCGAAGCGCTGATGAGCGCAATCGGCATGGAGCCCGTGGTGCTTGCGAAGTCGATTGCGGGTTTCGTCGGCAACCGTCTGCAGTTCGCGGTGCTGCGCGAAGCGCTCAATATCGTGCGCTCGGGCGCGGCCAGCCCGGAGGTGGTCGATCGCGTGATGAAGGCGTCGCTGGGGCGGCGCTGGAGTATCGTCGGGCCGCTCGAAAGCGCCGATATGGGCGGCCTGGATACCTTTGTCGATATTTCATCGCATCTGATGCCCGAACTCGCGAAGGACGAGGACGTGATCGACCTGCTGCGCGAACAGGTGGCCGCCGGGCGCGTCGGCGTGCGCAGCGGCGCGGGCTTCTACGAGTGGGACGAAGCGCGTCTCGCGCGGGTGAAGGCGGCGCGGCGCAGGTTGATTGCGGGCGGTTGAAGGTGCGCCGGGCGTGCAGCCAGTCGTTACGCGCGCAGCCGCAACTGGTTGTTGTAGGCGCTATCGAGCGCCAGCCGCACGCGGAACATCCCGTCGGTCATGCGCGAGTGGCCTGGCTGCGCGGGCAACAGCGTGAGCAGTCCCTTGACAATGTAGAGCAGGATCAGCGCGCCGAGCAGATCGCCGCCGAACATCATGCTGTAGCTCTGCAGCAGATCCGGCGTCGAGCCTGCCAGCGCGAACCAGAGGTGATGCAAGGTGGCATTCGTGAAGGCGACCGCGAACGCCAGCACGAGCAGGCGCCGGGCCGTGAGATTCGCCAGCGACGCCTTGAGGCCATAGCGTTCGAGCGCCAGGCGATAAACGCCATACGGCCCCGCCGAACTGATGATTGCACCCGCAATCGCCCGCACCGGATCGTGCGGAAAATAATGGAAGAAGTCGACCAGCAGCGCCGAGACCAGCAGCCCGATCGCGCCGTCCATGCCCAGCAGCAGCGTGCTAAGGAGACGAATGCCGGTGGGCAGATAAATCCATTCGACGAAGCGCGGAAAGCCGCTGTGCAGGAACAGTCGTTCGTCGACCCAGAGCGTCAGCAGGTAAACGACCACCGTGCCGAAGATCGAACAGAGATGCAAACGTAAGCTGCTCATCAACGTATTCGCCGTATTCACCGTATGAATGTCCAGATCGCGCTGGTCCGCGGCTGGATCATAGCTTAGGTGCGAAACACGCGCTGAACGAGAAGAAGCCGGCGCGAGGCCGGCTTCCAGGTACTACGGTGGGCCTTTGGTGTGAGTGGATTATCGGCCCGTTTCTCCTCGACTAACGTGTTGGTTGCGCTTCGGTTGCTTCGGCTACGTTACTTCGGCAGTGCACCGGTGACCGAGCCGAGCAGGTTCGTGACCGGCGAAAGCGCGCTGCCCGATCCAGCCGCGTGCGTCGCCGTCGAGCCGATCGACGCGACAAGCGCCGTGACCGGTGCGAGTGCGCTGGTCGCCGTCGACGCGGTCGTGGCGGCCGTCTGCCCCGCCGTCGCCGTGCCCGTGTTCGCGGCGGTGCTGGAAACGCTCGCGCCCGCGCCGATTGCCGCCGTCACGGACGTCGTCACCGTGCCAGCCGAAGCCAGCGTCGAGCCGAGGGCGCCCGTCGCCGCGCTCACGAGCGGCGTCACGGGATTGTTCTTCGCGACGCTACCCAGCGTGCCCGTCAAGGTGCCAGCCGCGCCCGTGACCGCACCGAGCGCACCCGTGATCGGCGCGATCGGATTGGCGCCGGCGAGCGTGCTCGTGACGGTGTTCACGGTGGTGCTTACCGGCGCGGTGGCGCTGCCGAGGACGGTCGTGATCGGCGTCAGCGGGTTGCTGCCTGCCGCGCCTGCCAGCGTGCTGGTTACGGTGTTGACCGCAGTGGTGACCGGAGCGAGCGGGTTGCTACCTGCGGCGGTTGCGAGCGTGCCGGTTACGGTGTTGACGACGCTCGTGATCGGGGTGAGTGGCGTGCTGCCCGCCGCGCCTGCCAACGTGCCCGTGACGTCGTTCACGACGCTCGTAATAGGCGCGATCGGGTTGCTGCCTGCCGCGCTTGCGAGCGTGCCGCTTATCGTGTTGACGGCGGTGGTGACCGGTGCAAGCGGATCGCTGCCCGCTGCGCCTGCCAGCGTCCCAGTGATCGTGTTCACGACGCCCGTGACCGGAGCAAGCGGATCGCCGCCCGCCGCGCCTGCCAACGTGCCCGTGACGGTGTTCACCGCGTTCGTAACCGGCGCAAGCGGGTTGCTGCCTGCTGCGCTTGCCAGCGTGCCTGTCACCGTGTTCAAGGCGCTCGTGACCGGAGCAAGCGGATCGCTGCCGCCAGCGCCCGATGCAGCGGCCGTCAACGAGTTGAGCGTGCTGGCCAGCGTGCTCGATCCCGAGTTCAACGCGTTTGCGACGATGCCCGTCGTCGAATCGACGGTGTTCACCACATTCGCCGTTGTGGATCCCGACGCCGTGCTCAGTGCCGCCACTTCGGTGTTGACCGCGTTAGCAAGCGTGCCCGTCGCCGCATTGACCGTATTCGCGAGATTGCCCGTGGTGGCGTTCGCTGCGCTGGCGAGCGTGCTCGTTGCAGCGTTTGCAACGTTCGTCACGGAGGCGAGTGGGTCGCTACCCGACGCGCCGGACAATGCGCCCGTGATCGTATTCACAGCGCCAGTAACAGGAGCGAGCGGGTCACTACCCGATGCACCCGACAACGCACCAGTGATCGTATTCACAGCGCCAGTCACAGGAGCAAGCGGATCACTACCCGAAGCACCCGACAACGCGCCAGTGATCGTATTCACAGCGCCAGTCACAGGAGCGAGCGGCTCACTACCCGATGCAC
>NZ_DASZJJ010000239.1:0-18141 GCF_035948235.1 Paraburkholderia sp. | reverse complement strand
GACATAGTAAAAGCGGTTATTGGCGACGCCTGTTGCCGGAACAGCCGGCGCGCTCGGGTAATTGGCCGGGTAGGGATCGGTATCGTGGCCGTTGTAGTACACCGCGGCCAGATTAAAGCCGTAATTCGAATACTTGAGCACGGCCGATTCGCGCGTACCGCCCTGGAAGTGCCCCGGCGTGCCGCCCGGCGCAAATTCGAGCGCAACGGTTGCGCCATAGAATTTCGGCGACGTGTAGACCAGCGCGTTGCTGTCATAGAGCGCGCCGATAGGTGCATTCGTATTGGTGCCGGGCCAGCCCGCTGCCTGATTGAGACCGAGCCACGCGGTCAGGATGCTGCCGAAGTATTGCGCACCGCGCACATCGGTGTCCGCCATCGCGTAGATCATTGGCACGATCTGCCGCCCGGCGTCGATCGTACCGAATGGCCCGGACACGCCGATGCTGGCGTACTGGTTGAAGAGCGCGGTCACGCCCGGCGTGTCGGACAGACCCGGTTTGCCGTTGGTGGAGGTGAACGACCCTTGCAGCCTGAAGTTGACCTTGTAGCCGCCGCCAATGTCCTCGCTGCCCTTCAAGCCCCACAGGCTGGAGAAGATGCCGCCGTCCTTGAGTTGCCAGGTGTGCCCCAGATTCCGCGCGTTCGGCGCGAACGATGCCGCCGCAGTGGTCTGATAAAGCAAGCCGCTGTCGAGCACGCCGTAGAGCGTGACCGACGACTGCGCGTAAGCTGCGGGTGCAATAACCATCAGCACTGCCAGGCTATAACGATTCAGTTTCATTGCGTCTCCGATCTCCAGTGCGCCGGGTGGACCCGGCTGCTTATGGTTTGATACTTTAGTAAAGCGGTATGACCTCAGTAAAGTTCATGAATCAGTGTTTCGGCCATCGGCCATTCGCCAAACCCCGCGGCTGGATTCAGGTGGCCGACTTCGCCTAGATCGACGAGCCGGCTACCCCAGCTTTGCGCCATCGCTTCGACGCGCTCGAATCGTGCAAGCGGATCGTTGCGGCTCGCAGCGACGATACCCGGAAACGGCAGCGGCTTTGCCGGAATGGGCAGCCAACCCGCCTGGGCGAGCGTGTCCAGTGCTGGATAGCCTTCGGGCAACGGCGTCTCCAGATCGGCGGGAGTGGCCAGCAGCGCACCGTGAATCCTGCGGCTGTGTTGCTGGGCCCAGTGCACCGTAATCATCACGCCCGCGCTATGCGCGACCAGGATCACCGGGCCGTCAATTTTCGCGAGCGCTGCGTCAAGCGCTGCAACGCGGGCCGCGCAACTGAGTTTGTCGTGCTCAAGCGGCGGCACCGAAGCCGCCTTGCTCAATCTGCCCTCAAGCAAGGTTTGCCAATGCTCCGGAACATGATCGCGCAGGCCCGGGACCATCAGTATGGTGGGTGTCGTATCGGTCGTCATGACTTGGTCTCCAGGCGGCTCAATACGGTTTGTCGCCGATAATGCCGGCGCGCTCCATCTTGCGGTGACACGGCTCGTAGTCCATCACCGCATAGTGCTGCGTGCTGCGGTTGTCCCAGATTGCGATGCTGTTGGGTTTCCAGCGCCAGCGAACCTGATACTCAGGGATATAAGCCTGACTGATCAGATAGCGCAGCAACTCGCCCGCGCCCGGATTGGCGTCCTGCCCAAAACGCACGCGCTGCGGCGTGTGGTAATTGGTGAAATGCGTCGCGAAGGCACTCACGAACAACACCTTTTCACCGGATTCCGGATGCGTGCGCACGACCGGATGTTCCGCGTCCGGATATTGCGTCTTTAAAGCGAGGCGCTTTTCGATCGGCATAGCAGCGCCGAAGCTCGCTTCGATGCTATGGCGTGCGCGCAGATCCGCGATCTGCGTCTTGATGTGGTCCGGCAGTTTTTCATAGGCAAGGACCATATTCGCCCACATCGTATCGCCGCCCACCGGCGGGCACTCCACGCAGCGCAGCACAGCGCCGAACTGCGGTGCATCGCGCCAGGTGGCATCCGCGTGCCACGCGTTTTCATAGCGATCGTTAGGCTGCTCCGGATTCTTGTAGATGCGCACAAGGCCCGGATGCTCGGGATCGCTGCCCGCAACCGGATGGTCCTCCAGCTCGCCAAAACGGCGCGCAAACGCAACGTGCTCAGCGCGCGAAATGTTCTGGTCGCGCAGGAACAGCACGCGATGTTCGAGCAGCGCCCCACGGATCTCAGCAAACAGGCCATCGTCGTGGATGGCATGGGCCAGGTTCACGCCGACCAGTTCGGCGCCAATGGCGCACGTCAATTGTTCGACTCGCATGGCGCTCCCCTCAGATGACGAAAACCGACGAGCCTGTTGTCTTGCGCGACTCCAGGTCGCGATGGGCCTGGGCTGCGTCCTCCAGCGCGTAACGCTGGTTCAGCTCGATCCTGATGCGGCCTGAGGCGACATGCCCGAAGAGTTCGCCGGCTAGTTCGTCCTTCTCGGCCGGGTCGGCGATATAGTCCGCCAGCGCCGGGCGCGTCAGGTACAGCGAACCCTTCATCGCCAGGATCTGCGGATTGAACGGCGGAATCGGACCGGAGGCGGTGCCGACGCACACCATCAGGCCACGACGCTTGAGCGAATCCAGCGACGCCTCAAACGTATTCTTGCCGACGCTATCGAACACAACATCGACGCCAACGCCATGGGTCAGTTCGCGCACGCGCTTCGCCACGTCTTCGCGGCTGTAATCGATGATGTGATCGCAGCCGTGCGCGCGCGCCACCTCGCCCTTGGCCTCGCTCGACACCGTGCCGATGACGTTCAGGCCCAGCAGCTTCGCCCATTGCGACACGATCAGGCCCACACCGCCTGCTGCCGCATGCAACAAAATGGTCTCGCCCGCCTTGAAGTCATGAATGCGGCGCATCAGGTACGACGCGGTCAGGCCTCTCATCGTCATGCCGGCCGCCGTTTCGCAGGAGATTGCGTCCGGCAGCTTGATAAGCGGCGCAGCCGGAACCAGACGCTCCGTGCTATACGCGCCTAGCGTGTTGATAAATCCCGTGTACGTCACGCGCTCGCCTACAGCAACGTTATGCACGTCAGCGCCGATTGCCTCGACCACCCCCGCCGCCTCGACACCCATGCCCGAAGGCAACGGTACCGGGTACAGGCCAGTGCGGAAATAGGTGTCGGCGAAATTCAGACCGACTGCTTCATGACGCAAGCGGACCTGTCCGGGCCCTGGCTCGCCCACTTCCACGGTTTCATATCGCAGGACTTCAGGACCGCCGGTTTCGTGGAAACGTACTGCTTTTGCCATTTTCTACTCCAGATTTTCTTTGTACTACAGATTAATTTTTATGGGAGATGCGTGAGATTGAATCACGCGAGATGAGGGGTGAAATCAGCGGCTAGATCAGCGCCCGGCCTGAACGCGCAAGGCATTCACCCGATCGAGGTCGGCGCGATAGCTGCGCTTGCCAATGAAGAATGCGATCGCGGCGACGAGCGGCGCGAATGGCACCAGTTGCAGCGCCCCGAGCAGCCCAATGCGGTCGGCTACGATGCCGGTCAGGATGGCGGCTGGCGCCAGTCCCAGCAGATTGTTCGCCAACGTGAGCGTTGCAAATGCCGATGCGTGAATCGACGGTGGCGTCAGGTTTGCCACCATCGCCCCGGAAGGCCCCGTCGATCCTGCACAGAAAAACATGCCGACGCCAATTACGACGAGTTGCGCCGGTCCCGCAGGCATGCGAAAACCCGTTGCCAGCGCCACAAAGCAGATCACGCAGAACGCCACAGCGATGCTCCACTTCCGCTCCCGCCGCTGCTTGCTGATGCGGTCGGCCAGATTGCCGCACGCCACCATGCCAACCGCGGTCGCCAGCACGAACACGGCGGCGCAAATGGCCGCACTGCCGGTGGGCATGCCGTAGTAGCGGTTCAGGAAGCTGGGCATCCACGCCCAGACGGCGGCAGGAACCAACAGATGGACCCCGCTGCCGATATAGGCGCACACGACCGACTTTGTCGAGAAAAGGCCTTTCATCAAGGCACGAAAGCTCATGCGCACACCCGGGACGGGCGCACAGGGGACCGATTCGGCAGGCTGGAGTTTCGCCACCTGCTTTTCCGTCACCACGAACACGTAGCCAGCCAGCAGGACGATCCCAAGCGCCGCCATCGCGCCAAACGCAGCACGCCAGCCAAGATGAGCCCCGACCACGCCGCCGAGCGCCATCCCCAGCACCGAGCCGAACGCGCCTCCGGCCATGAACGCCGCCGTGAGCGTAGCGCGCAGGCGAGCCGGAAAGATGCTAAGGACTACTGCGATACCAACGCTCCCGTAGGCCGCCTCACCCACACCCACGAACGCACGCGCAAGCAGCATTTCGTGATAGTTGGTCGAAAACGCGCAACCCAGCGTGGCTAAACTCCACATCGCGGCCATCAATGCGATGCTCTTGATACGCCCCCAACGGTCGGCCAGCACCGAAAGTGGAAACGTCAGCACCCCGACCATCAGCGCCACTACACTGCTCAGCGAGCCCAGATGAGTATCGGAAAGATGCCAGGTGTTCCTGAGCATCGGAAACACCGCATTCAACACCTGGCGCGACATGTAGTCGGAGAGCAGCAACCCGACCGTCAGCGCAAAGACCACCCACGCATAGGCGCTAACATCGCCTTGCGTCGTCGAGTCATGGCCCGTTGCGGGCTCGGCATGCGTGAGCATGAGTTTGTCTCCTTCATGTCCTGCTTTTTATTTGTCGACGTCAACCGACGTCTGCCGACTACGCTCAGGCTGCGTTATGCAACCTTGCGCAGATGGCCCTGCTGCCGCCCCTCGCGATTGGGCGCGAAGCCATTGGCCGCGAGCGACTCTTCCACGGTGTCGTAGAACACGCCGATTTTCGAAATGTCGCGTGCCTGCTGGGCCGTTGCGATTGGTCGGCCAAACTCGCGCGAAATGCGCACCAGTTGCTCGATCTGCTCGACGGTGCTGAACTTCCCGGTGCGCTGCTGGTTCCACAAATTGTCTTCGATGCCGCAGCGTACGTGCAGGCCCATGGCGATGCCCATCATGTTGATCGGCAGCACATTGAGCACCGAACTTTCCACCGTCAGCACCGCGCCGTCCGGAACCGCACGGACGATATTGGCCATGTTGTAGATATTCGGCGCATCCATACCGCCGCTGATCGCCACCCAGTTCATGACCAGCGGCCCCTTATAGATGCCTCTGCGCATCAGGCGCTCGACCGACTCGAAACTATTGATGTTGTAGCACTGAAACGCGCTCTGGATGCCGGCAGCGGAAAGACGGCGGATATGCTCCTCGACCCAGCCGGGCTGCGAAGGCACCGTCATTTCCTTGTAAGCCTGATAAACGGCCGGATCTTCCATCGAGGTGCCGCGTACGTCCTCGAAGTCGAAATGCTCCAGCACGTTCATCTGCGACGTATTCACGGTTACCGTGACCTGGTCGGGTTTGGGGTCGAGTTCGGCCAGCATGTGGCGCGTATCGTCGGAGAGCCACTTGGCGGCCGCACCATCGCTTTCCGGCGCAAACGAGATCGAGCCGCCCACCTGAATGATCATTTCAGGCACGGCCTTGCGCACACCAGCGACGAGTTCGTTGAATTTCGACAGACGTTTGGAGCCGCGTCCATCGAGCTCGCGCACATGCAGGTGCAGCACCGTGGCGCCCGCGTTATAGCAGTCCACCGCTTTCTGGATCTGCGCTTCCATCGTCACCGGAATATCCTCCGGGAAATCGGACGGCACATATGAGGGCGCATACGGCGCGGCCGTGATGATGAGCGGTTGCTGGTTTTCGGGGAACAGGTGTCCGTCGAGGAAGTTCATGCGTGTCTCCGCGGGTTGGAATTAATTGGAATGCGTTTGCTTCAGCACAAGACTATCCCCCCGACATCGAACGCGATGTATTATTCGTGACATTGGATGTCGAAATTGGGACACAGCGATGAACGTAAAGAGCGGCTTCACACCGCTGATCCGCAGCGCCAGCCTGACCGGCTACGCCGATCTGGCACGTCACCACGGACTCAACCCCGAGGCGATGATGCGCAAGGTGGGACTCACCTCCCGCAGCCTTGTCGACCCCGACATGCCGATCAGTCCCACGGCGGTGAGCCAGTTGCTGGAGGACAGCGCGGCGACGGCAGGCGTGGAGGACTTCGGTTTGCAACTGGCCGAGCATCGCCGCCTGGCAAACCTGGGGCCGATCAGTCTGGTGATGCGCGAAGCACCAAGCGCCCGCCAGGCGCTGGATAACCTGTGTCGATATATGCGCCTCATCAACGCGGTGCTGCTCACCAGCATCGAAGACTTTGGCGACACGGTGTTGATTCGGGTGGAGTTGCTGGTGACCGGCAGGCAGTCGGTGCGCCAGTCGGTTGAGATGGCCGTGGGCGTGCTTTACCGCGCCATCCAGGAATTACTGGGGAAAACCTGGCGGGCGCGCAGCATCGGTTTCAGACATCGTCAACCGTATGGCGCGACGCGTCATAAAGCGCTGTTTGGCGGTGGCGTCGAATTCAATGCCAGTTTTAACGGCATCGTCTGTTCAGCAAGGGATCTGGATGCGCCGATATCGGCCGACGACGCTCATATGACGCCTCACGTCCGTCGTCTGCTCGATAATGCGCTGTCCGGATCGGCGGAAAGTGCCACGCATACCGTGCGGCAGGTCGTGATCGCCATGTTGCCAGGCGGCCGATGCACATCGGACCAGGTCGCCAGACACCTGGGCGTGGATCGCCGGACCCTGCATCGACGTCTGGCCGCGGAAGGCACGAGCTATTTCGCACTGCATCAGTCGATTCGCGCCGAACTCGCCTCGCGCCAGATCCTCGATAGCGACCGGTCGCTCGCCGAGCTTGCGGATCTACTGGGTTTTTCAAGCTCCAGTGCGTTCGCTTTCTGGTTCAGAAAGCAGTTTGGCATGACGGTGTCGAACTGGAAGAAAAGCTCGCTGGCGGTAACGGAAGCCTGACACGGGAGCGGTTGCGTCGCGTGTCAGGCCAACACACTAGCGCTGCGGCACACCAGAGCGCCACTCGCCCCAGTGCATGACGATGTCCTGCACGAGTGGATTGCCCGTGAGGAAAAGATTGTTGATCGCAATCGCAAAGCCGCCCTGCGATGCGTAGTTGAGCAGATTATCGGCGCTGGTTTGACCCGCATACGGACGGTCGAAATCCGAGCCTGCCCGCAGCACCGCGATACGGTTGAGATCGACGCGATGCGCCGCCGCTGCGCGTTTGAGCGCCTCGTAGGTGGCGTTATCTTCCTGCTGCGTAGTGCAATAAGTGCCCTTGCCGTCGGTCAGTATCTTCGTCCATTGCCGCGCGCGCTCGCCGATATCCGTGCCCGACCACCAGGTATCGCCCGCCAGGGTATCGCACTGAAGAACGGTTGGCGGACGGTTGGCCGGCGCATAGTTGTATTTCGCGCGCGCCGCCTGCGCCTGCGGACTGTCGCTTAGCGTCACGCTGCGCGACAGCGCGAACGCCGCGTTCGAGAGCGCCGGATTGAGCTGGAACACTTCGGTGCGATAGTCGAGCGGCGGCTTCTGCGTGGGGTCCGTCGTGTTGATGCCGAGATAGCCGGTATTCCAGCCCTGCGGTATTTCACGTCCGTCGATTTCCCACTGGATGCCGAAGTCGACCAGCCAGTTAGCCCACGCAGCGGAACCAACGGTCCCCTGCTGCGGATCGATACCGGCAATGCCCGCCACCATGAAATACGTATGGCGCAGATCGAAACGCGGCGAGAACGCCAAGGCCATCATCGACGCGGCGGCATTCGTATGCCCCATGCCGGTCGTCATCACACAGATATCCTGGCGATTGCAATGCACGGCCGGATAGTCGGGAGACAAACCCGCTACCGTGATGTCCTGCCACGGACCAAGGTGATCGAGCCATACCTGGCCTTCCGGACCGAACATCGAAACAATCATCACCTTGACCGGACGACCATGCGAGGCGCCGTCCTCCTGCGCAAAACCGTCGTCGGCATGCGCAATGGCCGGCGCGAGCGCGCTGGTCACCAGCAACGATGAAATCCCTGCAATAAAAGCACGATTTAGCATACTGGGCTGCGCCTCTCAGGTTGAAACTGCGGTTGCGAAACGTAAATCGCGTGCCGTGTTATCGACCGAAGCCTTGATTTTTATCGGCGTGCAGCGTGGGACCTGGGCGTAAGCCATTCAGGCGAGGCCTAGTATAAGCGCAGAAAAAAATTCTCATGACAAATGCGCGCGGGCACGACCTGCGTTGTGCCCGCATCGTGCCCGCGCGCTCGTGGCGCACTTATCGCGTGAAAATCTGCGCTGTCGTGATCGCCATGTCGCCGCCTGGCAGCGGGATGTCCTTGAGCTTCTTGAGCGAATCGGCGTCGTAGACTGCCACGGTGTTGAAGGTGCCAGCAAGATAGATCTTGTCCCCCGCCTTGTCGAGAGACAGGCAGTAGTACGAATGATCGAGCGACGCACTCGTAATCATCTTCTCGTTCTTGATATCGTATTTCACGAGCCGGTTCAGCACGCCGTACATCACGTTCGGGTCCTTCGGTGATCGGCCGCCCGTGAAATAGACCTCCGTGACCGGCGCGAAATCCGTGAGCGTGGCTTTGCCGCTCTTCAGGTCGATATCGACATAGCCATACATGGTCTGGGCTTTCGCGGGATCTTTCTTTTCATCGGGAAAGCGGTCGGCCGTATAGAGCAGATTGAACGCGTGCTGCGGGCGCTGCTGCGGCCAGACGTACAGCACGTCGGGGCGACCATAGAGGGGGCGCGTCCAGTTGCGCAGCGGCACGGCCACATCGTATTGGCCGGTCTGCGCGTTCATGCGGTAGATGTCCGGTCCAACAACGAACAGCGACCCGTCGTCCGCCGCCTGAATCAGGGTGGTCTGGCGCGGCGCGGCAAAGCTGCGGATCGGCCTGGCGTCCATGCCGCCGTCGGTGGACCACACCTGCAAACGCGGCGCTTCCACTTCATAGCTGTCGCGATTCATCTTTGTCGGATTGACGACGCTATAGATCTCCCTGCCGTCCGGACTCACGGCGATCGAGAACATCGCCCGCGCGCGCTCGTCCCAGTTTTGCGCGAGTGCCGCATGAAACACCGTCTTGCAGCTATCGAGATCGACGCCGTACAGATCGCCGTAGTGATTGTTCAGCACATAGGCGCGCTTGCGGTCCGGGCTGATCTGCATCGTGCCGGGGCCGAACGAATCGGGCAGCGCGCAGGTCTTGACGACACTATCCGTGGCGGTGTCTATCACGCTCAGGTTGTTCGGGTAGTTCGTCACCGCAAGATATTCGTGCCCGTTCGCCAGTGGCGCGGCAGTATTCGCGGCGAGCTTCGCGCCCACTTCGGGCGCTTTGTCCGATTGCGCCAGCGCGGGCATCGCAAAAAACAAGGTAACTAGCGCAGCGCACGCGCTCTGCTTCCTCAATTGCATGGTGTGTCCTCTCAGATTCGCGTGGCTCAGTTGTCTTTGGGAAATACGCTGCCGAGATTGCGCCAGTCCTTGCCCGAATCGGCGGCCGTCTTGTTCCAGTCCTGGAAGGTGGTCATCATGTCGGGCACCTGAGCGGGCCACCAGCACGGATCGGAGCAGCCGTAGAGGTCCGCTTCCATCGGCTGGCACAGCGAGGCCACCCCGCCGAACACGTCCACTTCCCAGCCGGGGTCGGTGGTGGCGGTGCAGCCCGCCACCGACGTCATCGCGACCACCTCTTCCAGGCGGTCTTCGGCTGCCGCCTGTTCCAGTTGCTTCGCCTTGTTGTTGAGCGGCTTGAGATGTTTCATATCAGTGAGCCTTGCGGGTCGTGATGTGTTGTTCGATGAACGCGGGATTGCCGGCCATGATGCGGCTATAGATTTCGATGCCGAAATCCACCCAGTCGCGCATCAGCTCGCAATAGTGGTAGGTGGGATGCTGCGGATCGCCGTAGCGCGCGTAACTCTCGTGATAGCAGCCGCCCGAGCAGAGATTGCGGATGCGGCAGGTCTCGCAGCCCGTCCCTTCGCGTTCGAGCCGCTGCGACAGAAAGCCCGTGAGTTGCTCGGTGTTCACGCCGGTATGGACATTGCCGAAGGTCGGCAGCGTCGATCCCGTGAAGCGGTGACACAGATTCAGTTCGCCCTGGTGATCGACGGCCAGCATCTTCAGGCCCGCGCCGCAGGGCAGCGATTTTTTATGGCCCTCGTGGATATCGGTAATGAGTTGATGCAGATTCGAAAAGCCGATATTGCGGTTCTCCAGCGCCGCCGCCAGATAACGCCGCCCGAGCGCCTTCATATTGTCGAACACGCGCTTCAATTCTTCGGGCTGCAGATTAAAGGTATCGAGCGCACCGGATGTGACCGGCGCGAACCCTACTTCGGCGAAACCGAGTTCATTGAAGAGGTGATCCCAGATGCCCGCGATATCGGTCACGCCGCTCGTGAGCGTGACGCGCGCGCCCACCGGCCGGCTGCGATAACGCTTTAGCAGCATTTCGACCTTGCGCCGCACGACATCGTAGGTGCCCGTGCCGCCCACGGTGCGCCGGTTCAGATCGTGCACGGAACGCGGACCGTCCATGCTCACGGACAGACCAAAACGATGTGCGTCGAGCCAGTCGACAATCTCTTCGGTCAGAAGCGTCGCGTTGGTCGTCATGACGAAATCGACGCCCTTGCCCAGCGCACCAAAACGCAGCTCGCAATACTCGACCATGTTCTCGATGAGCTTGCGGTTGCTCAGCGGCTCACCGCCGAAGAACACCACGGTATAGCGCGGCTCGTCGGGCGACTGTTCGATCAGCATCTCCACCGAAGCCTTCGCCGTTTCCAGATCCATGCGCCGCCCGGCCGAGGGTGTATCGAGGTCCTCCTTGTAGCAATACGTGCAGCTCAGATTGCAGCCCGTATTCACATTGAGCACGACGGTATTGAGTTGCACGCGCTCCACCCGCTTGATGCCGATTTCCGGCGTCAGCGGCGAGCCGTCGCTCACCACTTCCAGCGCCAGCAGTTCTTCCAGCGTTTCGTTCAACTCACTGCGCTCGCCTTGCGCAGGCGTATTTGCGAGGCGCGCGAACAATTCATCAGCCGTGCAACTGCTTACGCGCAGCGCGTCGATGATCGCGGCCGTCATGCGATCGGCGGCGAATAACGAACTACTCGGTACATGGAACATCAGGCGGGCATCGTCCACCTGCACTTCGTGGACGTTGCGCTCCACCACGTTCAGCATGCCGTTCATCTCACTCTCCTTGCATTCGATCCGGTGCTATGCATTTGCGGCGCGCGCCGTTACGCAGCGCGCCGTTACGACTGGCGCGGCGCGCGTGTCACGGAATCGGCGGATTGTTCCAGCGCTGCACGCCGACGATCAGATGCGCCTTACCCGTCACGGTCTGCCCCGCATCGTCCACGGCCGCGATCACGTTGAGATTGCCGGTGTTGTTGGTGGACATGCGCCGCGCCGGATTGGGGCCCGCGTCGCCGGGCGTGAAGATGCCCGCGGCGGCCTGCATCGCGCCCGAGAATTTCACATCGCGATCGTCCTTCGCCTGCTCGTCGAATGGCTCGACCGACCATTTCGCCGGAACCACGCCAATACGGAACGGTTTGCCCGCCGCGTCCACGCCCCAGGCCTCGGCATCGAAGCGGCCTTCGACCTTGGGCAGCGGGCCGCCGTTGCCGCCAATACGCGCCACGGCATACTCCGGCACCACCTTCACATCCTTGATCGCGCGATAGACCGCGAATTGACCGCCTTGCGTATTGTTGAGCGTCACGGTGCGCGTACCCACCGCGCTGTCACCGTTCGCCGTCACCCGCACGCGGATCGCCTGCGCCGTGCGCGCCAGCACGCCGCTCACCTGCACACCCGGCCCGAAATCAGGCGTGCCCTGCAGGTTTGCGCCCACCACGGTCAACTCAGTGCTCTCGCCCGCCTTGATAAACGCCGGCTGCACGGCGAGGATGCGCGGCGCGCCCTTCGAATCCAGCTTCGCCGCGTCGAAGTCGAGTCCGCGCTCGTCATGCGCCTCGTCGAACATGCGGCCTTTCATCTCGCCATTGGTGGCGGCCAGCACCTGATGCATCTCGACGCCTTGCACCTTGATGCTCGCGCGCCATTCGTAGCCGTCGTAGAGCACGGCCGTGCCGCTGCCATCAAACGCGCCGCCGTCGGCGAAATGGCCTTTGAGCGTGACCTTGAAAGTGTCTTTCGTGCCGCCCGTCACGGTCATCACGCCCGCAGCATCGCCGCGCCCCGGCATATGCCCGGCAAAGCTCCATGCGCCTGCAAGCGAAGTCGCTTTCGGACGCGTCTTCTGCCATTGCGTCCACTGCGCGCTCTCATAGGGATACTGCTGCGCGAGCATCGGCGCGATGTCCTTGAGCGCGACGTTGAGCCAGTCGCGGTCGCGGCCCATCGCCGAATATTCGATCGACGGCCATTGCCCAAGGTGGAAATTCACCAGGCGGTCCCACTCCGCCACCGGACGCCGTTGCAGCAGCGGACGCGCCGCCGAATGGCAACGCGCGCACATCTGCTTGAACTCGTCGGAGCCCAGCACTTCCTGGGTGTTGAGACGGCGCTCCAGCGCGTAGCGCGCATCGGCGGTTTCGGCAGGCGCCAGGCCCTGGCGATCGGCCAGATACTTGACGATGATCTGGCGGTCTTCATCGCTGATCACGAGCCCGTGCATGGTCTGCATGCGCCCAATCGTCATGAGCCAGCCTTCGGGCGTTTTGCGCTGATGGCTGATGCGGCTCCACGTATTCTTCGACTCCGCGCTATGGCAGGCGGCGCAGGTCTGGCTGATGATGGTCGGCGCGTCGCGCGTTTCTGCAGCGCTCTGGGCATGTGCGGTATGTGCCGCGAAAGCCAGCGGCACCAACGCGCTAGCAAGGCGAGCGCCGCGAACACGCAATGAAAAGCGGCGCGATGGAAAATTCATGAACAAGGCTCTGCTCCTTTACCGGGTTCTCTGTGGCCTGTCTCGTTTCGTCTCACACGGCGCGACTGATCCGCATGAGGTTTGTGAGGCGCTGCAATGCTTCGCCGGAGCATTAAGCATGGGTCGTGCCAATCCGATTTTATGCGCGCCCTGATGTTTTCAGCCCTTGAAACAAGGGTTTTTCTTATTGAGAGTTTCGGGTATTCACCGATACGAAAAATAATCCGCTTGCGCATTCACCGATTTATTTGATGCGCCCGCACGCATTTTCCCGTGTGCGTCCCGTGTCTGTCTCGTCTCATGTCGCACGAGAATTCTCAAAATGAGACACATCGGGCCGCGCCAGAAATCGCATCAGCCAATGCGCGCAATGGGCGCGAATGCCATTGCGCGCGCGTCTTTGGCGTTTTGAATACATGTGTTGCGAGGCGGCTGGTATGGAAGCTGCTTGACGCGCTCCCCGTTCGGCCCAATCCGGGCCCACTCAACGAGCGAGGAAATTCTCATGCAGGCTGCGCCCGCAACACTCCCGCAACTCCTTCCACAAACCCAGGCGTTTATCAAACGCGCGCCGACCATGCTGATCGGCGACGCCTGGGTAAGCGCCGCCAGCGGCGCAACGCTGCCCGTCTACAATCCCGCCACCGGCGCGCATCTGGCCGATGTGCCGAAGTCTGGCGCTGAAGACGTGGATCGTGCGGTGCAGGCCGCACGGCGCGCCTTCGACGAATCCGCATGGAGCCGCATGCGCCCACGCGAACGCCAGAATCTGCTCTGGCGTTTCGCCGATCTGATCGAGCGCGATGCGCAGATGCTCGCCGAACTCGAATGCTTGAACAACGGCAAGAGCGCGGCCGTGGCGCGCGTGATGGACGTGCAACTGGGTATCGATTTCCTGCGCTATATGGCGGGTTTCGCGACCAAGATCGAGGGCTCGACTGTCGAGGTATCCGCGCCGCTGATGCCCGATGCGCATCTGCACGGCTTCACGCGCCGCGAGGCCGTGGGCGTAGTGGGCGCGATCGTGGCATGGAATTTCCCGCTGCTGCTGGCGTGCTGGAAGCTCGGGCCGGCGCTCGCAACGGGTTGCACCGTGGTACTCAAACCCGCCGACGAAACGCCGCTCTCCGCGCTCAGGCTCGCGGAACTAGCGCTTGAAGCGGGCTATCCGCCGGGAGTGTTCAACGTGGTGACCGGCACGGGCGCGCAAGCCGGTGCTGCGCTTTCGCATCACCCCGATGTCGACAAGCTTACCTTCACCGGCTCGACGGAGGTGGGCAAATTAATCGGCAAGGCCGCGATGGAATCGATGACGCGCATCACGCTCGAACTGGGCGGCAAGTCGCCGACCATCGTGCTGGACGACGCCGATCCCGTAGCCGCCGCTCAAGGCGCGGCCACCGCCATCTTCTTCAACCAGGGCCAGGTGTGCTGTGCTGGTTCGCGCCTTTACGTGCAGCGCAAGCACTTCGACAACGTGGTGGGCGACATCGCATCGATCGCCAGCGGCATGAAACTCGGCAATGGCCTGGACCCGGCCACGGAAATGGGCCCGCTCATCTCGCTCAAGCAGCAGCAGCGCGTGTACGGCTATATCGAGCGCGGCCGCGCGGCGGGCGTGCAGATCGCCTGCGGCGGCGAGCAGTTCGGCCCGGGCTACTTCGTCAAGCCCACGGTAATCGTCGATGTCGAACAAAAAAGTCCGCTCGTACAAGAGGAAATTTTCGGGCCGGTGCTGGTGGCGATTCCGTTCGACACCATCGACGATGCATTGCGACTCGCCAACGATACGCGTTATGGACTGGGCGCAAGCATCTGGACCAATAACCTGAGCGCTGCGCATCGCATGATTCCGAAGATCCGTTCGGGGTCGGTGTGGGTCAATTGCCATAGTGCGCTCGACCCCGCCCTGCCGTTTGGCGGCTATCGCATGTCGGGCATTGGCCGCGAAATGGGCGCGGCCGCCATCGAGCATTACACCGAAATCAAATCGGTGCTGATGAACGTCTGAAGCGACTGCACCTGCTGCCGCGCGTTCAAAAAAGCGCGCGGCGATTCTGCAGAAATCCGGCATAAATCAGGCATAAGCCGGCCATAAAGCGCTTTCCTCACACTACAACGTCATATAAAAGTCATGCATTCAACTCCTGTCTCGCGCCGTACTTTCCTGATCGCCTGCGCCAGTAGCGTATTGTTGCCGCTTGCAGGCGAGGCACACGCCGAAGCCCCGCTCCTCGCGGATACCGATCCCGCCGCTCAGGCGCTGGGTTATCGCGCCGATGCCACGCATGTGGATAAGGCAAAGTTTGCGCGCTACGCAGCGGGTCAGGATTGCGGCAACTGCACGTTCTATCGGGGCAAACCCAGCGATGCCGCTGCGAACTGCCCGCTGTTCGGCGGCAAGCGCGTGGCTGCTGCGGGATGGTGCAACGGCTACAACAAAAAGACCTGATACGGTTGCGCTGGCACGTCTCCCGCTTGTCCGTAGCGCTTTGGCAGCCCGATGGAATGCGTTTTTGACCGGATGGACTTATCGCGGCAACCGTGCCAGATTAGCCCTTCGTTTCGCGCGGCATCCTCGCGGCAGTCTGCCAGGCGGCGCACCGAATCAACCATCCAGGGGGACAGCTTGCACGATTCCTTTCCTCCCATGCCGGCGCTGGCCGACCGGCAACACGCCGCTCAACTGATACGCGAGCGCCTACGCTCGGACAACCTGTTTCCGCAAGGCTGGCTGCGTATGGAGATTGACGCGTCGTGGCGGCGCAGCGTTGCGCATGGCGTACGCTGCTACGACGATGCACTGCTCAATCTGCGTGAGTTTCGCGACCTCGACGAACTGCGCGATGCCAACCGCATGCTGCTCGATGCCGCCGCGCCCGAACTCGAATTCCTCGCACAACGTTGCGGCCAGCAAGGCATCGTGATTCTTGCCAATGCCGAGGCCACGATACTGTCGGTCGAAGGCAACGCGGGCGCGCTCGCGGATCTTGGCATCGGCGATGTGTCGCCAGGCGCCACGTGGACCGAATCGTTGCGTGGCACCAATGCGCTGGGTACGGCGCTGGTGGAAGGACGTCCCGTTGCGATCGACAGCGGCGAGCATTTTCTGGGCCGCCTCGCGCGCTTTTCCTGCCGCTCGCTGCCAATCGCCGATCCGCACGGCAACGCCATCGGCGTGCTCGATCTCACGCGTGACGGCCAGTTGCCGCTCGCGCACGATACCTTGTCGATGCTGGTGGGCGCCGCTGCGAGCCATATTGAAGCGCGCCTGTTCGAAGCGTTTTTTCCGGATCATTTCGTCATCGCGTTTCATCCGCATCGCGCTTACCTCGATTCGAGCTGGTGCGGCGTACTCGCCGTGCGCGATGACGGCACGATCCTCGCCGCGAGCGCGCAGGCCTGCGAGCTGCTGGGCCGCGCGCGGGCCGATATCGTCGGGGTGCAATGTGCGAGCCTGCGCGGCATGAGTTTCGCGGCGTTCGTCGGGCAGGCGCATACGCTGGATATCGCCGACGTCGCGCGCGATCTGGCATTGCGCGTGTTGCGCGCGCCACGCCGCACGCACGCGAATATCCACTGTGGCAACGCGCGCACTGCTATTCGTTCGGACGAGCGCGAAGCCGGCCTCGTCAAGATCGCGGGGCGTCAAAGCCGCTTGCTGCGCGCCTTGCAAATGGCGCGGCGCGGCCTGGACAATGCCCTGCCTGTGCTCGTGCAGGGCGAAACGGGAACCGGCAAGGAAGTCGTCGCACGGGCGTTGCACGACGCCAGCGAACGCGCGGGCAAACCGTTCATCGCCGTGAATTGCGCCTCAATTCCCGAAGGCCTGATCGAATCCGAATTGTTCGGCTATCGCGACGGCGCATTTACTGGCGCACGCAAGGGCGGCATGCTCGGGCGTCTGATGCAGGCACACGGCGGCACGCTGTTTCTCGACGAAATCGGCGATATGCCGCTGCATCTCCAGGCCCGTCTGCTGCGCGTGTTGCAGGAGCGCAAGGTTGCACCGCTGGGTGCGGGCGAAGAACAGAGCATCGATATCGCCGTAATCTGCGCGACCCACCGCAGCTTGCCCGCGATGGTGCGCGACAAGAGCTTTCGCGAAGACCTGTTCTATCGCATCAACGGCGTGAGCGTGAGCTTGCCCGCCCTGCGCGAGCGTGACGATATCGATCTGATCGTCGCTTCCCTGCTGGAACGTCTGAACGCACAGCACGTACAGGTCAGCGATGAGTTATCCGAAATATTTCGCACCCATCCGTGGCCGGGCAATATCCGCCAACTGGAGATGGTCTTGCGTACCGCGCTCGCCGTGCGCGCCGACGACGAACATGAGATCGGCCTCGATCATCTCTGCGACGGCTTTATCGACGGCGCCTGCCCCACCGCGACGAATCCCGCCGGACGCGGCCTGATCCGCAAGCACGAAGACGTACTGATCCGTGAGAGCCTCGCGCGTCACGACGGCAACGTGGCGGCGGCGGCGCTCACGCTCGGTATCAGCCGCGCCACGCTGTATCGCAAGCTCAAGCGGCTGCGCCCCTGAATTCACTACGCTCATGCTGAACCTGCTGCTCCGTCTTGCGAAAACCGATGACCGCGCGCGCCTCGAAGCATCGATGGCGTGGCTCTATGGTTTCGTGCGGCCGCACCGGCTGGCGATCGCCGGGCTGCTGGCGCTATCGGCCTGCGCGTCGCTGCTCGTGCTGGTGCAACCGTGGATCACCAAGGAGATGATCGATCGCGGCCTGGTGGGGCGCGACTTTTCGATGCTGCTCGTGCTCGCGCTTGCGATGATCGGCGCGGGACTGATTGGCACGATACTCGGCGGCATCAATCGTTATCTGCACACGCGGCTCTCGGGGCACGTGCTGTTCGCCTTGCGCAGCGCCGTCTATGCGCATCTGCAAAAGCTGCCGCCTTCCTTCTATGGGCGCCGACGGATTGGCGATCTGCTCTCGCGCCTGGATGGCGACGTCGCGGAGATTCAGCGATTCGCGCTGGATGCGCTCTTTTCAGCGGTGTCGAGCGTGATCGGCTTGATCGGCTCGGTGGCGCTGCTGCTGACTTTATCGGTCAAACTCTCGTTGCTGGTGGCAGTGCTGATTCCGTTCGAAGCGCTCTGGCTACGCTGGATGCGCCGCAAGGTCGAGCGCGATGCGCGCGGCCTGCGCGAAAGTGCCG
>NZ_DASZJJ010000238.1:0-19366 GCF_035948235.1 Paraburkholderia sp. | reverse complement strand
CTGGTTCGCCTTACCGGTCACGAAATTGTCGAACGTGAGCACGGGGTTGAGCTTCGAGCGCTCGTAGGTCGGATCGGGCTCGCCGCCGTTCGCTGCGGCGGCCGCAGCCGCGCTTTGGCCCGGCCGCCAGCTGCGGCGGCCTGCGGCGGCTTCGTTGGCGTCGAGGCTCGGCAGATCGAGGTCGGCGGCGTCGTCACGTGCGGCGGCGGCTGCCGCTGCGTTGGCCTGCGCCAGTTGGGCCGCCGCCAGCGCCGAATTCGGACCAGCCGGATTCGCTGCGCTGGCCTGGTGGCCCGTCTGTTGGCTTGTGTGCGGGGTTGCCTGATAAGCCGGTGCCTGAGCGGCCTGCAACGCAGGTTCGTATTGCGCAGGCGCGCTCGCCAGCGGCGCGCGCGGTGCAGCTGCGGCCGGTTGGGGCGCGCGCATACCCGCCTTCGGATCGAGGACGAACTGCACATCGACCGGGCTCTGCCAGAAGTCGCGCGCCATATCGGTGATACGGCCCGAGAACTGGCTCTTGACCCAGTCGAGTTTGAAGCGGTTGGGTGCGGCTATCTGCAGCGTGTTCGCCGCAGCATCGAAGGCAACCGGGGCCAACGGCTTGATCCACGTCACGTACTGCTGGGGCGTCAGCTCGCGCTCCAGTAGTGCGGAACAGTGTTGCCAGAATTCGTTCATCGAGTTGCTGTGGTCGTTTTGTTTGCAGGCATTGCGGCCGCGCCGCGCGTGTCGCACAAATGCAACGGGGCCCTGACGGGGCGACGGCAAATGCTCCGGAAGCCCGCGCGGCAAAGGGTTTGCGGCAAGCAGGCGGGCCGGAGCGGCATGCAGGATTCTTGGGATAGGCGAGATTCTAACGCCGATTTCTCCTGGCCTGGGAGTTATCCACAGGGACGGATCAACGCATGGCGTGTTCGCGCCCCATCGGCGGAACCTGGTCGCAGCAAGGCCGCAGCGAGCCATTCCCAGGGTGCGACCAGGGCGAATTTATGCGTGCCGGCACCCTAAGCTATTGACGACCAAGGAAAAACGGGATTAAATAGCGGGTTCCGCGAAAACCAATCCCTTGTACCACCGGCCATTGCTTTTTTCCGCGATGCTCGCCGCGGTCATTTCTCAACAAGTGAGAGCAACATGAAACGTACTTACCAACCTTCCGTTACCCGTCGCAAGCGTACCCACGGTTTCCGCGTGCGCATGAAGACCGCCGGTGGCCGCAAAGTGATCAACGCACGCCGTGCGAAGGGTCGCAAGCGCCTCGCGATCTAAGCGACGCTTCCCAGTGTTGTCGATAGCTTCGCTATCTGCACGATCGACGATAGCGGGGCTGACGTGACACTGCCGGAACAGCCGGAATTGCCGGAAGAATCGGGCAAAGCGGACGATGTGTGCGCCGCCTCGCTGCGAACGCAGGCCGCTTTCCCGAAGGCCGCAAGGCTACTGAAAACGGATGAGTTCTCATCCGTTTTTCGTTTGCGCCCCTGGCGCCGTACCGAGCACTTCGTCGTGTACGGTCGACCTACAGGCCAGGACGCGCGGCTCGGGCTTGTGATCGGCAAGAAGTACGCGCCGCGCGCGGTTACGCGCAACCTGGTGCGCCGCATTGCCCGCGAGGCGTTTCGCGTGCGCCGCGCGCAGTTCGAAGGTTTCGATCTGCTGCTGCGTCTGCATACGAAATTCGACCGCAAGGCCATGCCGGGCGCCTCGTCGCCGCCGCTCAAGGCGCTTTGCCGCACCGAAATCGAGGCTTTGCTCGAAAAAGCAGCACGCGAGGTCGCGAAGCGCAACGTCGCGACTCCGGTTGCGGCGGCGCCCGCTCCTCAGGCGCCTGACGCTTCATGAGTGCGATGCGCGAACCGCGTGTTTGCGCCGCGCACGCCACATCCGCGCTCCACGCGGGTGCGGCAAGTTGTCCGTCTTCCCACGCGGCGCTCTCTGGCCGCCACGCCATGCAAACGGTACTGATCGCTTTACTGCGTTTCTACAAGCTTGCCGTGAGTCCTTATCTCGGCAACCGCTGCCGTTTTTATCCTTCCTGTTCGGATTACGCACGCGAGGCAATCCAGTATCATGGCGCCGCGCGCGGGACTTACCTCGCCGCCCGGCGGCTGTGCCGCTGCCACCCGTTTTCGGCGGGCGGCGTCGATCCGGTCCCGCCTGCACCCCCGAATAAGCGCTGATGCGCCATTCCATCGACACTGAGACAACGCATGGATATCAAACGCACCGTCCTATGGGTCATCTTCTTCATGTCAGCGGTCATGCTGTACGACAACTGGCAGCGCGACCACGGACGTCAGTCGATGTTCTTCCCGAGCGCGACGCAAACGCAGACCGCCGCCAGCGGCACGGCTGCCGCGAGCGCGCCTGACGCCGCTTCCGATCTGCCGGCCGCGGCCGCAGGCGCAGCGCCCACCGGCACGGCGCAGCCCGCCGCCGCCACCGCCCAGCTCGTGCACTTCCACACCGACGTCTACGACGGTGAGATCGACACGCGCGGCGGCACGCTCACGAAGCTTTCGCTCGTGAAGGAAGGCGACGGCAAGCAGCCCGACCAGTACATCACGCTGTTCGACCACACCAAGGACCACACGTACCTCGCACGTACGGGTCTGCTCGGTGGCGACTTCCCGAACCACAACGACATCTACACGGCCGCGCCCGGTCCGCGCGAGCTGAGCGGCGACGCCGGTTCGTTCCAGATCAGCCTCGATTCGCCCGAAAAGAGCGGCGTGAAGGTCACCAAGACCTACACGTTCACGAAGGGCAGCTATGTGATCGGCGTGGACACGAAGGTGCAGAACCTGGGCAGCACGCCGGTTTCGCCCACGCTCTACATGGAGCTGGTGCGCGACAGCGAGCCGGTGGAAACGCCGCGCTTCTCGCACACCTTCATCGGCCCGGCGGTGTACTCGAACGAGCATCACTTCCAGAAGATCTCGTTTAGCGACATCGACAAGAACAAGGCTGATTTCGTGAACCAGGCGGATAACGGCTGGGTTGCGATGGTGCAGCATTACTTCGCGACCGCGTGGATTCCGCAGCAAGGCGTCAAGCGCGACATCTACGTCGAGAAGTTCGACAACTCGCTGTATCGCGTGGGCGTGAAGCAGCCGCTCGGCACGATCGCTCCGGGTGCGACCGACAACGTGCAGGCGCGCCTCTTTGCCGGTCCGGAAGAAGAGCGCATGCTCGAAGGCATCGCGCCGGGTCTGGAGCTGGTGAAGGACTATGGCTGGGTAACGATCATCGCCAAGCCGCTGTTCTGGTTGCTCGAGAAGATCCACGGCTATGTGGGCAACTGGGGCTGGGCGATTGTTCTGCTCACGCTGCTTATCAAGGCGGTGTTCTTCCCGCTGTCGGCTGCGAGCTACAAGTCGATGGCGCGCATGAAGGAAATCACGCCGCGCATGCAGGCACTGCGCGAGCGCTTCAAGAGCGACCCGCAGAAGATGAATGCGGCGCTCATGGAGCTGTACAAGACCGAGAAGGTGAATCCGTTCGGCGGCTGTCTGCCGGTGGTGATCCAGATTCCGGTGTTCATCTCGCTGTACTGGGTGCTGCTCTCGTCGGTGGAAATGCGCGGTGCGCCGTGGATTCTGTGGATTCACGACCTTTCGCAGCAGGATCCGTTCTTCATCCTGCCGGTGCTGATGGCCGTCTCGATGTTCCTGCAAACGCGTCTGAACCCGACGCCGCCGGACCCCGTCCAGGCCAAGATGATGATGTTCATGCCGATCGCGTTCTCGGTCATGTTCTTCTTCTTCCCGGCGGGTCTGGTGCTGTACTACGTCGTGAACAACGTGCTCTCGATCGCGCAGCAGTACTACATCACGCGCATGATGGGCAAAGGCAAGAAGAAGGAAAAGGAAGCCGCGTAACTGCGCTGCTTCAAGCGAAGGCGGTACGTGATGCCGCTTTCGCCTACGCCTCTTCAGGGCCACAAAAACAAAGCCGCCTGACGCATGTCAGGCGGCTTTTTTCATGGTCAGGCGGTTTGCGTGGTGCCCGGGCGATACTGCGCTCTGGAGTCAGTCAGGACCGCCGTAGAACTGCGAAACCAGCTCTTCCACGAGGTAACGTTGATGCGCGCTCAACGACTCGATCTTCGAAGCCAGTTCGATGGTCTCCTCGGAAAGCGGGTATTTGTCGTCATGCTTGCGCGGCTTCGGCACGGCAGCCGCGGTCTTGCCCGGTGGCGGACCGTAGTGGAGCCAATGCACGTCCACGTTGAACCACTCGGCCAGCGTTTCGAGCTTGTCGCTCGTGGGAATGGTGCGGCCGCTCAACCACTTGTGAGCGGTTTGGGGCGAGACGGGCTGTTCGCCGCGATGGCGCAGGTTGAACCGGTTCGCGAGATCGGTGCTGCCGCGCAGTTTTTCGGGCGCACGCTTCATGGCGATCTCAAGACGTTTCGCGAAGGCGGCTTTTTCTTCAGGGGTTGGCATGACGCTGATTGTGCAATCGGCTTTCGTCGAAGTTGACAACCAGTTGGGCTATATATAGCTCATGAAAGCTGCAAATCGCCTAAAAACGCAACTACCTCAACTATTTGTCGCATGTGCGAAGAGGCAAGCTGGCTGGTTATTTTTTGTCCCTACATGGGATTTTTGTCCCAAATTTAGTCTCGAATTTTAAGACAACGCTTATCTAATTTGAGATAAATTCAGATCATTCCCGATCTCGCCCTAGACCGGGAATCGCCAGGCCCACGCGTTACAATCCACGCAGCTTCGCGCGTCTACGCCAGAACGCCTCTGGGCGCCGGCGCCGCCTCTTCCCGAACTCACCGATTCACCTCGACTTCACCCGCCATGCTCTCCACCGATACCGATCCCATCGTCGCCATTGCCACTGCGCCCGGTCGCGGCGGAATCGGGGTCGTGCGGGTATCGGCCGGCCGCGCGGGTGCCGCCGCCGCCGAGGCGCTCATGCAAGCGCTGACTGGCCAGACACTGGCCGCGCGCCATGCGAGCTACGTACCGTTCCTCGACGGCGCGGGCACCGTGCTGGATCGCGGCATCGCGCTGTACTTTCCGGCGCCGCATTCGTACACGGGCGAGCACGTGCTCGAACTGCAGGGCCACGGCGGCCCGATCGTGCTGCAACTGGTCCTGCAACGCTGCATCGAAGCGGGTCGCGCCTTCGGCCTGCGTCTGGCCGAACCGGGTGAATTCACGCGTCGCGCGTTCCTCAACGACAAGCTCGATCTCGCCCAGGCCGAAGCCGTTGCCGACCTGATCGAAGCGAGCACGGAAGCCGCCGCGCGTTCGGCGGGCCGCTCGCTCGATGGTGCGTTTTCGCGCGATATCCACGCGCTGGTCGACGACGTCGTGACGCTGCGCATGCTGGTGGAAGCGACGCTCGATTTCCCCGAGGAGGAAATCGACTTTCTCGAAGCCGCCGACGCGCGCGGCAAGCTCGGTGCGATTCGCGCGCAGCTCGACCATGTGCTCTCGGAGGCGCGTCAGGGCGCGCTTCTGCGCGAGGGATTGGCGGTCGTGCTCGCGGGGCAGCCGAACGTCGGCAAATCGTCGCTGCTCAACGCGCTCGCGGGCGCGGAACTCGCGATCGTCACGCCGGTGGCGGGCACCACGCGCGACAAGATTTCCCAGACGATCCAGATCGAAGGTATTCCGCTGCACATCATCGACACGGCAGGTCTGCGTGAAACCGAAGACGAAGTCGAGAAGATCGGCATCGAACGCACCTGGAGCGAAATCGGCCGCGCCGACGTCGTGTTGCATCTGCTCGACGCACGCGTGGGTATGACGGCGGAAGACGATACGATCGCCGCGCGCTTTCCGGCGGACGTGCCGGTCGTGCGCGTGCTCAACAAGACCGATCTGACCGATGTGGCGCCCGAAGTGGCGAAGCGCGCGATGGATCATGGCGCCGAGCTTTGCGAAGTGCGCCTGTCGGCCAAACAGGGCGCTGGCGTCGCGCTGCTGCGTGCGGAACTGCTGCGCATCGCGGGCTGGCAAGCCGGCGCGCAGAGCGTTTATCTCGCGCGCGAACGCCATTTGATCGCGCTGCGTGCGGCGCGAGAGCATCTCGCTCAGGCTGCGGATCATGCTCAACAAAACGCGCAGTCGCTCGATCTCTTCGCGGAAGAACTGCGGCTTGCCCAGGAGTCGCTGAATTCGATTACCGGCGAGTTCACCTCTGACGATCTGCTCGGCGTGATTTTTAGCCGGTTCTGCATCGGGAAGTAATCGGGGAATAAGCAGGATCCCCAATCAATTGCATCGTCAACAGATTGGGCTGCTTATACCGTCGGCAATCAGTAAGGATTGTGAATTGATTGCATCCGGTTACACCGGGCCTGCATGCTGCGGCCCTTGATCTTTACCGCCGTAACCAGCGGTCACACATCGTTTCGTTTTCAAACCTCGCTTTTGCCGACAATAAAGGCATTCGGGAGAACACCATGAAAACGTTTCGATTAATTTGCACCGTAATTGCTGCCGCGGGTGTTGCGACGCTAACAGGCTGCGTTGTCGCTCCGCCTTATGCTTACGCGCCAGCACCTGCATATGGTTACGGTTACGCTCCAGGTTATTACGCCGCGCCTGCAGTCGATATTGGGGTCGGCGTTGGTGGTTATTATGGCCACGGCTGGCGACGTTAAGGACAACGGTACAACACCAGGAAATCTCCTGGCTCAAGCGTATCAACCAAACGCAGAGGGCGCTGAAAGCGCCTTCTGGCGGGCCTTCGGCTTATCTGCTCGAACTCCCTCTCTCCCCCCTATCAATTGTGATAGCTAGTCACCGGCTACCGGCGAACTAGAGTGGCTAAACAGATCCAATAAATGAGATTTGACCAAACCGGGGGCCGAACAACATGATGTTCATTGATCAGGAAATCGCGCACATCATGCGCGTTATGGTGCCATCGCTTTTGACCGACGGCACGGTTCCGATTCTTTCCGTCGAGTACTGGCATCGCCGCCTGTCGAATCTGCTCGACTCGGCCCAGCTCTCGCAAACCCAGTTTCGTACGATCGACTCGCTGATGACGCAACTCGAGCGTCTTCAACTCAAGGCGCGCCTCGCCGCCTGACGAGCCGACCGGCGCGCAGCCCGCCAATAAAGGGCGCCGCAATACCGATTTGATTTACCTCGCCATGTAACCCGAGCATGGATTAGCCCGCCAATGTGCGGGCTTCTTTCTTTCAGGCGGCGATTTTCACCTTGCACATACTGGCGGCCCAAAAAAATAGCCGCGGCAGGGGCCGCGGCGAAAGAGCTTGCCAACTACTGTTGCCGACTACCGACAACACGGCGCGAGGGGACGTCGCCGCAAAACCATTGTCGTAGCTCACCGGTAGCGCTTCAATGGCTGCGTGGCCGATCTGACAATCGTTGACCTTCGCCACCAGGAATCAATCTGTCCCTTGGCGCAACTTTGCCGCGTCCCAGGTGGGATTTGGCCACGTCTCTTGAAATCGACCTGCAACCCCTGCATGTACGGCGCACTTTCATCGGAGAATTCTGATCGTGGGAAGCCGTCCATCCTTCATCGACGATCTCGCGCGCGACCTGTCACCCGAACGTGCGGATAGCGCGAGCACTCGTTCTCACGGCGACGAAGCCTTGCTCGACGCCTATTCGCAAACCGTCATCGGCGCGCTCGAGCGCGTGCAGCACGCTGTCGCTCATATCGCGGTCGAGCGCCGCGCAAATTCCGGCAGTCCGGGCGCGGCGCGCGGCGGTACCGGATCGGGGTTTCTGTTCACGCCCGACGGCTATCTGCTCACCAACAGCCATGTCGTACACGGCGCCAGCGCGCTGCGCGTGACGCTCGCCGACGGCTCGACCTACGACGCCGATCTGGTCGGCGACGATCCGAGCACCGATCTCGCGGTGCTGCGCATCGGCGCTTCCGAGATCTTGCCGCATGCGCAGCTCGGTGAGTCCGCGAAACTGCGCGTCGGTCAGATCGCGATCGCGGTGGGCAGTCCGCTTGGTCTTGCGCAGACGGTCACGACGGGCGTGGTGTCGGCGCTCGGCAGATCGTTACGTTCGGACTCCGGACGGATGATTTACGACGTGATCCAAACCGACGCCGCGCTCAATCCGGGCAATTCGGGCGGACCGCTCGTCAATTCGGCGGGACAGGTGATCGGCGTGAACACGGCGATCATTCCGGGTGCGCAAGCGATCTGCTTCGCCACGGCGATCGATTCGGCGAAATGGGTCATCACGCAACTGTTCGCGCATGGGCGCGTGCGGCGTGCCCACGTGGGCATCGCGGGTACAACCGTGCCGATCGCCCGCAAGGTGCAGCGCTTTTTCGAACTGGGCGCAACCAGCGGCGTGCGCGTAATGGAAGTGGTGAAGGGCGGTCCCGCCGCGCTGGGCGGGTTGCGCGTGGACGATACGATCGTCGCGATCGACGGCGTGGCTGTGGATGGCATCGATGCGCTTCAGCGTCTGCTCGACGCCTCGCGCATCGGCCGTTCTGTCGAATTCAGCGTCGTGCGGCTCACGCAGAAGCTGGAACTGCAGATCACGCCGGTCGAGCAGGCGGTTCTCGCCTGAGCGCGGCGAGCCCGCTTGGCGTGGATATGTAGAGTTACCAGCCGGGTTGGCCGTAGCCGTCGTTATAGCCTTCATAGCGCGGGGGCGGCGGGGCCGGTTGCGGCGGCGCGCACGGCACATAACGGCCCGAATACTGGTCGTAACAACCGCCGGGCGCCGGGGCGGCCACGTAGACCGGAGCGGGTTCGGCATACACCGGCACGGGCGCCGGAGCGGGCTCCGCATAGACGGGCGCCTGATAGGCCACAGCCGGGCCGTTGATCGCCGCGCCCACCACCGCGCCAATCAGCGCGCCGCCGACAAGCGCGCCCACCACATCGCCGCCATGATCGTGCGCGCTGGCCGGGCCAGCCGCCATCACACATCCCGCCACCACCAGTACGGCTGCAATCTTACGCATGATGTTCTCCCTGAGAACCTTTGAAAACATGCGAGCGATTGTCGCTGCGAAGCGCGGAAACAGGTGATGCAAGTGGTAACGCCGAATTACGCAGCCGATGAATTACGGCGCGCGGGGAGGAGGTCTTGATTGAGATTCGCCAGTTTCGGCATCCGGCTCAGACGGAGGCGGCGCTGGATCGCGACGCCTGCCGGCGCCGGGACAAAGCAGGGATAGGGCGATGGAGCAGACCATCAGCGCGAACAGGGCGACGAAATACGTCATCCAGGAGAACTCGAATTCCACGAGTGCCTCCGTCCATCAAATGGACCGGGCGCGCCCTCCGCACGGCGCATGGACGACGAACCCGGTGCAGGTGCCGGGCCGCCGTTCATGCCGCCAGTCAGTGATGCAGGATGCTACGCAGCGGATGACGCCAGTCGATATGGGGTGCACCCGCTTCCACGCGCTGCCGATGCTCCTCGAGAATTTCGTCCGAGAACAGGAAAACGACGATGACGAGGGGGATGACCAGAAACGCGCCCAGTATTACGTGCTCGATCACGATAACCTCCTGGTTGTCAAGCGGTTGCGGGTTCATTGTAGCCGGAAAGCTACAGCTTGTACTGCGGGCGAATACTGATTCATCGGAAGCAGGGTGCGCCGCCGCACGCAAGCGCTTGAGCAGGTGACGTGCCTGGAGTTCTCCCAGTTGACGCCAGCGCCAAAGGCGCGTCTTTCAAGCCGCCGACTTCTTCCAGACCGCGGCAAACAGGCCCGCACCGATAAGGAGCGACCCACCGGTGCGATTGATCGCGCGCTGAACGCGCGGGCTACGCACTGCGCGCCGTGCAGCCGCCGCGAGCAAGGCGTAGCCAAAGGCGTTGAGCGTGGCAAGCGCAAGGAAGGTGGCTTCGAAGATGACGATCTGCGGTAGCACGGCGGCGTGCTGGTCGATGAACTGCGGCACGAAGGCGACGAAGAAAATCAGGCTCTTCGGATTGAGCGCGGTGACGGCGTAGGCGTGCGCGAAGATGCGGCCGGTGCGCGTCTCGGACGTATCGGCGGATTCGGCGGTCATGACAGGCGCGCGCCAGAGCTTGATGCCCAGATAAATCAGATATGCCGCGCCAACCCATTTGAGCACCGAGAAAAGCGCCGCGGAAGCCGCCAGGATCACGCCCAGGCCGAGCATCGAGGCCGTCATCGCGGTGAAGTCGCCCAGCGCGACGCCGGCGGTGGTCGCGAGCGCGTAGCGACGGCCATGACCGAGCGCATAGGACACGACGAGCAGAACCGTCGGCCCCGGAATGGCGACGAGTATGGCCGATGCGATCGCAAACGGCAGCCAGTGGGCAAGGGTCATGACGGTCTCCACGTTCTCTATAGGGAGCCCCGATTTATCCACGAAGATTTCGGTAGCGCAAGAGGGCGGCTGGCATCATTTTTCTTCTGTATCCGGCGAAGAATGGCGCGCCTTCGAGGCGCTTGCCCGGAAAATCTGTGTGCGCTGCGTCAACCCCGGCTGATAAGCCCGCGCGCCCCTGGACGGCACGACCCTGTTGCATTCGCACACGAGAATTGCTTGCAGTCCGCTCTTGGTCGCGTAGATTCAGAAAGTCGGCACAGGCATAGAAGTTAAATACATAGCTAACCTGAATAAAATTCCCTACGGAGACAAACATGAAAATGCTATCTACGATGGCCCTGCTCGCCGCCGGCCTCCTGTGCGCGGTGTCCTCGCAAGCACAGGACGTCGCCGTCAAGCCGCAGCAAACCGTGCAGTTCAAGCCCGGATCGTACGGTTGCCTGTCGAAGGACAAGCTCGATGCTGTGTCGCTGCATGAACAGGCCGGCGAGCATCAGCAGATGCAGGAGTACTTCGCGGATTTCCGTTGCCTCTCGACGCCGGAAAACGAGACCTTTCGCGTCGTGCGCGTCGACGGTCACGACATCGAATTCGTGAACGCCGCCAACGCCGACGATCAAGGCCTCTGGACCAGCGATCGCTTCATCAGGCAGTGAATCGGGTAGTAATGCACGTAGTCAAGCGTCGCAGCATTGTCATTTTCGTGTCAGACCATCCAGGATGACCCGGCACGCCGCTGTCTGATGATTGCGGCACAGTTCGTGCTGGAACTCGCTATCATGTGCGGCTTTTGCGCGGCGCGGGATTCGGTATGGCACTCAAATCGACCATCTTCAAGGCAGAACTGCAGATTGCGGACATGGACCGGCATTACTACGCCGACCATGCGCTCACGATCGCCTGCCACCCCTCCGAAACCGACGATCGCATGATGGTCCGCATCGCCGCCTTTGCGCTGTTCGCAGGCGAGCGTCTGGAGTTCTGCAAGGGTCTGTCCGACACCGACGAACCGGATCTCTGGTGCAAGGACTACACCGGCGCCATCCAGACCTGGATCGAAGTCGGCCAGCCGGACGAGCGGCGCATCGCCAAGGCCAGCGGCCGCTCGGAAGAAGTCATCGTGATCGCCTATGGCGGGCGCACCTCGGACATCTGGTGGCAGGGCGTGCGCAGCAAGGTCGAACGCCTGCGCAACGTGACCGTCTGGTCGCTGGGCGAGGGCGTGGCGGCTTCGCTGGGCAAGCTTGCGGAACGCACCATGCGCCTGCAATGCACGGTTCAGGACGGCGCTGCGTGGATCGGCAGCGAGAAGAGCGAGCCGGTCGCGGTCGAATGGACGGTCTACAAGGCGCCCGAAAACGTGTGAGCGAGGATGCCGTCGCAGCGTCGTCGCGGATCAGGCAGCCGGCGGCCCTTTAAGCTCGATCATGTTGCCTTCCGGGTCGAATAGATACAGCGACGGCCCGAAACCTTCCGCGCCATAGCGCTGCACCACATCGCCTGGGTGCGCGCCAGCCTGAATGAGCCAGGCCTTCAGCGCCTCGCCGTCAAACGGCTCCACGCGCAGACAGAGATGATCCATGTTGCGGCCCGCGCCGCTCGGCGCGTGACGGTCGAGCGGCCCGCCCGCCGTGATCAGATCGACCAGCGAGCGCCCCGCGCGCAATTGCACCAGTCCCAGTTCGCGCTCCTCACGTTCGACGTGACAGCCCAGCACCTCACAGTAAAAGCGAGTCAGAGCCGGCAGATCCGCCGCGCGGATCACCACATGGTCGATTTCGCGAATCTGGATCTGCATGGTGTCCACCGCTGCGGGGCGCGTCATTGCGTCCATGCAGTGTAGGAGGAATCCAGCGGGGAACGCGGGCGCAGCGCTTGCAAAAACGCTGGACGAAAAAAAGCCCGCTGCTGTGAGCGGGCTTAATCCATATCAGGAGGAGACATGGAGGAGACAAGAACCACTATACACAGCGGTCTGACGCGTTGCAACAAGTTTTTAAGGGAAAACCCGCAATGGTGCCAAATTGTCGCACCGCCCTTCCAGGGTGCAGACGCCGCCCCTGAAAGGGGCAGATTTGTGACAGATCGCCGTGGCCCAAACAGGCAAAATAGAGGCTGAAGCAGAGGTGACGTGGGAGCCTGGCGCTCGCCCGAACGACAGCGCAAGATCCGGCGCGTCCGTGCGTATACGCAGGGCTACAGTGGGACCATCGAATCTGCTCTCACCGGGAGTCATGACATGAACGCCGTCCCTTCCACCGCTTCAGCCCCCCTCGACGCCGCCGCCGACGCCGCGCGCTGGGCCGCCATTTCGGCACGCGATGCGCGCGCCGACGGCCAGTTCTTCTACGGCGTGCGCACCACCGGCGTGTTCTGCCGCCCGTCCTGCGCGTCGCGCCTGCCGCGCCCCGAAAACGTCGAATTCTTCCCCGATGCCGAGAGCGCCCGCGCCGCCGGCTACCGCGACTGCAAACGCTGCCGTCCTGGCGGCCTGCCACGCGAACTGGAGATCGTACGGCGCGCCTGCGCGGCGCTCGACGCCGATCCCCAGGAGCGCCTCACGCTCGCCCAGCTCGGCGAGGCGGTGCATCTGAGCCCGTTCCACCTGCAGCGCCTCTTCAAGCGCGTGCTGGGCGTCTCGCCGCGCCAATATCAGGCTGCGCGACGCGGCGCGGTTCTGCGCGACGCGCTGGCACAAGGCACCGACGTCACGCGAGCAAGCGCCGATGCGGGCTTCAACTCGTCGTCGCGGCTTTACGAGAGCGTGGCAGGCGAACTGGGCATGGCGCCTTCGGCGTTCCGGCGCAAGGGCGCGGGCCTCACGATCCGCTATGCGAGCGCGCTCACGCCGCTTGGGCGCGTAATCGTCGCTGCGACGGACAAGGGCATCTGCCGGATCGCTTTCGGCGACAGTGCGAAGGCATTGAGCGAAAGCCTGCATGCCGATTTCGCGAACGCCCGATGCGTCGAGGACGCCGCAGCCCTCGCGCCCTTCGTCGCGCAGATCGACGCCTATCTGCACGGCCGCAGCGAGCGCATCGAGCTGCCGCTCGACCTGTCTGCGACGGCGTTCCAGCAACGCGTCTGGGACGCGCTCCAGCGCATTCCCTATGGCGAAACCCGCAGCTACAGCGAAATCGCCGAGACCGTGGGCTCACCGCGCGCGGTGCGCGCCGTGGCGAGCGCGTGCGCGTCGAACCCGGTGGCGCTGGCGATTCCGTGCCATCGCGTCGTGCAAAAGGGTGGCTCACTCGCGGGCTATCGCTGGGGCCTCGAGCGCAAGGCCGCGCTGATCGACGCGGAAGCACGCGCGGGCGAGGTGCATGTGCTGCCCGAAGCCGTGCAGCCCACCACCAGAGTCGAACGGCGCGAGCGCGCCAACAACCCACCGGAGACCACTGTTTGAGCGCTGTCCAGCCATCTGTTGAAGCCTTCGAAGTCGCGGGCGCCACGCTCGAACTGCCGTTTCGCGCGCCCTACGACTGGCCGCGCATGCTGCGCTTTCTGGCGGGCCGCGCAACGCCCGGCGTCGAAGCCGTCGAGGATGGAGCGTGGCTGCGCGCCATCGACTTCAACGGCGCGAGCGGCACGCTTGCCGTGCGCCGCCATGCGCGCAAGCGTTGCCTCGTCGCGCAGATCGACGGGCCGGTGAGCGTGCATGCGGCCGCGCTCGCAGCGCCCCTTGCACGCGTGTTCGATATCCATGCGGATCCTGCCGCGATCCAGACAGGCCTGGGCGACGATCCGTGGCTCGGGCCGCTTGTCGCTGCCGCGCCTGGCTTGCGCGTGCCGGGCGCCTGGTCGGGCTTCGAGCTGGTGGTGCGCGCGATCGTCGGCCAGCAGGTCAGCGTGAAGGCCGCGACGACAATCGTCGGGCGCCTCGTCGAGCGGGTCGGCAAGCCTATCGAGGGCCACCCCCACGCGCGCACGGCGTGGCGCTTTCCCACGCCTGCGGCGCTTGCCGCGGCGGATCTCACCGGCATCGGCATGCCGGGCAAGCGCATCGCGGCGCTACAGGGCTTCGCGGCGGCCGTGGCAAGCGGCGCGGTCGCTATCGAACGATCGCCAGCGCCCGATCAAGGCCGCAAAGCCAGCGCGGCAGACGCAGCAGCGCAACGCGCCACGCTCGACGCGATGCGTGCAGCGCTGCTCGCGCTGCCGGGCATTGGCCCGTGGACGGTCGAATACGTGGCGATGCGCGCCTGGCGCGATGCCGATGCCTGGCCCGCCACCGATCTCGTGCTGATGCAGACCATCGCGGCACGCGACCCCGCGCTCGTGCGCGCCACGCAACAGCGCGCCCGCACGGATGCCTGGCGGCCATGGCGCGCCTACGCGGCCATGCATCTCTGGAACGAAATCGCCGATCGCGCGGGTGCCGCACGCGGCGGCTGAGGTGCGGCAATCCACGCGATAACGACGGCTTCGACAATCCTGCGCCGGTCGCTGCCGCGTCGCTGCGCAAATCGCTTAAAACCTTGTCGGCATTGGCTTCCAGCGCGGTCAACCCAGCCGCAAAGGCAGGCCCGAAGTGGCCTCAAGCAGGTCTTTCGGCGAGATGTTAAAGTGCCCGCTACCGAAAAATTCCCTGCCAGCGGCGCACGCATTTACGCAACAGCGCGCAATTAGCGATGCCGCCGCCGGCCAGTGCCCGACCTGCCCTCAATGCCAGACACGACCTCTACACGCACGAACGACGTTCTCACGCAGCGCCTTTCCGTGCTGAGCGCCGGGCCGCATCGCGACGCGCTCACGCGCGGTCTGCGCGGCATCGAAAAGGAAAGCCTGCGGGTCACGCGCAACGGCCATCTCGCCATGACGCCGCATGCCGCGGCGTTGGGTTCGGCGCTTACGCATCCGTCGATCACGACCGATTATTCGGAAGCCTTGATCGAGATCATCACACCTGCCGAGCAGGACGCCTCGATCACGCTCGACAAGCTCGACGAGCTGCATCGCTACGTCTATAGCGTGCTCGCGCGCGACGGCGAGATGCTCTGGAACGAATCGATGCCAGGCGTGCTGCCCGCCAGCGACGACGGCATTCCTATCGCCCGCTACGGCAGCTCGAATATCGGCAAGCTGAAGTACGTCTACCGCATGGGTCTGGCGCTGCGCTATGGCCGCACCATGCAGTGCATCGCCGGCATCCACTACAACTATTCGCTCAACGAAGAAGTGTGGCGCGTGCTGCATGCGCACGATCAATCGACAGCCACGCAGACGGACTATCAGTCGGAACGCTATCTCGCGCTGATCCGCAATTTCCGCCGCACTAGCTGGCTGCTGATGTATCTGTTCGGCGCCTCGCCCGCGCTCGACGCGCGCTTTCTGCGCGGGCGCGAAAACACGCTGCAAAGCCTCGACGCCGACACGCTCTATCTGCCCTACGCAACGAGCCTGCGTATGAGCGACCTGGGCTACTCGAACACCACGGGTCAGTCCGCGTTGCGCGCCGACTACGACACGCTGCCGGGTTATCTCGACGCGCTCGCGCAGGCCGTGAGCCAGCCGTATCCGCCTTACGAGGCGATCGGCACGCATCGCGACGGCGAGTGGGTGCAGATCAACACCAACATCCTGCAGATCGAAAACGAGTTCTATTCGACGATCCGCCCCAAGCGCGTGACCTGGCCCGGCGAGCGGCCGCTGCATGCGCTCGCCGCGCGCGGCGTGCAGTACGTCGAAGTGCGCTGCATGGACATCGACCCGTTCGAGCCCACTGGCATTTCACTGGAGGCGGCACGTTTTCTCGATGCCTACCTGCTTGCCTGCGCGCTCGACGACAGCCCGCTGTTGCCCGAAGCCGATTACGCAGAGGCGAACGAGAACTTCGGCCTCGTCACCAAGGAAGGGCGCAAGCCGGGCCTCGCGCTCACGCGCGGCGGCCAGAGCGTGGCGATGCAGGACTGGGCGACGGAACTGTTCGAGAAGATCGAACGCACGGCGGCGGCGCTCGACGCGCTGCACGGCGGCGACGCGCATGCACGCGCGCTGGCCGCCCAGCGCGCGAAGCTCGCCGATGCGTCGCTGACGCCTTCGGCGCGCGTGCTGCAAACCATGCGCGACCAGCAGCAAACCTTCCTGCAATTTGCGCTCGCGCAAAGCGAGCGCCATGCGGCGGATTTCCTCGCACGACCGCTCGACGCACAGACGACGGCTCACTTCGACCAACTCGCACGCGAATCGCTCGACGAGCAGGCCAAGCTCGAGCGCGAGGAAGTCGGTTCGTTCGACGCGTTTGTGGCGGCTTATCGCGCTTATACGCTCAATCGCTTCAGCGTCTGAGCGCGGGTTTTTCTGACTGCAGGTGCGGCGCAGCGGGCATCGCACTTGCGCGCCTGCCCTTAAGCGGCGCCCGCCGCGCTTCCATCCCTTATAGTCATGCGAGGACTCCAACGAGTCACGCCAACGACAAACGGACGGGCCGCGCAGCGCGCGTGCCCCTTAAGGGAGGAACCCACGCGATGAAACGAACCCTGCCGATCCTGCTCTGCGCGGCGCTGGCAGCCTGCGCGCCGCGCGGCCAGGTCAACCCCGACGTCATGCAGATCGCCACCGCACCGCTGACCTGCAGCGACAAGCCCCAGTGCGACATCTGGTGGCAACGCGCCCAGGACTGGGTGCGCGGCCATTCGATGTACGAAGTCCAGACCGTCACCGACTCGCTGATCCAGACCGCCGGCCCCGGCGGCGGCAAGCGCGCGCTCGCTTACGAGATCACGAAGACTTCGAACGGCGACGGCACCACCACCATCGGCTTCGCGGCTCACTGCGACAGTTCGATCGGCTGCAAGCCCGATCCGTGGGCGGCGGGTGCGGCGTTCAAGCAGTACGTGCGCACCGGCATCGAACAGTCGATCCCGGGCTCGAACAACAAGAGCGATATGGGCGACACCGGCTCAGCGCCGCTGCCCGCCTCGGCGGCGGCACCGACTGCATCGGCCTCGGCGCCTTGACGCTGGCCCGCGCTTCATGATGTACGTGCAAGCCCCGGCTCTGTCCGGGGCTTTGTGTATGCGGTTCTGCGAATTATCTTAAGTAGAACAACGCATATTAAGACGGACTTCGAATCGAATCATTTCGATTGCGGATTTAAGCATTTTCTGATTGAGCGGGTTATCGAGGAACCGTATTGTGAGCCAGCTTCGGCGCATGCCGGACGGTTTCACTACTCCTCAATCATTCGAATCCAAAATGAAAATGCGACTTCTGCCAGTCAGCGTGCTGGCCTTCCTGATCGTCGTCGCCGCCGGCTGCACCACCGCATCGGGGCCCATGCATAACCTCGACGTCGTGACGCTTGCCAACGGCACCCAGGCTTATCGCGTGCAATGTCTCGGGCTGCTCGAAAGCTCGAAGGAATGCATGAAGAAGGTCAACGAGATCTGCGGCGACAAACAGCCTCTGCGCGTCTCGTCGGTCGATCGCGCGGCTTCTGGCTTCAAGCCGGAAAACGATCCGCGTGAAATCCTGTTCGTCTGTCAGGCGCCGCAGCCGGCTGTGCAGGAAGCCCCGCCGCCTCCGCCGCCGCCGGTCCAGCAGCCGGTCGTCCAGAAAGCGCCGCGCACGATCACGCTGAACGCGGACGCCAACTTCGCGATCAACAAGTACGACCTGCTGCCGGCGGGCAAGCAGGCGCTCGACAAGTTCATCGCGGACAGCGACGGCGTGAACATCGGCACGGTTATCGTCGACGGTCATACCGACTCGACCGGCTCGAAGGCCCTGAACGACCGCCTCTCGCAGCGCCGCGCGCAAACCGTGCGCAACTATCTGCAATCGCACGGCCTGCACGCCGGCCAGTACGAAGTGCACGGCTACGGCGCAACGAAGCCTGTCGCGTCGAACGCCACCGTGGAAGGCCGCTCGCAGAACCGCCGCGTCGAAATCCAGACTGAAGGCGTAACCGCCCGCTAAGGCTGCAACTCGACTTAGGTCTTAGGACTTAGGCTGTAGAACCAGACGGGACCGTCCTTGAGCCATCAGTGGCCCATCGACGGTCCCGCGCCCTTTCTGGGCTTCGTAATCCACACCAGCACGGCCAGCACGAGAAACACGCCGCAGGAAATGCGGAAGAAGTCGTTGGTCGCCATCATGTAGCCTTGCGACGTCACCACGTCGTTGATCTTCGCGGTCATGCTTTGGCCCGCGTAACCCAGGCTAGTCAATGCGTCCTGATACGCGGTGGTATTCGGCGAATACACATTCACCGATTCCGTCAGCACCGCATGGTGATAGATCGCGTCGTCTTCCCAGAACGTCGTGCTCACAGCCGTACCAATCGCGCCGGACAGCGTGCGCAGGAAGTTCGACAGGCCCGAAGCGCTCGCCAGGCGCTCGTCGGAAATGCTCGAAAGCGTGATGGTCGTCATCGGCACGAAGAAGCCCGCTACGCCGATACCCTGCACCAGGCGCGGCAGGATCACGTGATCGAAGGGCACGTCTAGCGTGAAGGTGGAATTCCAGATCGACACGAAGGCAAACACCAGGAACGCGATGCTCGCCACCAGCCGCAGATCGAGCCTGTGCATATTGCGTCCGATCAAGGGCGAAAGCACGAGCGCGAGCAGGCCGACCGGCGCGGTCGCGAGGCCCGCGATCCCGGCCGTGTAGCCCATCACCGTTTGCAGCCACAGCGGGAAGATCACCACCGAGCCAAAAAACGCCATAAAGCCGAACGAGATGATGAGCGCGCCAAGCGCGAAGTTGCGGTCGCGAAACAGCGAGAGATCGACAACTGGCTCTTTTTCGGTGGCTTCCCACGCGAGCATGAAGGCCAGCGACACGGCAGCGATCACCGCCAGTGCGACGATGAACTTCGAGCTGAACCAGTCGCGGTCTTTGCCCAGGTCCAGCATCATCTGCAGACACGACACGCCGATCACGAGCAGCGCAAGGCCAACGGCGTCGATGCGCTGCTTCGTGATCTTTGTTTCACGGCCGCGCAGCAGCAGGTAAGCGCACACACCAGAGAACAGGCCGATTGGCACGTTGATGTAGAAGATCCACGGCCAGGTGAAGTTGTCGGTGATGTAGCCGCCCATCACGGGTCCGAAGATCGGCGCGACG
>NZ_DASZJJ010000237.1:0-17262 GCF_035948235.1 Paraburkholderia sp. | reverse complement strand
TATTTCGACAATACGAAGATGCGCCTCGAACCCGAGCACTTCATGGCCTCGGGCGCGCTGCCGCCCGGCTTCCCGGCTGTCGAGATCGAAGGCGAATACTACTGGGACGGCGGCCTCGTTTCGAATACGCCGCTCACGGAGGTGCTCCGTGATGCGGATCACAAGGACACGCTGGTTTTTCAGGTCGATCTATGGAGCGCCAGCGGCAATGCGCCCGCCGACTTTCTCGACGTGGCCGAGCGCGCGAAGGATATCCAGTATTCGAGCCGCACGCGCGCCATCACCAACATGCTCGCCGACCGCCAGAAGCACGCCCGCTTCATCAAGGAACTGCTTGAGCATGTGCCTGCCGACGCGCGCCGCAGCGACCCGCTGTTTCGCCTGGCCGAAACCGTGGCCGACGGCTCTTCGATCAACGTGGTGCATCTGATCTACAAGAACAAACCGTATGAAGGCCACTATAAGGACTACGAATTCAGCATCGATACGATGGAGGAGCACTGGTCGAGCGGACTGGAGGATATTCGCGCGTCGTTCTCGCATCCCGACTGGTTCGCGGTGCCGAGCCGCGAGCAGGGTTTCGTGACGCACGATATCCACCGCCGCGCGGGCGAGGTGCCGGAGTCCGACCGTAACGACCTGCCCACGGCTCACGAGCCGGTAGACGTGCAATTGCCCGCCTGACGCGTACGAGCGCTGCTTACGCGGCGAGCGCGCTTTCGCGTTCGCCGCGTTTTTCCTGTGCGCCGCGCAGGCCCTGCTGCATGTCATAGCCCGACGGGTGCTGATAGACCCGCAAGCCAAACTCGGGCAGCACGGCGATCAGATGATCGAACAGGTCCGACTGGATCGCTTCGTACTCGGTCCACGTCGTGGTATTGGTGAAACAATACAGTTCGAGCGGAACGCCTTCGGCGCTGATCGGCAACTGGCGCACCATACAGGTCATCTCGCGGTGGATATGCGGATGGCGTTGCAGATACTGCTCGACATAGGCGCGGAAGGTGCCCAGATTCGTGAGCTGACGGCGGTTCGCCGCGCACTCGGCGGCATTGCCGAGCGCACCGTTGAACTGCGTGAGCGCGTCGCGTTTGTGCGCCAGATAGTCCTGCAATAGCGTGAAGCGTTCGAGCCTCGCCAGTTCCTGCGCGTGGAGAAACCGCACGCTGGTTGCGTCGATAAAGAGCGCGCGCTTGATGCGCCGCCCGCCTGCCTCCGTCATGCCGCGCCAGTTCTGGTAGCTCTCCGTGATGAGCTTCCAGGTGGGAATCGTGATGATGGTGTGATCGAAATTGGCGACCTTGACGGTATTGAGCGTGATGTCGATCACGGTGCCGTCCGCGCCGGCGCTGGGCATCGTGATCCAGTCGCCGATGCGCAACATGTCGTTCGACGAAAGCTGCACGCCCGCCACGAGGCCCAGAATCGTGTCCTTGAAAATCAGCATCAGCACCGCCGACATCGCGCCAATGCCCGAAAGCAGCAGGCCGATCTGCTTGCCGGTCGCGTCGCCGATCACCACCAGCGCCGCCGTGATGAACATCACGAGTTTGACCAGTTGCATCGCGCCCTTGAGCGAGAGGCGCGGCTGGTCCTGACGCATCGTGCGATGCGTGTGTTCGAACGCGGACAGTGTGGCGCTGATGGTCATCGTCACGAGTATGACGATCAGCGCGAAGCTGACCTTATCGACGCTCTGGGAGATCGCGTCGGGTACGCCCGGCACCATGCCGATACCCAGACGGATCACCACGAAGGGCGTCACGCGGCTCAACCATTTGAAGGCGCCGAATTCGAACAGCGCATCGTCGATGCGGGTGACGGAGCGTTGCGCGAGACGCGCGACGACACGAAACAGCAGGAAGTGGACAGCGGCGCTGACGACACCGGCGGCGCCGAGCAAAACGAGCGAGCCGACCAACGGCTCAAACCAGATTTGATTCACATTCATGGGGTGTTGCGGGGTCCTTTTTTCAAACGTTTAAAGCCCTTTAAAACCATTTAAAGCGCACAAATGACGACACCGGCGCAGACAATCTGTCGCGCCGGAGGTCGTAGGGTACTTGAAAGGGACAGCGCGCGCGAGATCAGGTTCCGTTCGCGGCTGCTGCAGAATGTCGCAAAAGTGCGCGATCAAACGAAGGGCGGCTCGCTTTGCCAGTCGAAAAAGTCCGGCATATCGGTGGAAACGCGGTTGGGAAACGCGGCAGGGCGTTTTTCCAGGAACGCGCTCACGCCTTCGGCGGCGTCCGCCGAGCGCCCGCGCGACTGAATGGCGCGGCTGTCGATCCGGTGCGCCTCCATCGGATGGCTCGCGCCCGCCATACGCCAGATCATCTGGCGCGAGATGGCCGCGGAAACCGGCGCGGTGTTATCGGCGATTTCGCGCGCGAGCGCCCACGCGGCGGGCAACAGATCGCCTGGCGCATGCACGGAGCGCACGAGGCCGTGCGCGAGCGCTTCGTCTGCCGTGAACACGCGGCCCGTGTAGCACCATTCGAGCGCCGACGAAATCCCCACCACGCGCGAGAGAAACCATGACGACGCGGCTTCCGGCGTGATGCCGCGCCGCCCGAACACGAAGCCGAATTTCGCGTCGCTTGACGCGAGGCGAATGTCCATCGGCAACTGCATCGTCATGCCGATGCCGACCGCCGGCCCATTGACCGCCGCGATCACGGGCTTGAGACTGCGGAAGATGCGCAGCGCCACGCGGCCGCCGCCGTCGCGATGCACGGTCTCTACGCTCGCTCCCAGGCGCTTCGCGTAGTCGAAGGTTTCGCCGCCCGAGGACAGATCGGCGCCTGCACAGAATGCGCGGCCCGAGCCGGTGACGATCACGCAGCGCACGGCGTCGTCGGCATCGGTGGTGTCGAAGGCTGCGATCAACTCCTGCATCATCGTCGCGGTGAAGGCGTTGAGCTTCTCGGGGCGATGTAGCGTGATCGTGGCGATGCCGTCCTCAACGGCGTAGCGCAGCGTTTCGAATGACGGTTGAGCGATGTCGGTCATGGTGTTCTCGCAGGCGGAAAGTGCGTTATCAGTATTGGGGCGGCTCGGAAGCAGGCGCGAAGCGCGGCGCGCGTTTCTGCAGGTTTGCAGCCACGGCCTCACGCTGATTCGCGCCGCCAATCAGCGCGTTCTGTTCGATGGATTCTGCGAGCAGCGTGGCGGCGGCGTCGCCATGCGCGGCTACATGCAGCAGGCGTTTGGCGGCGCGGATCGCATCGGGGCTGCGCTGCGCGATCTCGCGCGCCGCGGTCAGCGCCTGAGCGCGCGGATCGTCGCTCACACGCGTGGCCAGCCCCAGTTCCACTGCTTCCTTCGCGCCCACCACGCGCGCCGTGTAGATCAATTCGCGCAACACGTCGTCGCGCACCAGACCGCGCGTGAGCACCATGCCGCCCATATCAGGCACGAGGCCCCACTTCATTTCCATCACCGAAAGCCGCGTATCGGGCGCCACAAAACGCAGATCCGCGCCTAGCGCCAGTTGCAGCCCGCCGCCAAACGCTACGCCATGCAGCGCGGCAATCACGGGCACCGGCAGTTCGCGCCAAAGCATGCAGATGTGCTGCGCGTAATTCGACAGGCCGTGCGTGCGCTCGGCAATAGGCGTTTTACGGCCCACCTCGTCGAGCGCGGCCATGCTCTCCAGATCGAGGCCCGCGCAAAACGCATTGCCGTTGCCGGACAGCACGATGGCGCGCAGATCCGCTTCGCGCGAAAGGCGCTCGCCCGCCGCGATGATCGCGTCGAACATCGCGGGGCTTAGCGCGTTCATCTTCTGCGGGCGATTGAGCCGCACATCGGCCACGCCGTCTGCCATGTCGATCTCGACGAGCGAGGTCGTATCCTGGGTCATGCCAACTCCTGGTCTGTTGTTGTCTGTGTTTGCGTCATCACCACGTATCGACAAAACGCCTTCCCGTTTGCGCGCGCTGCGCGAAACCGTGGCTCGCGTTGAGCCCGCGCATGAGCCAGCGGCGCGTTTCCGCCGGATCGATCACGCCGTCGATTTCCAGAAAACTCGCCATATTGATGGCTTTGCCGTTGCGGTAGGCATCGGCGACCATGCGCTCGAACTCGGCTTCACGTTGCGCGGGATCGTCGATGGCCGCGAGTTCTTTCGCGTAGCCCAGACGCACCGCGCCTTCAAGCCCCATCGCGCCGAATTCGCCGCTCGGCCACGCGATCGTGAAGAGCGGTGCGTGAAAGCTGCCCGCCGCCATCGCCTGCGCGCCCAGGCCGTAGCCTTTGCGCAGCACCACGGTGAAGAAGGGCACGCGCAGGCTTGCGCCCGCGACGAACATGCGCGAGACATGGCGCACCGTCGCCTGCTTTTCCGCCTGCGGGCCGACCATGAAGCCCGGCGTGTCGCACAGCGAAAGCATGGGCAGGCCGAAGGTGTCGCAAAGCTGCATGAAACGCGCGGCTTTGTCGCCCGCTTGAGCGTCGATTGCACCGCCCAGATGCATGGGATTATTAGCAAGCAATCCGAATGGTTTGCCTTCGATGCGAACCAGCGCGGTGATCAGCCCAGGCGCGAACGCCCGGCGCAGTTCGAGCACGGAATCGTCGTCGGCCAGCATCTCGATCACGCGGCGAATGTCGTAGACCCGCAGGCGGTTCTCGGGAATCGTCCCGCGTAGCAGGCGTTGGTCGGCGCAGGTCCAGTCAGCCATCGGCCCCTGAAAATACGAGAGATACTGCTTCGCCACCTGCACCGCGGCGGCTTCGTCCTCCACCAGCACGTCGATCACGCCGTTGGGTGCCTGCACGCTGGCCGGGCCCACTTCCTCGGGCGTGAACTTGCCGAGACCGCCGCCTTCGATCATCGCCGGCCCTGCCATGCCGATGCTCGCATTACGCGTGGCGATGATGACGTCGCAGCAACCGAGCAGTGCGGCGTTACCCGCGAAGCAGCGCCCCGACACCACGCCCACCAGCGGCACCTGTCCAGACAGCCGCGCCATGCTTGCAAAGGTGCGGCAGTCGAGACCCGCGACGCCCACATGATCCGTATCGCCGGGCCTGCCGCCGCCGCCTTCAGCGAACAGCACAAGCGGCAGACGCCACTGCTCGGCCAGTTGCAGCATGCGGTCGGTCTTCTTGTGGCTCATCATGCCCTGCGTGCCCGCGAACACCGTGTAGTCGTAGGCGATGGCCATGCAGCGTGCCGCTTCGCCGCCCACACGCGCGGCGTTCACGGTGCCGATGCCCGCGATCAGGCCATCGGCGGGGCTCTGCGCAATCAGGTCGTCGAGCGCGCGACGTCCGCGCTGCGCGGCCAGCGCGAGTGCGCCGTATTCCACGAAACTATCTGCGTCGAGCAGATCGTCCAGGTTTTCGCGCGCGGTGCGCTGGCCTGTCTTGCGGCGCTTCGCGAGCGCGTGCGGGCGGCGTTCGTCGCGCGTAAGCGCATGCCGCTCCAGCACTTCGGCGAGGTCGGCGCGGATGTGCGAGAGATCGCGGCTCTCTTCGCTTTGCACCTGCGTGGCGACGACATCGGCGGGTTCGATAAAGACGAGCGGCGCGCCTTCGAATACGGTGTCGTTGGGCGTAGCGGCCAGCGCGCGGACGATGCCGCTTTGCGTGGCCTGCACGACGAATTCCATTTTCATCGCTTCGAGCACGGCAATCTGCTGGCCGATGGCGACGGCGTCGCCTGCCTGCACGTCCAGGCTTACCAGCATGCCCTGGCTCGGTGCTGCAAGCGGTACGCAACCGGGCGGGGCGGTGTGGGTCTGTGCCAGGGCGTCAGGCGTGTCATTCGATACGCCAGCGCGGAAAAAGCGCTCAGGCTGCGCATCGCCGGAACTCGCCAGCAAGTCGCCGATATGTCGTTCGATGAAGCGCGTGTCCACCGCATAGTCCGGCAATTCCGCGCGCTGCAAAAGGGTCTGCAATAGGGCCTGCAATAGGGCCTGCAAAAAGCCGATATTGTTCGCGACGCCCTCCAGCCGGAACTCGCTCAAGCCGCGCGCCGCGCGACGCAAAGCACCGGAAAAATCATCGGCGTGCGCGATCAGTTTGGCGATCAGCGAATCGTAATTCGGGCTGGTTGCGTAACCCGTATAACCGTAACCATCCACGCGCAGGCCCGCGCCGCTCGGCGGCTCGTAGGCGCTCAGCACGCCGCCGGCCGCCCGCGCGCCGCCGTCAGGCTGCATGGTTTCCAGATTGACGCGCGCCTGCACGGCGTAACCGCGCACCGGCGGCGGCTCGTTCAGCCTGAGATCGGCCAGCGTTGCCCCCTGTGCGAGCGATAGTTGCGCGCGCACCAGATCGACGCCAGTGGCGGCTTCGGTGACGCAATGCTCGACCTGTACGCGCGGATTCGCTTCCATAAAGACAAAGTCGCCGCGCGCCGTATCGACGAGAAACTCGAACGTGCCGATGCCGCGATAGTTCACTGCGCGCGCAAGCGTGAGCGCGGCGTCGATGATCGCGCGGCGCAGCGTGGCGTTGAGACCCGGCGCGGGCGCGATTTCGATCACTTTCTGATGACGCCGTTGCAGGCTGCAATCGCGCTCCCACAGATGGCTCACCTGTGCGCCATCGCCGATGATCTGCACTTCGATATGGCGCGCGCGGCCGATCAGGCGCTCGACATAGAGCGCGCCGTCACCGAAGGCGGCGCGCGCTTCGGATTCGCAGCGGGTGAAGGCATCGTCGAGGCTGGCGGCGTCGCGCACCGCGCGCATGCCGCGCCCGCCGCCGCCCGCGAGCGCCTTGACCATGATCGCGCCGTGTTCAGCGAGGAACGCGCGCGCTTGTGCAAGTGTGGTCGCGTGGTTCGTACCCGCTGCGAGCGGCACGCCGCAGCGCGCAGCCAGCTCGCGTGCGCGCGCCTTGTCGCCGAACGTGCGCAATACCTCGGGCGAGGGGCCGATAAAGCGCAGGCCGGCGTCCGCGCAGCGCTGCGCAAAATCGGCGCGTTCGCTCAGAAAGCCGTAGCCGGGATGCACGGCGTCGCAGCCATGAGCGCGTGCAGCGTCGATCAGCGCGTCGACATCCAGGTACGCCGCCGCCCCGCGGCCCGCGAGCGGCACGGCCAGATCGGCGCGGCGCACGTGCAGGGCGCGGGCGTCGTCTTCGGCATAGACGGCGACGCTGCGCAGGCCCGCTTCGGCGACGGCGCGCGCGATGCGAATGGCAATCTCGCCTCGATTGGCGATCAGCACGGTTTTCATGTTCGTCACAGCAATTTGTCCAGTTCCTGTTTCCTGACCTTGCCGGTGGCGGTCATCGGCAAGGCGTCGATCACGCGGATTTCCGGCACCTTGTACACGGCCATCGACTCGCGGCACCACGCGGCGAGTTCGTGCGCGTTTGCTTCGCTGCCGGGCTTGAGCACGACGAAGGCGATAGGCTGCTGGCCGCGCGTCGCATCAGACCGCCCGATCACCGCGCTGCCGAGAATCGCGGGATGCTGGCCGAGCAGCGCCTCCAGTTCGCTCGGAAAGACGCTCATGCCGTTGACCTTCAGCATTTCCTTGCGGCGGCCCAGATAGCGGATAAAACCTTCCTCGGTGAATGTGGCGAGGTCGCCTGTGTGCAGCCAGCCGTTGCGCAGCGCATCAAAGCTGGCCTGTTCGCGCTGCCAGTAGCCCTTGAAGAGCGAAGGCGAGCGCACGCACAACTCGCCTTCGCTGCCGGGCGGCAGCAGCGCGCCGCTGGCGAAATCGCAGATCTTGAATTCGGTGCCGGGCACCGGCAGGCCCACGAAGGTCGGTTGCGCGCGCAGGTCGGCGTCGTCGTCCTGCATGCCGAGCGTGAAGGTGTCGCAGGTGTGCGTTTCGGTCATGCCGTAGCTGAACTCGTAGAGCGTGCAGCCTGTGAGCTCGCGCCAGCGCTGGCGATAGTCGCGCGTGAGCTTCTTGATGAACGAGATCGCGCCTACCTGGCGCAGCGAGGCATAGTCGAATTCACGCACGCGCGGGTGATCGAGCACTTCGGCGACGCTGTCGACCAGCATGCCGCAATGGCTCACGCGGTAGTGCTCGACGGCGCGCATCCAGGCAAGCGGTTCCCAGCGCGCGAGCAGTACGAGCGCCGCGCCCGCAAACACAGGAAACAGCAGGCCCGCGTTTTCGCCGGCGATCCAGAACTCGTGCAGGAAGTTGAGGAACACGGCGTCGCGTTCGGCGCGCAGCGCGACGGGCATGAAGCTCGCGCAGGTATAGAGCATGTCGCCGTGCGTGTGGATGCAGCCCTTCGGCAAGCCGGTCGTGCCGCCCGTGTAGTTGAGCGCAGCGATATCGTCCAGTTGCGGTTCGCGCAAAGGCGCAGGCTGCTTGACCGTGTCGAGTGCGGGCAGTAGGTCGACGGCCTGGCCTGTTATGCATTTCGGTGCGCGCACAACGTCAGGCAGTGGCACGGGGGTGGCGTCATCGCTTTGCGTGCCGCGCATCTCGCCCACATTGGTCGCAATCACCGTGCGCAACGCGCATTCATCGCGCACCTGTTCGACCACGGGCAGCAGTTGATCCGCGCAGATCACGACCAGCGCGCCGCTGTCCTTGAGCTGATAGCCCAGCTCCAGCGCCTTCGACAAGGGGCTGACCGGCGCATGCACGGCGCCGAGCTTGAGAATGCCGTAGAACGCCACGTGCATCTGCGGGCAGTTGGGCAGGAACACGGCCACGCGGTCGCCGGCTTTCACGCCCAGTTCCGCGAGCAGCGCGGCGCAGCGATCGCTCAGCGTGTCGAGTTCGCCGTAGCTCAGCGTGCGGCCGTAGAAGTGCAGGGCAGGCCGTTGCGGATCGCGGCGCGCCCACTCGCGCAGATACGCCGTCAAGGGCCGCTGCCCCAGCGGATACTGCGGCTCGCGCGGCGTGCCCGCCGGCCAGGCGCGCGCCCATAGCTCGTGCAGATGCGCCAGATACTCGTGTTCGTTCATCGGAAGCCTCGCGGATTCGGCGGGTCGCCATGCGCGGTGGATGACGTCGTTACGCGGCATGACGCTTCGGAAGGGACTTCGGACCAGACCATCCATGATGTGCATGAATGCCGCTTCACGCGCCTGCGGTTTTTCCCGGTTGACACTAGCGAACGATCGTGCGATTTATTTCGATGCCGCGGCTACCTGCCGCGTTCGCGTCGTTCCCACGGTATTTCCCTCTGCATCACCCACTCACTCACCGCCAACGCGTGAGAAGACAGGAGACAGCGCATGGAGTCGAAGAACGTTCCCGAAGTGGCCGAACTGCTGGAAGATTCGCCGAAGAACTGGGGCAAGTGGGGCAGCGACGACGAAGTCGGCTCGCTCAACTATCTGACCCAGGCCGAGGTGCTGCGTGGCGTCGCTTCAGTGCGCTCGGGCAAGACCTTCACGCTGCAGATCCAGATGGGCCACCCCAAGGGCGATCCGGTCTGGCCGGGACGTTCGCAGGCGCGCCGCATCAACGTGATGGACAAGGGCCATTACATGTGCGGCAAGGGTCCTTTGTTTCCAGGTCTCGCCGAATACGCCGACGACATGATGATCATGTACCTGCAAGGCTCGACCCAGTACGACGCGCTCGGCCACGTCTGGTACGGCGACCAGCTCTGGAACGGCTACGACGCGAAATCGACCATCGGCGGGCTGGACAAGGCCAGCGTGCTGCCCATCGCCGAGCGCGGCGTGGTGGGGCGCGGCGTGCTGATCGACATGGCGCGCCATCGCGGCAAGGCCGTGCTCGATCCGGGCGAAACCTTCACGCACGAAGATCTGCTGGCGGCGGCGAAGGCGCAGGGCGTGAGTATCGAAAAGCGCGACATCCTCATCATCCGCACGGGCTGGATCGGCTCGTTCTACGAGCGCGACCAGGCGAAGTTCTACGAGAACTTCGTGGAGCCGGGCCTGACCCATAGCCGCGAGCTGGTCGACTGGTTCCACAAGATGGAGATTCCGAACCTCGTGACCGACACCATCGCCAACGAGGTGACCGTCGATCCGGTCTCGGGCGTGGCGCTACCGCTGCATAACGCGCTGATGCGCAACCTGGGCGTGACGCTCACGGAAATCGCGCAGCTCGACCCGCTCGCCGCCGATTGCGCCGACGACGGCCAGTGGTCTTTCCTCTACACCGCCGCGCCGCTCAAGGTAGTGGGCGGCAGCGGCGCGCCGGTCAATCCTGTCGTGGTGAAGTAGGCGTAGCATCGCCTTTCCGATGCCGATACGGCGCGCGTGGGCGACTTTCGCCGCGTGAGTCGTATCGGTTCGTCGATTCGTTGATTCCCCGCCGGAGCGCTCATGACGCCCTACGCCAGCAAGCCGTGGCTCGCCCATTACGCGAGCGGACACACGGCGACGATTTCCCAGCACTATCCCGACGCACTGAGCCTGTTTCGCGCCGCCGTCGCACGTGCGCCGGACCATCAGGCGCTGTTGTACTTCGACGGCGCGCTCACTTACAGCGAACTCGATAAGCAGTCCGATGCACTTGCCTGCGCATGGCTCGAACGCGGTCTTGCGCGTGGCGAGCGCATCGCGATCTATCTGCAGAACGTGCCGCAATTCGTGATCGCGCTGGTGGCAGCGTGGAAGATCGGCGCGATCGCGGTGCCCGTCAACCCGATGAACCGTGCGCGCGAATTGCGCGTGCTGCTGGCGGATTCGGGTGCGCGCGTGCTTGTGTGTCACGGCACGCTTTACGAGGACGTGGTGCGCCCGCTGCTGGCGGAGGAAGCCGAACGCGCGGCGCGCGGCGAAGCGTGCGTGAAGCCGCTCGTGATGACGACATCCGCGCTTGAATACCAGACGCGCAACGACGCGCGTCTGTTCGCGGGCATGATGCGCAGCGATACGAGCGCGGCACATGCCGGAGCCGAAGACTTCGCCAGCGTGATCGCCGCGCATCGCGGCCAGAAGCCGCCCGCCATCGACCTGAGCGGCAACGATATCGCCATGCTCGTCTATACGTCGGGCACTACGGGCGTGCCCAAGGGCGCGATGAACACGCACGGCAACGTCGCCTTCAATGCGCAGGTCTATCGCGATTGGGTGGGCCTGCGCGAAGGCGCGCCGATTCTTGGCGTCGCGCCGCTCTTTCACATCACGGGCCTCGTTGGCCACGTGGGCGCGGCCTTTATCTGCGCGGCGCCGCTGGTGCTGGCGTTTCGCTTCGAACCGGGCGTGATCCTCGACGCCATCGCCGAACACAAGCCCGAATTCACCATCGGCGCGATCACGGTCTTTATCGCGCTGATGAACGATGCGCGCGCGACGCGCGAACATTTCGCCTCGATGCGGCGCATCTACTCGGGTGGCGCGCCGATTCCGCCGAGCGTGATCGAGGCGTTCCGCGCGCGCTTCGGCCACTACATCCACAACGGCTACGGTCTGACGGAAACGAATTCGCCCACGCACGTCGTGCCGGTTGGCAGCGATGCGCCCGTCGATCCCGCTTCGGGCACGCTTTCTATCGGTGTGCCGGCCTTCAACGTGGAGTCCTATATCGGCGACGATACGGGCCAGCCGCTCGCGCCCGGCGAGGTGGGCGAGATCATCTCGCGCGGGCCGATGGTCGTGCCGGGCTACTGGAACAAGCCGCAGGAAAGCGCGAAAGCGATTGTGGACGGCTTCTTTCGCACTGGCGACGTGGGCTTCATGGACGAGCGCGGCTGGTTCTATCTGGTCGATCGCAAGAAGGACATGATCAACGCGGGCGGCTACAAGGTCTGGCCGCGCGAGGTGGAGGACGTGCTGTACACGCATCCGGCCGTGCGCGAGGCGGCGGTGGTGGGCGTGCCCGACAGCTATCGTGGCGAGACGGTGAAGGCGGTGGTGAGCCTCAAGCCGCAGACGAGCGCGACGCCGGAAGAACTGGTCGAGTACTGCAAGGCGCGCATGGCGGCGTACAAGTATCCGCGCATCGTCGCCATCATCGACGAGTTGCCCAAGACGGTGACGGGGAAGATTTTGCGCCGCGAATTGAGGGGTTGAATCCGCACGCGCGGCAGTTGGACCGCCGCGCCGAGGCGACCAATAGGTGCGGGCTATGACCGGCAGAGTTAATCGATAGTTGTCGATGACGGCGAAGCCACGGTGTAATGCGTCATCGCGCGCTATCTGGTGACGCGCAATACAGGCGTGGAGGAGCAAAAGTGAAAATCGTGGTGCCGGTCAAGCGTGTTGTCGACTACAACGTGAAGGTGCGCGTGAAGTCCGATGGCACGGGCGTGGATATCGCCAATGTGAGGTTCTCGATGAACCCGTTCGACGAAATCGCCGTGGAAGAAGCGGTGCGATTGAAAGAGGCGGGCGTGGCGAGTGAGGTCATCGCGGTTTCCTGTGGTGTGTCGCAGAGCCAGGAAACGCTGCGTACGGCGCTGGCGATTGGCGCGGATCGCGCGGTGCTGATCGAATCCGATGAAGAACTGCAGCCGCTCGCGGTGGCGAAACTCCTGAAGGCGCTGCTTGAGAAGGAGCAACCGCAACTCGTCATCCTGGGCAAGCAGGCTATCGACGACGACTCGAACCAGACTGGCCAGATGCTCGCCGCGCTGGCGGATCTGCCGCAAGCCACCTTCGCATCGAAGGTCACGGTTGCGGATGGCAAGGTGACGGTCGAGCGTGAAATCGACGGCGGCGCGGAAACATTGTCGCTTGCGTTGCCCGCGGTCGTGACCACCGATCTTCGCTTGAACGAACCGCGCTACGTCACGCTGCCGAACATCATGAAGGCGAAGAAGAAGCCGCTGGAGACGCTCAAGCCCTCGGACATGGGCGTCGATGTGACGCCGCGTCTGAAAACGCTCAAGGTGGCGGAGCCGCCGAAGCGGTCAGCCGGCGTGAAGGTCGCCGACGTCAACGCGCTGGTCGAGAAGCTCAAGACCGAAGCCAAAGTGCTGTAAGGAAGGCGAATCAAAATGACGAATCTGTTGGTAATCGCGGAACACGACAATCAGTCGATCAAGGCGGCGACGCTCAATACGGTGGCCGCGGCGCAGAAGATCGGCGGCGACGTGCATGTACTGGTTGCAGGGCACGGCGCGCAAGCTGCGGCTGATGCGGCGGCAAAAATCGCAGGCGTTTCGAAGGTGCTGCTGGCGGATGCGCCGCAACTCGCGCAAAGTCTGGCTGAGAACGTCGAAGCGACGGTTTTGAGCATCGCGAAGCACTACACGCATATCCTGGCTCCGGCAACTGCAGCGGGCAAGAACGTCACGCCGCGTATCGCCGCGAAGCTCGACGTCGCGCAGATCAGCGACATCATGGCAGTCGTTTCGCCGGACACGTTCGAGCGCCCAATTTACGCAGGCAACGCCATTGCCACTGTGCAATCGGCTGATGCGGTCAAGGTCATCACGGTTCGTACGACAGCGTTCGACGCAGTCGCGGCCGTTGGTGGCAGCGCGGCGGTCGAGCAACTGGAAGCCGCAGCCGACAACGGCAAGACCGCCTTCGTTGGCCGCGAGGTCACGAAGCTCGACCGTCCGGAACTCACGAGCGCGAAGATCATCGTTTCCGGCGGACGCGGTCTGGGTAGCGGCGAGAACTACACGCAAGTGCTCGAACCGCTCGCCGACAAACTCAACGCCGCACTGGGCGCATCGCGCGCAGCCGTGGATGCGGGCTACGTGCCGAACGACTATCAGGTCGGTCAAACCGGCAAGATCGTCGCGCCGCAGTTGTATATCGCCGTGGGCATCTCGGGTGCGATCCAGCATCTGGCCGGCATGAAGGACTCGAAGGTCATCGTCGCGATCAACAAGGACGAAGAAGCGCCGATCTTCAGCGTGGCCGATTACGGTCTGGTCGGCGATCTGTTCACGGTCGTGCCGGAGCTTGACCATGCCCTCTGAGCATCACGGCGACAACGGCGCACTGAACACCTTCTCCCCGCAGTCGTATCTGTTCGTGCCGGGCAGCCGCCCGGAACGCTTCGAGCGTGCGCTGGAAAGCGGCGCGGATGCCGTCATCATCGATCTCGAAGATGCGGTCGAACCCGCCGCCAAAGAGACGGCGCGCGAGAACATCGCGAACTGGGTCTCGCGCAGGCATCCCGTGCTGGTGCGTATCAATGGCCGCGCCACGCCCTGGTTCGAGCAGGACGCGAGGCTCGGGGCACTGGACGGCGTGGCCGGCATCGTGCTGCCGAAGGCCGAAAGCGCTGAGGATGTCACCGCTACGATTGCCCTCGCGCGCCGCCGCGTGAGCGTTTATCCGCTGATCGAAAGCGCGCTGGGCATGTGGAATGCCATGGCGATTGCGAAGGCGCCGTTCGTCAGGCGCTTGATGTTCGGCACGCTCGACTTCATCGCCGAAATGGGCATGCCCGACGATGGCGAACCGCTCAATCACTATCGCAGCCAGCTCGCGCTGATCTCGCGCGTGGCGGGAATCGAAGCCCCCGTCGATGGCGTGACGCCCGATATCCACGACACCGCGCGCATTGAGGGCGATGCGCTCAACGGCAAGCGCCTGGGCTTTGGCGGCAAGCTGTGCATTCACCCGAAGCAGGTCGAGGCCGTTCACAACGTGTTCCGGCCGGGCGAGCACGAACTGGCATGGGCCGCGCGCGTGGTCGAGGCGGCAGCCCAGGCGGGCGCGGGCGCCATCACGGTGGACGGCAAGATGGTCGATCGGCCGGTGCTGTTGCGCGCGCAACAGATTCTGGCGTTGGCGGCGGGGCTAAAGCCGCGCTAGACGAGGGGCGGCGCGCAACCGTCGCCGCTCACTCCTGCGCGCTCGCTCCCTCTCTGGGCAGCACGATACGAATCACGGCCTCGTCATCGGTAAAGCTGCCGGTGAGTGTGCCGTCGTGCCCCTTGACGATTGCCTGCGCGATATACAGCCCAAGACCCAAGCCGCCGCGATTGGCGGGATTGTCGAGCGAGCCGCTCTTGAACGGGTCGAGCAGGCGCTCGAACGGCACCGTCGGTTTTTCAACCAACCCATTGCGGATCTCGATGCGCGGATCGCCCTCCACGAGCGCCGCCGTGAGCGTGACCGGCGTGCGCGCGTCGCCGTGCTTGCGCGCATTGCCCAGCAGATTGGCGATGGCCTGGGCGAGCCGGTCGGGGTCGATATGCGCGTCACCCAGATCGTCGGCAAGCTGCATCTCCAGCGCCATCCCAGGATGCGCCAGACGCGTCTGCTCCGCCACCGATTCCAACAACTCGCGCAGCGCCACATCGACGCGCTTGAGCCCCAGCCCCATGCCCGAGCGGATGCGGCTCACGTCGAGGATATAGCCGATCAGCGACTGCATGCGCCGCGTAGAGCCTTCCACGCGCTTGACCGTGTCGTTGCCCGACGCCAGACCACGGCCCATCAGCAGCATCGCCATATTGATGGTCTGGATCGGGTCGCGCAGGTCGTGGCCGAGCGTGGCGAGCAACGTGGTACGCGCGCGTTCGGATTCGCGCATCTGCACGAGCGCGATTTCCTGCAGGATCGAGCGCAGTTCGCGCGCGGCGAGCTGATCGAATTCCGTCCAGTCGCGGCTACGGCCCGTGACGGTCTGCTTCCACACTTCGAAGGAGCCGCGCGGCGTGAGGCGCGGGCCGTTCGGGCCTTGCGCCACCACCTTGTCGGGCGGCCCGGCCCAGTGAATCGTTTCGACCAGTTCGTCGCGCAGCCAGACGATCGTGATGCGGCTGTCGCCGAGCATCTGGATCGCCAGACACCCCGCCACGCGCGCTTCAGCCAGACCGGCAGCCAGCGCTGGCGGAAGCGTTTCGCCCACGCAGGCGCTCGCAAACTGATCGACGCGCGTTTGCGCCACATGCTGCGCGAGTTCCAGCAGCGTTTCGCGGCTCGCCGCACTGGACTTGCCGCGCATCACGACTTCGTTGTCGACCACCAGCGCCACGGCCTCGCAGTCCACCAGCGCGGCGATTTCGGGTGCGGCGCGCACGAGACCGGCAAGCGGCGATTCGGCCTGCGCCAGTTCCCCCGCGATGCGGGTGCGCAGCTCGTGAATGCGGCGGTCGGCTTCCGCGCGATGTTGTGCTTCGATCTGCGCGATCAGGATCGACACCACCTGGGTCAGCACCGTCGATGAAAGCCGCACGGCGTGCGAGGCGCGATACGGCGACATGTGATGACACGCGAACAGGCCCCAGAGCTTGCCGTCGCGCACGATCGATACGCTCATGGAGGCGGCCACGCCCATGTTGCGCAGATACTCCAGGTGAATCGGCGAGACGCTGCGCAGCACCGAATGGCTCAGGTCGAACGGCGCGCCCGTGTGCGGATGCACGGCCGGTTCGATCGGCACGGTCTGCGCGTTGACGTCGGCGATCTGGCGGATCGGGTTGAGCACGTACAGCCGCCGCGCCTGCTGCGGGATGTCGCTTGCCGGGTAACGCTGCTGGAGGTAGGGCGAAAGGTCGTCGCGTTTGGCTTCGGCGATCACCTCGCCGCTGCCGTTGGGCATGAAGCGGTAGCCCATCACGCGGTCGAAGCCCGTCATCGCGCGGATCGCCTCGGCGGCGGCCTGCAGCAGTTGCGGCACGTCGTCGTGGCCCGCGGCCTGCAGGCGCTGGATGGCGCGCTGCGCAAACAGGGCGAACTGGGTGGCGGCCGGCGATTTCAGGCTGATCTGCTCGAATTCCACCACCAGCGTGTCGCCCGACCAGTGCATGATCAGGTCGAAGCGTTCGCCGGTCACGCCCTTGCATTCGACGCTCTCGCTCGTCATCTCGCGGTCGGCGAGCGCGGCGCGGATGGTCTGGCGCGACAGCGGGCTCAGGTGCGCGTCGGTGATCGGCTCGCCAATGTCGGGCACGGCGCCCAGCCACGCCAGAGCGTTGGCGCTGCGCGCGATGAGGCGCCCCTCGGCGTCGAAGCACAGCAACGCACCGTGCGGCTGGATGCGGCCCAGTAGATGGATGGGCTCGCTGTCGCAGTTCGCGACGATTTCGTTGATCTCGGGCTTGTCCAATTCGTGTTGACGTCCGCGCTGTGTCCCGGTGGTTGGCCTGCCGTAATGTTCCGCGTATTGTCGGCGAAGCCGCCGCGGTTTGCCAGTTCGTTCGCGGACTGTTTTCGCCAGGCAGCGGCTGGCGCGGCTTGGTCGAGTCTCAGGCGGGCAATCCGGCTCAGTGTTCGCCGTCGTCCACGCCGTCGGGCGCGCCCAGCAGGGCGCTAAGCGTCTGCAGCAGCTTGCGCGCGGGATAGGGCTTGTCGAGGATCGCGGCGAACAGGCTGGGATGCGCGCGAGCCGAAGCGCCCAGCGCCGCGCTCGACAGGATCACGGGGATGTGGGCGAGCGCGGCGTTGGCCTTGAGCGCGCGCGCCAGCTCCAGCCCCGACATGGCGGG
>NZ_DASZJJ010000236.1:0-11174 GCF_035948235.1 Paraburkholderia sp. | reverse complement strand
CAGCATCCCAGATTCCAAATCCTTAAGAAACGAATCTGATGGGTGGCCGCGAAGTTCGAGTCTATGTCTCGCTTTCACAATTCGCGGATTCCCATCTTTGTCCGTGGATCCGTCGGGGTGCGGGCGATGAAATTCTGTCGGATACGTCAGGTCGCACATCCGAAGAATATGGTTCAGAAAACTTGTAATCTTCGAGCTTGGCAGCCCTGGCGACATCTCAAGCGCAGCGACGTAGGTGTCGGGCTTCTGTGGCTTCAACTTGATCATGAGATGAGCCGAGAAGTCAGCGCCCTCACCAAGCGTCTTCTCGATGACTCGACGCTCTGATTTTTCCGGGTTGCTCAATACGACGTCAGACGCGTCTTTGTCCGAACGATTGATGAGCAGGGTCAGATATCCCCGAGGCTTATCGACGTCAATATCGGCAAGGTAAAGCAGTTCGCTGCGCTTCCGGTTCGGTCTGGATAGAAGCTCAGTGTTGCGCATTTGATCTACAAGCTCGAACAGCTTGTCTACAGGTAGCGTACGCAGTCCGGCCAGTCGGCCTTGACGCCCCATAGATGCATAGGTTTCGATCTTCGCATCGAAAAACAAGACCATGCGCTGGTCATTTTTTTGCATTGTTGCCCCGGAGAATTATTCGTACTTTTACTACCTGTAAGAGTACCTGGGGCATGATTGCGGGTCAATACATTCCGGTTGACAGAACGTTGACACGACGCAGAAATGACAAAGGGTTAGCCGAAGCTAACCCTTTGTTTTATATGGTGGCGAATCAGGGATTCGAACCCCGGACCTGCGGATTATGATTCCGTCGCTCTAACCGGCTGAGCTAATTCGCCTAAGAGAAAAAGATTATGCCTACGGTCCGGCACCCTGTCAAGCGTCTTCGCAAAACTTTTTCAGGATGCCGGGCCGTCTCCATCGATGGGCTCAATCCTGCGCGTAAATATCCGAGTCCTTGGTCTCTTTCACGAACAGCATGCCGATCACGAACGTCGCCAGCGCGATGATGATCGGATACCAGAGCCCCGAGTAGATATCGCCTCTTGCAGCCACGATCGCGAACGCCGTCGCGGGCAGGAAGCCGCCGAACCAGCCATTGCCGATGTGATACGGCAGCGACATCGACGTATAGCGGATGCGTGTAGGGAACATCTCCACCAGCATCGCCGCGATCGGCCCGTACACCATCGTCACGAAGATCACGAGGATCGTCAGCACCACCACCGTCATCGGCCAGTTGAGCTGCGCGGGATCGGCCTTGAGCGGGTAGCCCGCACTCTTGAGCGCGCCCGAGAGCGTCTTGTCGAACGCCGCGCCCGCCTCCTTGGCGCCCGGCGCCTTGCCGTTAAAGGTGTCAATGGTCGTGTCGCCGACCTTGATCTGCGCGAGCGTGCCCGCCGGCGCGGCCACGTTCGAGTAGTTCAGGCCCGCCTTCGACAGCGCGCTCTTGGCGATATCGCAGGAACTCGTGAACTTCGAGGTGCCCACCGGGTTGAACTGGAACGAGCATTCGTCCGGGTTCGCGATCACGACGATCGGCGCGCGCGCGGTCGCGGCTTCGAGCGCCGGATTCGCGTAATGCGTGAGCGCCTTGAAGAGCGGGAAGTAGGTGAGCGCGGCGATCAGGCAGCCGGCCATGATGATCGGCTTGCGGCCGATCTTGTCCGACAGCGAGCCGAAGAACAGGAAGAACGGCGTGCCGATCAACAGCGCCAGCGCGATCAGGATGTTGGCGCTGGCGCCGTCCACCTTGAGCGTCTGCGTGAGGAAGAACAGCGCGTAGAACTGGCCCGTGTACCAGACCACGGCCTGGCCCGCCGTCACGCCGATCAGCGCGAGGATCACGACCTTGAGGTTGCGCCACTGGCCGAACGCTTCCGTGAGCGGGGCCTTCGACACCTTGCCTTCGGCCTTGATGCGCTTGAATGCCGGCGATTCGTCGAGTTGCAGACGGATCCACACCGACACCCCGAGCAGCAGGATCGAGGCGACGAACGGTACGCGCCAGCCCCATGCGCCGAATGCCTCTTCGCCGATGGAGGTGCGCACGCCGAGAATCACGAGCAGCGACAGAAACAGGCCGAGCGTGGCGGTCGTCTGAATCCACGCAGTGTAGAAACCACGACGTCCGGGGGGCGCATGTTCCGCGACGTAGGTCGCCGCGCCGCCGTATTCGCCGCCGAGCGCAAGACCCTGCAGCAGACGCATGAGGATGAAGATCACCGGCGCGGCAATGCCGATCGACGCGTAACCGGGCAGGAAGCCGACCACGAAGGTCGACAAACCCATGATGACGATGGTGACGAGGAAGGTGTGCTTGCGGCCCACCAGGTCGCCCAGGCGTCCGAACACGATCGCGCCGAACGGACGCACCGCGAAGCCCGCCGCGAAGCCGAGCAGCGTAAAGATGAAGCCCGCGGTGGGATTGACGCCGGAGAAGAAGCTTTTGCTGATGAAGGCCGCGAGCGAGCCGGCCAGATAGAAGTCGTACCACTCGAACACGGTGCCGAGCGACGACGCGAAGATCACGCGTTTTTCGTCACTGGTCATCGGCGTGTGTGAGACTTGTCCGCCAACGGTTGCCATATGTGTCTCCAATTTTGATGTGCGTGTGGGCCCGCGTTCGAGGCGGTCCTGCGCAGCATTATTGGAATGGAAACTTACGGGGTTCTGACGTGCGGGGTCAGGTTTGGTCGCGTGCGTGGAGAGCTTTCTGTGCCTGAAAATGTTCTTAACGCGCTATGAACGTCGTCCAACGTGGGTTTAATGGCTATTATCGCGTTGGTTTAATGGTGGTGACTGGCGTGGGCCTAAGGGAAAGTCCCATGCCAGTTTTCGCCGCTTCTGCCGTCAGTTTCGGCACGCGCGTGTCAGTTTGCTGAGCGCAGGCGCAGCGTCACGCTTACTAGTGTCCCCGCCAGGCGCGGCGTTTCCTGATAGACGTGGTCGTCGATGGTGAGCGTGCCGCCGTGCATGGTCGCGATCTCGCGCACGATCGCAAGTCCCAGGCCGCTGCCGTCGCCGTCGCGTCCGAGGATCCGGTAGAAGCGTTCCTGCACGCGCTCGCGCTCGGCCGCCGGGATGCCGATGCCCGTGTCCTCCACTTCCAGATGCACCGCCCGCGCGGCAGGTTCGGGCCGCACGCGCACGGTGATGCGCCCGCCTGGCGGCGTGTAGCGGATGGCGTTGTCGATCAGGTTCGACAGCATCTCGCGCAGCATCACCGGATTGCCCTCGACGATCACGGCATCTTCGCCGTCTTGCGCTTCATGCTGGCCCGGCGCGTCGTCCGGGCCTTCGTAGCCCAGGTCCATCTGTCGCGCGAGCGCGGCCTGCACCCAGTCGCGCACCGCATGGCGCGCGACTTCGGTGATATCGACGGGCGTGAAGACCTGACCCGACATGCGGTTCTCGGCGCGCGCCAGCGCCAGCAACTGCGTGACAAGCCGCGCCGCATGCTCGGAACTCATGGCGATCTGTTCGAGCGAGCGATGCACCTCGGGCGAAGCGTCCTGTCGCAGCGCGAGTTCGGCCTGGGTGCGTAGGCCCGCGAGCGGCGTCTTCATCTGATGCGCGGCATCGGCGATAAAGCGCTTTTGCAGTTCCATGTTCTGTTCGAGCCGCGTGAGCAGGTCGTTGAACGAGGTCACGAGCGGCTCGATCTCGGGCGGCGCGCGGCGCGCTTCGAGCGGCGAAAGATCGTCGGGGCGACGCCTGCGGATGCTCGACTGCAGCGCGTGCAAGGGCGCCAGGCCCCGCGAGAGGCCGAACCACACCAGCAGAATCGCCAGCGGCAGGATCACGAACTGCGGCAGGATCACGCCCTTGATGATGTCGTTGGCGAGCGCCCGGCGCTTGTCGAGCGTTTCGGCCACTTGCACCAGCACGGGCTGCGAGCCGGTGAGATGCGGCGGCTCGACCGTCGTATAGGCCACGCGGATGTCGATGTCGTGCAGCGTGTCGTCGCGAAACTCGACGAGGCCGGGCGAGGGGCGATCGTCGTCGCGCGGCAGCGGCATGTCGCGGTCGCCGGCCACCAGCTCGCCGCGGCTGCCGAGCACCTGGTAATAGACGCTGTCGACGTTGTCGGCGCGCAGGAAGTCGCGCGTGGAGTCGGGCAGCGTCAGCTCGGCCACGCCGTTCACGGGGTGGATCTGGCGCGCGAGCACGTAGGCGTCGGTTTCGAGCGCGCGGTCGAACGGGCCGTTGGCGATGGATTTGGCGACCAGATAGGTGACCGCGATGCTCATCGGCCAGAGCAGCAGCAGCGGCGCGAGCATCCAGTCGAGGATTTCACCGAACAGCGAGCGCGGGCGCGCTTCGGCAGCGGCTTCGGCTTCGTCGGGCGGCGCGAAAGGATTGGCGTAGCGGGCGTCGCGCGCTTCGTCGTCGAGCGCGCCGGGTGGCTCTGCGCCGCGCGCGCTGGTGGACGAGGCCGGCGTGACGCGCGCGGCGGGAGCGGGCTCGGCCATCGTCGCGTCCGGCTATTTGAAGTAGTGGCTGGACGGCATGGCGGGCGGGGCGGTTTGAGGTTCCGCGTGGGTCGGTCTGGCCGAGGCGCTGGCAGGTGTGCTCGCAGGCGCGGCCGCTTCTTTTTCCAGACAGTAGCCCAGACCCCGCACCGTCACGATCTGCACGCCGCCGGTTTCGAGCTTTTTGCGCAGGCGGTGCACATAGACCTCGATCGCGTTATTGCTGACTTCCTCGCCCCATTCGCAGAGGTGATCGACCAGTTGTTCCTTCGACACCAGCCGCCCGAGCCGCTGCAGCAACACTTCCAGCACGCCCAGCTCGCGCGCCGACAGATCGAGGACCTGCTCGTGAATGCGCGCGACGCGTCCCACCTGGTCGAACGACAGCGCGCCGTGGCGCACGACCGTCGGGCCGCCGCCCGCCCCGCGCCGCGTGAGCGCGCGCACGCGCGCTTCCAGCTCGTTGAGCGCGAAGGGTTTGGCCATGTAGTCGTCGGCGCCCAGATCGAGTCCCTTGACGCGTTCGTCCACGCTGTCGGCGGCGGTGAGGATCAGAACGGGGAGGTTGGAATTGCGCGCGCGCAAACGCCGCAGCACTTCGAGCCCCGGCATTTTCGGCAGGCCCAGATCGAGGATCAGCAGGTCGAAAGTCTGCATCGACAAGGCGGTATCGGCATCCACGCCGGTACGCACGTGATCAACGGCATAGCCCGATTGGCGGAGTGATCGGACCAGACCGTCCGCGAGTATGCTGTCGTCTTCGGCAATGAGGATTCGCATGGTGCGCAAGCGTTGCCTTCGAAGCGTCCCGCGTCTTGCTGGGGCGCGCTTCGCAGCACCGGCGTCGCGTTCGCGGGCTTGAGGCCTCGCAGGGGCGGCGCACGGCGGTCTCCGGAATTCGCGGTTTCGGCGTGCGCGTTAGTTGAAAACGGGCTTGCCAAAACTACTGTTTTTTTATACAGTGTCTGAGTTCGTTGGCACCGCTCGCCAGTCGTCACAAAAGTGTCGCAGGCGGGGGCGTGCATCGTCATCAGACGCCGTTCATCATAGCAAAGGACGATTCATGGAAGATAGCAAGAAAGGCTCGGCTGGGCTGACTGCTGAGAAGAGCAAGGCGCTGGCCGCTGCGCTCGCGCAGATCGAAAAGCAGTTCGGCAAAGGGTCGATCATGCGACTCGGTGACGGCGACGCAGTTGAAGATATTCAGGTGGTCTCCACCGGCTCGCTCGGTCTCGACATCGCGCTGGGCGTGGGCGGTCTGCCGCGCGGCCGGGTGGTCGAAATCTACGGTCCGGAATCGTCGGGCAAGACCACGCTCACGCTGCAGGTGATCGCCGAAATGCAGAAGATCGGCGGCACGGCGGCGTTTATCGACGCGGAACACGCGCTCGACGTGCAATACGCTTCCAAGCTTGGCGTGAACGTGCCGGAACTGCTGATCTCGCAGCCGGACACGGGCGAGCAGGCGCTCGAAATCGCCGACGCGCTGGTGCGCTCGGGCTCGATCGACATGATCGTGATCGACTCGGTCGCGGCACTCGTGCCGAAGGCCGAAATCGAAGGCGAAATGGGCGACTCGCTGCCGGGTCTGCAGGCGCGTCTGATGTCGCAGGCGCTGCGCAAGCTCACCGGCACGATCAAGAAGACGAACTGCATGGTGATCTTCATCAACCAGATTCGTATGAAGATCGGCGTGATGTTCGGCAACCCGGAAACCACCACGGGCGGTAACGCGCTGAAGTTCTACGCATCGGTGCGTCTGGACATCCGCCGTATCGGCTCGATCAAGAAGAACGACGAAGTCATCGGCAGCGAAACGCGCGTGAAGGTCGTCAAGAACAAGGTCTCGCCGCCGTTCCGCGAAGCCGTGTTCGACATTCTTTATGGCGAAGGCATTTCGCGTCAGGGCGAAGTCATCGACCTGGGCGTGCAGGCCAAGATCGTCGACAAGGCGGGCGCGTGGTACAGCTATAACGGCGAACGCATCGGCCAGGGCAAGGACAACGCGCGCGAATTCCTGCGCGAGAACCCCGATATCGCCCGCGAGATCGAAAACCGCATCCGCGAATCGCTCGGCGTGAGCGCGATGGCCGAAGGCGTGAAGAACTCCGGCGCAGTCGAAGTCGCGGACGAAGAATAAGTCCCGCGAATCCGGCAATCGGGGGCCCTGAAGGGGGAGCACGACGGTGATGCGCAAGCGCGGGTTTGGCTCGGCACGGCCGCTGGCCGCGAAGGCTGCGTCCTCGGCTTCGGACGAGGCGCAGCACCTGCGTGAAGTAAGCAGCGCCAACAGCGATGCTCGGGGCGCCAAGCGGCGCTCCACCTCTACCTCTGATCGGTCCCGGATTTCATCTCAAGATTCACCCCGTATCACTCCGCAAAGCCGCGACGCCCATTCGGGCGATCGCGGCTTTGTGCTTTCTGAGCCTCAACTCTTGTCTCATTCCACTACGCCCGATCTCGACGACGAAGGCGGCGCCGTGTTCGAAGTGCCGTTCGAGGCGTTTTTCGATGCGCCCGCCGAGGCACGGCAGCCGCCGGTCGCGAACGCAACACGCCGTACGCCGCGCCCTGCAACGCAAGCCTTTACACGTAATTCCAACCGCCGCGCCGATTTCGACGAATCCGAATCGTTCGACGCGCACGACATCGCGCGCGCTGTCGAAAAAGCGCGCGAAGACGAGGGCGACAGCTACGAACGCAGTTCCACGCTGCGCGCCGCGCGCAAAGCCAGTGCGGCGGCCACGAGCAAACAGCGCCCGGAACGCTCGCTCAAGGGCCGCGCGCTCGGCTACCTCTCGCGTCGCGAATACAGCCGTGCCGAACTCTCGCGCAAGCTGATGACCTACACCGAAGACGCTGACGAACTCGAACGGCTGCTCGACGCGCTCGAGCGCGACGGCTGGCTTTCCGATGCGCGCTTCGCCGAAAGCGTCATGTACCGCCGTGCTTCACGCATGGGCGCCGGGCGCATCGTCAGCGAACTCAAGCGGCACGCCGTGGGCGAGGCGCTCATCGAAGAAGTGAATACGCAGTTGCGCGAGACGGAACTCACGCGCGCCCGAGCGGTCTGGCAGAAGAAGTACGGCGAGTTGCCCGAGACGCCCGCCGAGCGCGCTCGACAGGCCCGTTTTCTCGCCGCGCGCGGTTTTTCGATGTCGATCATCGGCAAGATCCTCAAAGGCATCGAAGACAGCTTTGAGGGCGATTAGTCGGGAAATTGATCCTCGTGGATCAAAAAACGTCTGGAAACAAGCCTCTAAGGGGGCTGCGGAATCGCCGCTGTCTCAAATAATCGGTATGCTAAAATCGAGAAGTTTTCCAAACCGGTCTGACCCAGCATGCCGCTTCCTCCGCCAGCGCCTCGCCAGTTGCGTCATCAGCGCGCTATCCGGGCGGTCGCCTATGAGCGCGAAGACGGCCTGTGGGACATCGATGCCTGCCTGACGGACCACAAGCCTCGCGATGTGGAGTTAGCATCCGGTGTCCGGCCCAATGGTTTGCCGATCCATGAACTCTGGCTTCGTATCACGATCGATCGCAAGCTCAATGTCGTCGACGCCGAGGCGTCGTCCGACTGGGTGCCTTACGACGGTCAGTGCCAGAACGCCAATCCCGCCTATCGGGCCCTCATCGGGCTCAATCTCCTCCAGAACTTCCGCCGCGAAGCGGGCCGACTCCTCGCCGGCACGCAGGGCTGCACGCATCTCACAGAAATGTTGGGCGTGTTGCCGACGGTCGCCATCCAGGCGTTCGTGGGAGCCGTGTGGGATACATCGAATGGCAATCCGGGCGACGCGTCCGGACCGGATCTCGGCAAGACTGCCGGCGACGAATCCGCCGCCGGTGAGAAACCGCCTTTTCAGCTCGGCCGCTGCCACGCGCTGCGGTTCGACGGCGAGGCGGTCAAGCAGTTTTATCCGCGCTGGTATGGCCATGCGCCGCGTTCGAAAGAGCGCGGCGGGGACGCTGCCAGCGTGCGCGAAGACACTGGACCGCGCCATGAGGGCAAGGCCGACGCCGTCGCGCATGAATAACAACAGCGGAAACGAAGTTCACTCCAACTCTCAGACTGAAGGGAATCACGCATGAAGATTCACGAGTACCAGGGTAAGGAAATCCTGCGGAAATTCGGCGTCGCGGTACCGCGCGGCAAGCCGGTGTTTTCGGTGGATGACGCGGTCAAGGCCGCTGAAGAGCTGGGCGGTCCGGTGTGGGTCGTCAAGGCCCAGATTCACGCGGGCGGCCGCGGCAAGGGCGGCGGCGTGAAAGTGGCGAAGACGCTGGAGCAGGTCCGCGAATACGCGAACCAGATCCTCGGCATGCAGCTCGTCACGCACCAGACCGGTCCGGAAGGCCAGAAGGTCAACCGTCTGCTGATCGAAGAAGGCGCCGACATCAAGCAGGAACTGTATGTCAGCCTCGTCGTGGATCGCGTGACCCAGAAGATCGTTCTGATGGGTTCGAGCGAAGGCGGCATGGACATCGAAGAAGTCGCCGAAAAGCATCCGGAACTGATCCACCACATCGTCGTCGATCCGGACACGGGTCTGCTGGATGCCCAGGCTGACGATCTCGCCGCGAAAATCGGCGTGCCGGCTGCCTCGATTCCGCAAGCTCGCGCGATCCTGCAAGGCCTGTACAAGGCATTCTGGGAAACCGACGCGTCGCTGGCCGAAATCAACCCGCTGAACGTTACGGGCGACGGCAAGGTCATCGCACTCGACGCGAAGTTCAACTTCGACGCGAACGCGCTGTTCCGCCATCCGGAAATCGTCGCTTACCGCGATCTGGACGAAGAAGATCCGGCTGAAGTCGAAGCCTCGAAGTTCGACCTCGCGTACATCTCGCTCGACGGCAACATCGGCTGTCTTGTGAACGGCGCAGGTCTGGCCATGGCGACGATGGACACCATCAAGCTGTTCGGCGGCGAACCGGCGAACTTCCTGGACGTCGGCGGCGGCGCCACGACCGAGAAGGTCACGGAAGCGTTCAAGCTGATGCTGAAGAACCCGGAGCTCAAGGCGATCCTCGTGAACATCTTCGGCGGCATCATGCGCTGCGACGTGATCGCGGAAGGCGTGATTGCGGCGTCGAAGGCCGTTGACCTGAAGGTGCCGCTCGTCGTGCGCATGAAGGGCACGAACGAGGACCTCGGCAAGAAGATGCTGGCCGACTCGGGCCTGCCGATCATCTCGGCGGACAGCATGGAAGAGGCTGCGCAGAAGGTTGTCGCGGCTGCCGAAGGCAAGTAACTTTCAGCGGATACGAATGACGCAGTGCCGGCGCGAAGCCCGCCAGACGTGGCCCACGTGGCATCACGCAGCGGACGACGCGACGCGCGGCGTCAAGCGAACAGAGGTCAATACATGTCGATTCTGATCAACAAAGACACCAAGGTCATCACGCAGGGCATTACCGGCAAAACCGGTCAGTTCCACACCCGTGCATGCCGTGAGTACGCCAACGGCCGCGAAGCATTCGTCGCGGGCGTGAACCCGAAGAAGGCCGGCGAAGACTTCGAAGGCATCCCCATTTACGCCAACGTGCGTGAAGCCAAGGATGCGACCGGCGCGACCGTTTCGGTCATTTACGTGCCGCCGGCAGGCGCTGCTGCTGCGATCTGGGAAGCCGTCGAGGCCGACCTCGATCTGGCGATCTGTATCACGGAAGGCATTCCCGTTCGTGACATGATCGAAGTCAAGGACCGTATGCGTCGCGAAGGCCGCAAGACGCTGCTCCTCGGCCCGAACTGCCCCGGCACGATCACGCCGGACGAGCTGAAGATCGGCATCATGCCGGGTCACATCCACCGCAAGGGCCGCATCGGCGTCGTGTCGCGTTCGGGCACGCTGACGTATGAAGCGGTTGCCCAGCTGACGGCGCTTGGCCTTGGCCAGTCGTCGGCAGTCGGTATCGGCGGCGACCCGATCAACGGTCTGAAGCACATCGACGTCATGAAGATGTTCAACGACGATCCGGATACGGACGCCGTCATCATGATCGGCGAAATCGGCGGTCCGGACGAAGCCACGGCAGCCGAGTGGATCAAGGGCAACATGAAGAAGCCGGTGGTCGGCTTCATCGCGGGCGTCACGGCGCCTCCGGGCAAGCGCATGGGCCACGCTGGCGCGCTGATCTCGGGCGGTGCGGATACGGCTGAAGCGAAGCTGGAAATCATGGACGCGTGCGGCATCAAGGTCACGCGCAACCCGTCGGAAATGGGCCGTCTGCTGAAGTCGGTGCTGTAATTTGCGGATAACGCCGGTCTTCGCGCATCACGTATGCGTGGGGCGCTGGCGTTTTTTGCTATGCTTGCGGAATCCTTTCACGAGGTTTCCGAACAAAAGCGAGGGAGCCAGTCATGGCTGCCTCGCTTTTTTATTTGCGGCGATTGCCCGCGCGCGTTCTCTTAAGTTCTCGCCCTCATGCTCGAGTTTTTCGCAACGCTCCACTGGGGCGCTGTCATCCAGATCATCGTCATCGACATCCTGCTGGGCGGCGATAACGCCGTGGTGATCGCGCTCGCCTGCCGCGATCTGCCTGCGCAGCAGCGTCTGCGCGGCATCCTTTGGGGCACTGTCGGCGCGATCGTGCTGCGCGTGGTGCTGATCGCCTTCGCCGTGGTGCTGCTCAACGTGCCGCTGCTCAAGTTCGCGGGCGGCCTGCTGCTGCTGTGGATCGGCGTGCGGCTGC
>NZ_DASZJJ010000235.1:0-5886 GCF_035948235.1 Paraburkholderia sp. | reverse complement strand
TTCGATAAATACCGTGACGTCCGCTCTGTCGGGGGTGACGCTAAGCCTCTCGGCGGCATCAATCGACTCGACCGGCAACTCACCCCAGACCCTTACGATTGCGCAGAACACATCCGCGCAATCGAGCGCGATCAATAATTTCGTCACGCTATACAACACACTCGTCACGACGATGGGCACGCTGACGGCATTCAGCTCAACCTCGACGTCGCAAGGTGTGCTGCTCGGCGACTCGACGCTGAACATGATCCAGAACCAGTTGGCGACGATCGTTGCAAACGGGGTAAAGAACGGCAACACGACTACCAGTCTGGCATCGATTGGCGTCACGCTGGGCGCGGACGGCACGCTTTCGATCGACAGCACGGCGCTCAACAACGCGCTGCAGAACAATCAGTCGACGATCGCAACACTGTTCAATTCGACCAATGGCGTTGCCGAGCAGCTGAATACGAACATCACGAACTATCTGTCGACGACTGGCGCGATCGCGACGCGAACGAATGCGATAAACAGCGACCTGACGAATCTGACGACGCAGCAGACCAATCTCACGGATTACCAGACACAGTTGACCAGCATGTACACTGCGCAATTCACAGCGCTCAATACGCTAATGGCGACGATGAACAACAACCAGCAATATCTGACTCAACTCTTTGGTGGTACCAACAGCGCAGGCGCGCTGGCCACCAACAAGAGCTAACGCGATCAAGCAAATAAGGGGCGCGAACTATGGACGCACTGACCCGCATCGAACTGATCTGGCAATTCAGCAAGGCCATCGAGCAGGCCGCAGCCGTCGGCGAGTGGGAACGCGCCGCGCAACTTGCGGATGATCGCTCGCCGCTCTTGATGTCGCTCGGTGCGAGTCAACCACCTTCGGTCATCATGCAGCTCAAGGAGGTTCAGGCGATTGACGCCCGCGTTGCCGAAGCGGCGCAATTGGCCCAACGGGCGCTTGGCGCAGAGTATCAGGCGAGCATGCGCGCCGCGCGCAACGTCAGCCAGTATCACCGCATCGCGCAATTCTGACCGCAGAATAAGCAGCCGTGGAGCTGCTTGTGCTAGGAGCAATAGAAAGTCAGCCTCGCGCGCAGCTGCACCCAACACCCTTTACAGGTCAAATTGCCGCTCAGATTGACTCGATCTCGACGCATCGCTTGCCCGCCATTCCCTCCATAATTTCCACATCTCCGCTCCTGGACACGTTCGCGTGCCAACGTCATGACCGCTTTCACGTCGTTTAACGACACGACCATGCCCCCCCCCGACGCGCAACAGGAAAGGGATATCGATCTCGTGATGCACGCCGGGATCGATCATCATCGAAAACAGCAATATACCGATGCTGCTACGCTATATGGAATCGTCCTTGACTCGGACAGCGATCACCTTGATGCAAACTACCATCTAGGTGTACTGCACATGCAAACAGGCCGTCCCGGCCAAGCAGTGCCGCACTTCGAACGGGTGCTTGGTCATACACCGTATTTTGCTCAGCTCTGGGTCTACTACTTTCACGCGCTGGTTGGCAGCAATCAACTCGAGGCGGCAAAAGCCTCACTCGTTCTCGCGCAGGAGTACGGTGTTCCAGCGGAAGCTGCCGACGCTCTACGCGCGCAACTGTCCTGACCGCACCGATCCCACTACTCTCGTCACAGACGTTCTACGGTTGCAAAAATCTACAGCGCATATTGTCTAAAACAACTTAACGAGAGAGTAGAAATTCGACGGTCGGATCAACCAACTTACGATGCTCATTTTATACACGGTCAATTCGCCGGGAAGCGTCGGTCGATGGAGTAGGTTCCCTGAATCTCAGTTTACGATCTCCCGCTCAAAACTAGCAGGTATCAAACGCGCCATCCAGAATCGCCCTTGAATATCTTCTCGAACAAATCGGGAATCCCGTTACTCTGAGGCGAACGTACAGTTAGTGCCAGCAGCACAGCCCGAGTTCGCGGGCAACGCTACGCGTGCGATGTTAAATGTACGACTGGCCCCGAGAACTTATATGCCTGCGACAAGTGCTTGCACAACGTCCACGGTGCGCGCCGTCGCGCCACGATGACGTGCCGCAAAGGCCGAGGCCGCCGCGCCCATCGTGACGCGGCGCGACTTGTCTTCGAACAACTCGCGCAACGCAACCGCAAGACCCGCGGGATCCTGCACCTGGAGCGCGGCGCCTGCCGCCATTGCATCGGCGGTGGCCTGCGTGAAGTTGAATACGTGCGGGCCGATCAGCACCGGCGTGCCCACCGCGCAGGCCTCGATCAGATTCTGCCCGCCCAGCGGCAGCAGACTTCCGCCGATAAAAGCCAGATCCGCAGCCGCATAGTACGCGCCCATTTCGCCCATCGAATCGCCGAGCAGCACGTTCACATCCTGCGGCAATGCTGGTACGTTCGTCTGCACATCTACCGCATTCGCCGCCGGCGCCCATTGCGAGCGCCGCTCGAGCCTGAAGTTCTTGCGCGCAACCAGCGCGGCAACTTCGTCGAAGCGCTGCGGATGGCGCGGCACGAGAATCAGCAATGCGTCGGGCACCTTCAGCGCGGCGAACGCTTCCAGTACGAGTTCTTCTTCGCCTTCGCGCGTACTCGCCGCGACCCAAACGGGCCGCGTGCCGATCGCGCGGCGCCAGTCGCGTCCGCGTGCGACCAGCGCAGGCGGACTCGCCATGTCGAACTTCAGATTGCCGAGCACCGCCACGTTGCGCGCGCCCAGCGACCCCAGACGTTCCGCATCGGCCGGACTTTGCGCCAGCACGCGCGTAAAGCCGCCAAACACTTCGCGCGCGCCCGCGCCGAACTTCGCCGCGCGCCGGAACGAACGCGCCGACATGCGCGCATTGGTCAGCACCAGCGGCACGTCGGCGTGTTTGCATTCGTCGATGAGCGTGGGCCACACCTCGGTTTCCATCACGAGACCGAGCGAGGGACGCCACGTGCGCAGAAAGCGCCGCACGGCGCCCGGCATGTCGTAAGGCAGATAGCAACGCAGCACGCGATCGCCGAACAGTTGCTCGCCGGTCGCGCGGCCGCCCGGCGTCATGTGCGTGAGCAGGATGCGCGCGTCGGGGCGCGCCGCCAGCAGCGCATCGACGAGCGGCTGCGCCGCGCGCGTTTCGCCCACCGACACCGCATGCACCCAGATCAGCGGCGTGTCGTCCTCGGGCAGACGCCCGGCGCTATGACCGAAGCGCTCGCAGACGTGCTCGCGATAACCGCGCTCGCGCCGCGAGCGGATCATCAGCCGCAGCACCGCGAGCGGCGCGATCAGCCACCAGGCCGCGCGATAAATGGCCCTTAGCATCCGGCCTCCGCCGCTTCACCGCTCGCGCGTGCGTGCATCGTCGCTATTGTCGCTGTCAAACCAGTTCCTTGCCCTTGAGGCGTTGCAGGATGCCAAGCGGCGCCCATTCCGGATGCACCATGTCTTTGGCGGGCAGGAAGAAGGTCTGCTCCATCATGAACTGGCCGGACATGACCGCATGCGAGGTGTGATCGGAGAAGCACACCCAGACCGACCCCGGCGGGAAGTTGATGGTCTGCTGCGGGCACACCTTCTGATACTCGAGATCGGCTTTCATGCCGTCGTGCAGATTGAGCATCAGATGGTCGTACTCGCTGCGCGGCGACTTGGTGATGTGCAGCAGGTTCTGAAGCCACGCCGAGCCCGGCATCTGCGGTTTGATGTTGGGCAGGAAGCGCTTCGCCATGTCCTCGAACGGCTCGCCCACGCGCCACACGCGTGGCGCGCCGTTGGGGTTGACGTTGGTGAACACGCGCAGGATGCGCTCGCCGTAGTTCGGCCGCGACGGGAAGGCGTCCACGTGCAGACGCGAATCGTCCTTGCGCCACGAGGTCTCGCGCGTTTCCACCTGATGCAGGCGCAGACTCGTGGGCGCGACGCGCAGCTTGCCGGTGTACTCGGGAAAGAGACCGTCGACGAGCGTGTGCGCACAGGTCTGGTAACGCGCAATCAGCGCGCGCACGGCCGACTGCTGCACGGTGTCGCCGAGCACGCCATGCAGCGCGCCGCCGTTCGGGTCGAGGCTGATGTTCTTGCGCTTGGGATCGGCGATGGCCGGATCGAGCAGCGCGCGCTCGCCGCCCTCGATCGGGAATTCCAGCTTGGGGAAGTACAACACCTTGCCCTGCTCGACGGCGTCGAGCAGTTGCTCGCGCGGCATCGGCAGGGACTGCCCTTGCCAGTCGGCGGAAGTGATTTCGATGATCTGGGATTCGTTCATGGTCGCCCCTGGAAGCGATGGATCTGGATGCCGGGCGCCGTGGTCCGGTGCGGTCCCGTCTGGGCCGATTCGGCGTCACGTTCGACGGTCGCGGCGCCCGAGGCTCGAGGTGCGCGCCGTAGCCTCCGCTGTTGCGTCCGTTGTTGCGTCATGTCTCGCCTGGTTGAACAGGCCGGGCGCCGCGCGCGCCGACCCTTATACCGCGCGGGCCGCACGGCGCGCCTTGATGCGCCGCAGCCCGTCAGGCTTTTCCGACAAACAAGCTGGAGCACGTTGCCGCACCCCGCGCGCTGTGTGTTCATCTCAAAGCAGGCCGAAGCCCGCGAGCGCGCCCTTGACCTGGGCCAGCGTCGGCGGCTGCCCGGCGGTGCCGAGATTGACGACATTCGGCGACCAGTAGCCGCCGGTGCGCCACGCGGTCGCGAAATTGTACAACTCGACGGTCGGGCGCTTCAGCGCGGCCGCGATGTGCACGAGGCCGGTATCGACGCCCACGGTCGCTGCCGCCCCGTCGATCAGGCCAACCACGGCGGGCAGCGAGAGTTTGGGCGGCACGATGGCCGCTTCGCCGAACTCGCGTGCGAGGCGCTCGCTGGTGGCGCGCTCGGCGTCGCTACCCCACGGCAGCACCAGCGAGGCGCCGCGGCGCACCAGCGCCTGGCCCAGCTCGATCCAGTGCGCGTCGGGCCACTGCTTGTCGGCGCGGGACGTGGCGTGCACGAAAACCACATAAGGCACCGGCAGATTCAGGCCGAGGCCCGCCAGCGCCTGCGCGGCGCGGTAGGTGTCCAGACCGAAATCGATGTCGTCCTGGACGGACGGCGGCGGCAGTTCGAGGGCGCCCGCAACCAGTTGGCGCGTGCGCTCGACCACATGGGTGCGCGGTTCGATGCGAATCGACTTGTCGTAAAAGAAGCGCACGGGCCATTCGTAGCCCGCGCCGTCGGTGCGGTTGCCTAAGCCCACAAGCGGCCCGCGCGCCCAGCTTGCGACCCAGGCGGTCTTGATGAGCCCCTGGCAGTCGATCACGAGGTCGTATTTTTCGGCGGCGAGCGCGCGACGGAACGCGCCGATCTCGCGCCAGTTGGCTGCCGACAGCAAACGCTTGCGCCAGCGGCGCAGCGAGAACGGGATCGCGCGGCGCACGCCGTGCACCAGCTCGACGAGCGACTGGAAGCTTTCCTCGACGAGCCAGTCGATCTGCGCGTCGGGATACCGCCGCCGGATGTCGGCGATGGCGGGCATGTTGTGGACGACGTCGCCAAGCGACGACACGCGCACGATAAGGATCTTTTGCACGCTCAAGGCAAACTCAGGACTGATTCCGGCGACGGGTTAAAAGGTGCGCAATTTTAGCGCGCCTTGGGAAGTTAGGCGAAAAAGCGGGGAGAAAGTGCTGATATCACCGCCAGAACTGCCTTCCCTGCCCTTTCGTGGCGAATCTGTCACAACAGGCGGTGACAACAAGCGGCCGACTCGACAAGGCGCTGCAAACGCCGCGGTGCCGGGCGGTGAAAACCACATGGCGCCGCTTTGACTTTTAATCCGTAGGTCGAGTGTTCGAGTTGACCCTGGCCCAGAAACCCGTTCCATTTGAAACTGGAAAATTCCGGCATGATGTTGACACC